>NZ_CP036348.1:2467898-2776386 GCF_007753095.1 Rosistilla carotiformis
GGATACTGCGTTCGAACTCCTCGGTTCCCCAACCGGCGCGCCAATCGAACGATAACCATTCGCGAGGCGACCAGCGGTCGGCCTTGGGATTGTGAGGGAAGACGCCGGGGTGGGCGATCGAATAATTGGGGCCCCAGAAATTGTGATTGGAGAATTTCCGCGGGGGACCAAACGGCTTGCCCGCCAGTTCAGCAATCGGTTCGCAAGCGTATCCGTAAGCTTTGCCAGGGGTGTGCCCCATGTGGCAATCCTGACACGAAACGCCGTTTTTCCAGGCGGGTGAGTTGCGGTATTGGTTCCAAACGACCTCCAACGCGATCCCCGGATGGACCGCCACCTGGTGGCATGGCATGCAGAACTCGCTGCGTGAGAGCGGTTCGAAGAAGCGTCCCTCCAGGTGCATCGCCTGGCCGGGTCCCTTGTCGTCGGGACTCAGTTTCAGCTTGTGCTTATCCTTTTCTGCAATCGCTTGAGCGACGCCCGAACCACCGACGTTTCCATAGACCGGGGCGTGGATATCGCCCGGTTCGATCCGACGAGCTCCGTTGACTTTGTTGTACATCTCGTTGACGCGATGGCAGGCGATGCAGGTGATCCCCTCGCGAATCACGACCGGTGCGTCGAGGATCGTCGTCGATCGCTCGACCGTTTTCATCTGCGTCGCAACGGGCATGTGGCAGCGGACGCAGAAGTAACCGACCGTCCCCTGGGACAATTCGCTGATCGTCTGTTCGAAGACCTGGAACATCGGCGAGATTCCCGCATAGGCGTGGCTGCTCGCTCGCCAGTCTTCGTAGTGTTTTGGATGGCATTTGGCGCAGGTTGCCGCCGAGGGATAGCAGTCTTCGGCCCACAAGGCCTCGTGCGGGTCGGGAGTCTTGGGCGCCTTTGTGGCAGGCGCGGCGCTATCACCGCCGCCGCGCGATCGGCGATTTCGTGGACCCAAACCGCCCAGTGGATCATCTCCTCCGCCGAGTGAAAGAGGATCGTCGCTTGGGGCTAGCGATAGCGGGTCGTCCTTTTCCAATTGAGCCATTCGATGCGCGGCGGCCAATTGGGCGCGGATCGAATTATCGGGAACGCTTGCCGCTTCGTATCGGTAGCTTCCATGGATCATGTGGCTGCGGTTGCCCACGGAATTCGCTGCCGCCGTGTACGGATCGACCGGGGCGGGGGCATTGCTAGCGGGGGGCGACATCTGTGGCATCAACAATTGAGCTGACGGGGACTGACCGTTCCATGTTGCCGTGCAACCAGGGGGCAATTGGCTGAGGATCTCTCCTGGAATCTCGGGCACCACATCTTCACTGGTCAATCCAATTCCGGAACTGCGCGGCGGCGGGTTTCCCGGCTGCGGTGGACTTTGACCGAAGCTGCTTGCGACGAACGATGCTACGACCCAGAAGGTCGAAAAGACTCGTCGATCGATTACATTCATCCCAGCCGTTCCTTTGTTTAGATATGTATTCCTTTGTTGGATCGACTATTCCGACCATCAAATCGAAATTGCTGAGAACAATCCGAGTGTCTTTCCCGACCGTCAAAGCTTGCCACAAAGTTAAACAAGAACTGCTATCAAAGGTTATTGGGGCGATCGTTGTCGTCAAAACGGAACTAGGGTTTAGATACCGCCCCGCGAATCTTGCCTGAGCGAACTGCATGAGTGTTCCCACCAACAATGTTTCGTTTTTTCGATGCCCGGTAAACGGGAAGCGTGCCACGGGTTCGTTAAAGGTAGGACGGAGACGGATTCCGGTGACCGTGCAAGACACATCGATCGAAGGCTTCACGCTGCGCGTTGAGAAGCGTTTCGTTCAGCGAGTCCGCGGCGACTACGAATGGATGTTGACGTTGCTCGATGAACGAACGCAGGTCCACCCACAATGGATGTGCACCGAAGCCAATGGAGACGCCAAGATTGGCGTGAGCCGCGGAAAGGATGCGACGCCTCAAGAGGGCGTCAAACGGAGTTGGGTGTTTTGGAGCAGTGTGCCCAAAGATGCCGGGTCGAGTGTTTCTGGAATCGCACTCGGCGGCATGCTTCTGCTGATCGTCGCGATGATCTGCCTGCCCGGAATTGGCGACGACCTTGGAACCGCGCCTTGGGTTCGGTCCTTTCTACGCGACGGGCTACGTCATCTAGGGATGTCGGTTCGGCAGTTTCTGAATTCTTGACAACCTGATAAATTGAGCGTCCTCTGTTTCGCGTCCCTCCACCAGGAAATCCGCATGACCGACGCTTCGATCGACCTCCGCGACTACATCCGCGACGTCCCCGATTTCCCAAAACCAGGGATCTTGTTTCGCGACATCACTCCGCTGCTAAAAAGCCCTGCCGCAATGTCGGCGGTGATCGATCGCTTGGCCGCTCCTTTTGAAGGGCAAAACATTGAGGTCGTCGCCGCTGCCGAAGCCCGAGGATTTATTTTCGCAGCGCCATTGGCGATCCGGTTGAATGCGGCGTTTGTGCCAATTCGCAAGCCTGGCAAGCTTCCCTTTGCGTCCCATTCGCTGACCTACGAACTCGAATATGGAACCGACACGGTTCAGATGCATGTCGATGGGGTTGCACCGATGCAACGGGTGCTGGTGTTAGACGATCTGCTGGCCACCGGTGGAACCGTGGACGCTTGTTGCCAGTTGTTGGAAAAGTGTGACGCGGAGATTGTGGGCTGTGCGTTCGTGATCAACCTGAAGGGCCTTGGCGGTGAACAGCGGTTAAAAAAATATCCACTGCACTCGCTGTTAACCTACGAATAATCGCCGCCCACTTGCTTCGTGGTGGAGCCCGTTAGACGCTCACCACGCGGCCACGGCGGAAGATCATCAGCACCGCTAAAATAGCTATCCCGGCCAAGACGACCAATAACACATTCGCCCAGGGACGGGGGCAAAAGGTGTAGACTCCCAGCCCCAACATTGCAATCCAAATCAAGTTGCCAAGCGATGGATCACGGACTCGCAAACCGTACGTTATCGCGGCAAGCAGCAAAAACAGGCCGCTCCAAATCGCGGCCGCTTGGGCCAGTGGAGCGAATTGGTTGAAGTCCTCAGCGGCGTGGAAAGTGATGAGGATCTGGTCTTGTTGGCCCTCGGCGTGATAGACGCCTCCTTCCTGTTCGGGAGAGTAAGCGATCTTTGCCGCAGGTTCCAACGCCTGGCGGACCAACGTTTCCACTCCCGCTTGTTCGACCAACTGATCCATCCGCGTTCTTAAATCTTCAATCGTCGGCTCGACCGCCGTACCGTAGGTCGCCAAGCTTTCCACCGCGTCTTCGAAACGGTTCAGCCAGGGGGTCAACCAATGGACCAATTCGTACGAGGTTCGTTCTTGTAACGATTCGGTGGCGTTGTCCAAACAGGTGATGATTGATTCGGCTTGAGCCTGTAGCCGTTCTTGCGCGGTCACGACGTCCCATCCAGACGGTGCCACCGTTTCTTGAGGAGTTCGCTGGAATGCCCCACCGCCGGCGGTTGCCTGAACCACGAACCACGTTTCTTTTACCGGTACTCCCACAACTTTGGGCATCCGCAATTCCGCGAACTTCGGATCGGATCTTCGCGGTACCTCCACCAATAATTCGATCTGTTGGGGCAACTGGCTGTACAGCAGTTGCACATCGAGGACGCCCGCAGGACGACGATGAAGATCGGCCTCCATATCGTTGATCCGCGCGGCGACGACTTTGTATTCCTCAGGAATCTGCACCGACAACAGATCGCGGCCGGCGGGAACAAAATCCCACTTGCAGCGAACGTGGGCGGCGATTGCGGTTTCGAAGTATTCAAACGAGGCCAACGAGACCAAAGGTTCGATCGTTAGGTCCAGCACCGGATTTAGACTGGCCGAAAAGTTGGGGTTGGCTTCGTAGGTCACGTGGTCATCGGGAACTCCCGATGCCCTTGCCAACGGTGTTCGCAGCGTGATCTCATTGGCCGACGTGACTTTCCACGCGATCGCTTCATTGGTCAATCGGCGAGGGACGGCAAAGAAGTGTCGATGTTTGCCCGTTTCCAAAATACGGACGGTGGGAACCGTGACGCTTTCGCTGGCCGTGGCCCTTGGCCCGCCGCGGATTGTGATCCGATAGCGATTGGCAGCCTGCCGCGACGGTAAGACAAGGATGATCTTCGAATCGCGATTCACCGAAGGCATGGCAATCCAGGGCAGGTCGTCGTCGATAGAAACTTCGCCGAACCAGCTGGCGGGGACTTCAAACGAAAAGTAATCGATGTTGCCCTGTTGAACATGGATATCGAAATAGGCCTTGGCCGACCAGGCGCGGTCTTTCCAGCTGACGACCGTAACCGATTCGGATTCGATTCGCGGCGTGACTTTTTGCAACCGAAATTCCCCAGGCAACACGGGTTCGGAAAGCCATTGAACGTCTAGGTTCCAGCGAGTCACGGGAAACATTTGCGCATGCAGTTGTTCCACCCCCGTCACATCGAACCGCAAGTCTTCAAACGCTTCTTGTTTCAACCATTCCAACGCGACGTCCGAAACGCGACTCCACTGATATTCGCTGCTGGTCAGCGTAAATTGGCTCGGGAAGATTCGCGGTACGCTTAGCGGAACGTCTAGTTTGACCGCCACCGATGCCTTGACATATAACTCGACAAACGGATCGGGATTCGCTCGCCAACGGATCACAATTTCGTCGTGGTCGTCAAATGGCAGGCGTTTGTGAGGGACGGATTCTCCCTGCAGAATCGAACTCTCGATTTGCAAGTTCTTAGGAACACGCAAGCGGATGCTTTCACCCGCGGTCGCGTAGTCCTGGACTGAAACCTTGTAATTGATATCCAGCCGATCGGTTTCGAAGTTGATCTGATGCAAATCGTCGGCAAGCGCGTGTCGGACATCGTTCTTCCGCAATCGGAAGGGGATCGGTCCTTTATATTCGCTGCGGAACACCTTGCTCAACGGACCGGTTCGCGTCGGCCAATGCGATAAAAACGCATTGGCATCGACCACCGTGGCCAGCGATTCGAACGGATCTTCAATCGTCCAATTGGCCGGTGCCGCGATCGCCACCAAGACTTCGGGGCTATGTTCCTCGGTCGCCGCCGATCGGATGTCAACCAAGCGGATCGTTTGTGACAGTTCGCCGTCGCGGGAACTGGACCACAGCAATCGCAGGCCTTCGTTTGTGTCTCCGGTGGACACAAACGTTAATGCCGTTCGTTCCCCCTCCAACAGCCGCGACGCCTCCAGTCGCCATCCAGCCGACGTGACGACGGGAATCGAAGTTGTGTCGAAATTCAATTCGACACGATCGACCGTCGATCCATCGGCGGGTTGAACAAAATCCAGTTGCACCTCGCGAGCCACCTGCTGGGGCGTTAGATGCAGGTACCAGCAGCGGCGGGTGTTGACCAAGGGCACCGTCGGGGCCGCGTTCTGTTTCCGCCACACGACCTGCAGGTTTTCTACCGGCCCTAAATCCGCGGACAGTGACTGGGTCGCCGCATTGGCGACGACGACACCAAGGCTCGACACGGCTTCGACGTCCCGGACCTCATCGTCGTACATCACAGCCAATTGAGAGTTTAAGACCGGTGGAATCTCCAGCAGCAATTCACGTCGTCCGGTCGCTTCGTCGATCTGCGTTGGTACCGACAACGAAAATCGAACCGTCGCACTGGGTTGGCCGTTCAACTGCAAAATGATCTTGTCGTCACCCAGCGCGGGGCGGCGGATCGCGATCACGTCTCCTGCCACTAACAGGTCGATGCGGCGAATCGCTTGGCGGAATGGCTGCTGCCGGATCGCCAGCACCACCGAGTTGGCCAGTTCAGGGTTTTCGATTCCGATAGTTGCCTGAACTCGGGCCGCGTCGCGTTCGGCAACAAATGCGTTGGAGCGAATGTCGACGATGTAGCGGGCCGAGGAGACGTGGGCGTTGGAGAGTTGAAAGGCCTTCGATTCGCGTTGCAGCAGTTGCTGGTAGAGCGTCGGCGGTATATAGACCTTGTCACTCGGGGCGCCTCCGTCGTCGGTGGGGATCAACAGCGAATGCGTTATCGGTGGGGTTTGCGCGTTGGCGGCGACTGCCCAGCAAACAATAAGGGCCCAACCGATCAAGACGCGCATCACCAAAGATCGGCTACCGGTTTCCCCCGCTGCGTCCTCTTCGATCCGCGCGACCGAACGGCATTCCAAAAGCGATGCGATCAACGCACCGATGGCATAGGGTAGTAATGGCAGTAACATCCAATTGATCTGCCAGTCGGCCAGCACGCCGAGCAGGCAAATCAGCAAAAACGCCGATCCCAAGATTCCAAAGATTCGCCACTGTGCGGTCGCCCATCCAAACGCCACCAGCAGGATGGCGGCCCCAAATTGCAAGCCGGTCATCGTTTCGCTGCGCAGCAAAATCATTGGCGATCGCGCCTCCAGCGATGCGGCTGCGGAGGTCAGTGGAACCGAGACCGATTCGATAACGTAGGCCGGCGGTTCGTCCTGCGGAAATTGGTTGTCTCGCCGCCACACGTCGCGGTGAATGTCGACACTGTCGGGGCCCAACAACAATCGTAGGCTCGATTGCAGGACCGCGTTCTGGCACTGCACGCGTGGCGGTTGCCAAACACGTCCCCAAACTTGAGCGGCGCGATTGACCGTAAACACCAATAGCAGCGATCTCTGGGTTGCCAACTTGCAGGTCACTGCCGATTCGGAGACACGGACCGCTTCGGTCGGCAATTCGGATTGTTCACCGATCGCCCGTTCCAATCGCAACGCCGGTTCGTGTTGGACGATAATCAACCCAGAGGAATCAGGATTGATCTCGACAAAAATGCGTTCGGCCCCCGATGCATCGGCGACAACGGTGATCTGTTGCTGTTGGATGATCGGTAGTGATGCTTTGTTTTTCCGCGCCTGAACGGTCACTTGGCCGTCCACGGTCGGATCGTAGCGCAGCACCGGCAGGGGGACTTCGGTTTGTATCCGCTTGGGCTCTGGGATTCGCACGATATTGGGGCTGACCGAAACCACTTCGACAGACCGGTCGGTGCGAACGATCCCACGCTGATTAAACGCCAGCGGAATGCTCGGCAAATCGATCCGCAGTTCCGCTTCGCCGATCTCGCGCGTTCCCACGATCACGGTTCCGTCGTCGAAGCGATCATGCGCCCGCAACTGCCAGACCTCCGCACCATCTTCGGTCGACTGTCGCTTGGCCAATATCGATTTACGCCCTGTGGCATCATCGTGGTTGCGTGCGGTGTCGGCGACCGACCACCGGATCGGTTCCTGCCGGGATTCGGGAAATCGGACCACCAAGTCTTCTAACTTGCCCGAGACGTTTTCGATCCCAATCGTAAATTGTTCGGTGATTCGGCCATCGTGAAATGTTGCCGAAACATCGACGCGAGCATCAAATCGCGACGCGGGGCGATCGAATTCAATCGATGGCATGCGGGTCGAATCGATTGCCAAATAACACTGCGCCGTGTTGGGATCCCCAAACAATTCGGCGACGATCGTTGGCAATTGCTTATTTGAAATCCGGTTCTGCTGCAGTCCCTGGTTGCTACGGAATTGGATCCGCGATGAAGCGCTCAACATCACATACTCGCTGGTCGGGATCGTTTCCCAGCGAACAAAGAAGATCGGCGGGATGCTGACTCGATCCTGCGGAGGCAGCGGCCGGCGTCCTTTCACACGGACATGGAATACCTTGCCGTTGACTTCGTCCGGTTCGGGCCAGATTGTCAACCGATCGATTTTGCCCCCGACGCGCTCGACCTCCCGTCCGCTCGATACCACGACAGCGCTGGTGATCTCCCAACCGTCTTCGATTTCCAGCGAGATCGGTCCGATCGTCGGCAACCGCAGCGCGGGTTCTTGATCATCTTCGGCAGGCAGCATGGCAACCTTGTATTCGACAAAACTATCCCAGGTCGCTTGCAACGAATCGCTTCCGATGTTCATTCGCAACGCATTGGTTGCCGTCGCTTGAGAATCGTCGCGCTGTAAGAACAATTGCAACGGCGCGTCCCAGGAGGCTCCCGAAAACTGGTAGCTCTCTTCGACATCGGTGCGCGATGAATTTTCGATGGTCCACCGTGTCGACGTGTCGACATCGATCAATTCGATCGGGTACGAAAGGTCCAATCGCAACATCGATCCACTCCCCGACATCACCACTTGGCTGTTCCGCCAACTGATCTTGGGGAGCGTGACCCAGCCCGACTTGAGTGGCGCTGAAAGACCGACGATTTGCAAACGGTGATCGATCGACGACGTTACGTCGGTCCAGTCGCTTGGATTTAAAGAGATCAACGTTTGCCCGTTGTCGGTCGTCGTTTCGTAAGGACGTGCCATCGAATCGACGATTAGAGACGTCGGGGCGCTACCGTTGGGCAATTGCAACGTTAACGGACCGTTCTCCCGTGGCCAAGTGAAATCAAACGTAAAATCCCAGCCGACGCTGTCCTCGCGGATCTGATATTTCCCAAACGCCTCCCGCATCACGACTTCGCTCAAGACCGGAGACGACGTTGTCTTAACGATCGAAAATTCGATCAGGTTGCTGCCGCCTAGTTCCAACAAAAAAAAGTCTTCATCGTCGCGTAGCAGGAGGTTGTCTCGAACGGAGGACGCAGAATCGACGGGTTGGATCGCGCCGGCTTGCGTTTCAATCTCAAAGCCTTTGGGAAGCGCAAGATAAACCTTGCCTGTCCCGGTCGCTGGCAACCGCATCGAGAATCGAGTGCCGGCAGCGATCGATTGCCCCTGCAGACTCCATGCAAATTCGATCCGTTCATCGCCACTGACCCGTGCTGTGGCTTGGCCGTCCAACGACGTGCTCAGCCGCGCCGTCGTCGATCCGGCAAACGATGCCGTTGGCAACACCGCTAGATTCAAAGGACTTAAACTGACCTTCCCCGGTGCATCATCTTGATATTGGAATTCAAGAAAAGAAGTTCCTATCGATTGCAACGCATTCTCGGAATAACGCGCCATCAGCTGCAATTGGACCAGTTCGGGAACCACCGTTTTGTCGTCGGACGAACCTTGCAGATTGCTCAATGCACGCTTCAGTTCACTCCTTGAGATCGGTTCGTAGTCGGGCGGTATCAGTTTGGTTTCATCCCGTTTGGGGATGAAGATCTGACGGTATTTGACGCGCGTTGGATCGTCGGGGGGCAACGGTTCCTGGGCACTCGCAAGGCTTGCGGCGAAAGTCACCAGCGCGATGCCGACTAGCGTCGCTTGTAGCAACCGCGGTGGGACGCAAAACGCGGCGATCATGAGTGCGCCTCGACGGAAGGCCCAATGCGTCGCGGATCGAGGCTTTGGGTCGATCCGACAACCACGGGGTTGGGAACGCTGCGCGTCGAACCCTCGCGGGGCCGCGTACTTTCGAACACGCTGGCTTGAGGCCAACCGGCGATGGCCGATCGGATGGCCAACAAAACGACCGTCAACAGCAACGCCAACAAACTCACTTGGCCGAAGATCACCGCCAGATCGGGAAACGTTACCGCCATTCCGATCAAAACAAACCCAAGCACCAAGAACGTGAAGGGAGTTCGCAAGCGACGGATGTAGACAATCGCCGTCGACAGGATCAGCGTGATCCCCCCGACAAACAACCAGATCGAACTTCGAGGCGCTGCGGTCGCCCGCAACGTATTTAAATCCACGGGCGTGAACAGGTAGATATTCGACGGCGGCAAGGTCTCCGACGTGCTAATCTCGAATTGTCGCTCCAATTCAGCCGTCGACAGGATCGGTCGGCGGGCTAGGAACAGTCCCCGCCACTGCCATTGCATCGCCCGTCCCGCCTCGGAACTTGCATAAACCAAATGCTGTCCGGAAGGAAGCACCAGTTGCCAATAGCACTCCCCGTAGGGGGCGTTCAATTTGACGTGCGGGGTGATTTCATCCACGATTCCCGGCGTTGCCTGATTGCGATCCCAAATCCAGACCTCCACCATCGCGCTGTCCCGGCCCTGTGGCAGTGGAATTAGCAGACGATTTCCCTGATGCACAAAGTCGCGTAGATCGACGCCATCGACGATCGCGCGGACTTGGATGTCTTCATTCCATTGCTGGCTTTCCAATTCTAAATGCGAAGCAAATCCTTGAACGCGGGCGACAATTTTTTCCCGCCGCACGCTGCTGCCTATCATCGATTGGATCCACAACCGGTCGACGTACAGCGAAGCCTCGTCGCGTTGGCGTTGCCGGACCAATTGAATCGTCGGGGTCAGACCGGGAATGACCAGGATCGCGCCCGGCTGTTTATCGGAACTCTCTTGTTCATCGCGCGACCAAGCCTCCGCAACGACATTCAATGGCATTTCGAATTCGCCACCGGAAGCCAATTCCAAGGGCAGGCTGAGCGGCAGGTCGACTGTGGCGACATCCTCGTCGACCTGGCTGGGAAACGCAAAAGGTTGCGTCAGTTCCAATACATAACTGCCTGGCGGCAAAGGATCGAAGCGAACTTGATAGGTCGTGTCGCTTTCACGCTTCAAGAACACGGGGTTGCCATCGATCGTGCCCGAACAATTTTTCAAATCGTCGCGCGGCGAAGTCAATTGCAACGAAGCGAGCGTGCCTTCGGTGAATTCGATCGCCAGCCGTTGGCTGAAGAAACACTGATCGCCATTGATCGCTAGTTCGGCGGCCACGGCAGTGCGGACCTGGGTCTTGCGGCGGGCGACGGTATGCGTCAATCGCGCTTTGCCAAAGGTCGACAGCAATTGATAGACGCGTGCACCGGTCGACGTTCCGTCGACCAATTGCTCCAAGCCGTTGCTGTTGGCGGGATTAAAAGCGATGGTGACGTTTTCTTTCTCCAGCACGCGCACTTGGCCCGGTGTATAGATCACATCGCTGCGTCGCTTGGCGGGCCGATTGATCGTAGGGATGTCGAACGTGACTTTCCCCTCGCTGCCCGAAAGTGCGCGAATGAACTGCAGCTTCAATTGGCGGCGCTGACCTGAAATTGGATTCAGGTTTTCGATCAATTCATCGACTTCGATCTGCACCGTTTCGGCCGCCGGTTCGACTCCCGCGATGTCCAAATCGACCAGCAATTGATCGTTGATGCGTTGCAGTTCCCACTGCTTGAAGTCGAGCGTCAAGCTCTGTCCTGTGGTGCCCGATCCGGCCACGTTCACCAACACATCCAGGTTCACCGATTCGGGGCCGATCGAGGTTTCATAGTCGACCTGCATTCGCATCCCACTGGCTTTGACCGCCAACCAAATCGGCAACGTAAAGTCGCCGCGATCGTAACGGAAATCATAAGCGCGGCCGTCCCCTTCGCTGTTCGATGCGGAGATCAACGGCCGCACAAAATTGCCTTCCAACCAACGCAGTCGATGATCGCGAGTTGTTTGAATTTTGATCGTGCCGGTTTCGCGCACGCTTCCTGCGATCGACATTCCCACCAGCGGCAACGGCGATTCGGTTCGGTAGTCCGCACCGGGAACGTCGACCTGAATTTGAAACGTCAGTCGCGGCGTTTCGGATAGCGCCGGGGTGATCCGGTACGTATCGTCTCCCATCGGGCTGATCGCGACATCGGAAAACGAAAGGGGCGAGATCGAAAATTGCGATGGAATCCGCATCTCAAACGGTTGGATGTTGCCCGATAGATTACGGACTTTGTAGGTGACCTCGATCTGGGGCGTTTGTTGTGGATCCTGCCAATCGATTTTCCAGTCCCCTTCAACCTCCAGCGATTGGGTTTCGGGAGCCTTCTCTTGGGAAGCCCCCCATGCCATCGTGAAGTCTCCGCCGGCGGCCTCCAGTTGGATCAAGCTCTTCCCTTTGTCGACAGGTTGCGGCGCCCGAACGATCTCTTCGCTGGTCGCCCCGGTGACGACCGCAAACGGGCGCTCCTGGTCGACGGTTAAATTGATCGTCGTTGCGGCAATCGGCAAACGAAAGTCGATGTTGTGGCGGGCATCGGTTTGATTCACGCGGACCGAAAACTTCGCTTGCACCACGATCCGTTGCTTTGTCGGCGTTCCCAGGAGGGTTTGGCTGCCCAACTTGGGATCGGTCATTCCGCGGAAATCGCTAAGGCCATCGACCTGGAAAGGACTCAAGCGATGGAAGTTCTTCATCTGCAGCGGGATTTCAACCTCCCCCTTGAGGCTGGCATCGAGATCGATCCGCATCACGACGTCCAATTCAGCGCGACCGCCGTTGGCCTCGCCGGTAATTTCGATCGAATCAAACGTAAAGGGAGCCCGGCCCGTGGGCGTGCTGCCGACAACCTGGTTGCGACGCTCAAACTCGCGATAGGGAGTGATCGGGATGAAGACCCGGGTCCCTTCGTCGAGCATATAGATCGCTGGTGGCAATCCATCCTGAGGTGTGATCAGGTCGTCGATGCCATCGGGGAACTTCAGCGGAGGGGGTGTTTGCGCATTGCAGGGGAGAACCGCGAGACACACCAGCGCACAGACGATCCAGGTGCACCACACTCGGGCGAAATCGAATCGATTTGCAGACCTGAATCGCACTCGAAACCCATCGGAAGAGAGGAAACGGTTATACATCACGCGGTCCGAAATGGCACATGTCGCTTCATATCGATGGGAACGTGTCATTTCGGTTCAGGCACGGTATAACGCAGAAAAGCTTTCACCATTTTAAGCCATTCGCCGTCCAGTAAAAAGCTTGCGACTAATCGGATTGGGTAATCTAGCGATTTCAGCTGCAAAACGGACTGATTTTCTCCAAATAATCCTCAAGACCGGAAAGCCTTGCGAAGACCATCACCGCAGCCAGAGGGGGTTAGGCAATGCAGCGAAGGAGCTGATCGTTCAGTGGTTCGGTGGCGGTTGCCGCGAATCGCGGGTTCCAGGGATCAAAGCGGTCGCCCGAGAGGGCACGGATCTGCCCCCCCGCCTCGGTTACGATCAACGCTCCCGCAGCGACATCCCACGGTTTGACGCAGGTCGCCCAGTATCCATCGAGTCGACCGGCCGCGACATAACATAGGTTCAACGCCGCCGATCCCAGTCGCCGAACGGACTGCGCTCCGTCCAAGGCAGCGGCAAAACGGCCTAATTCAGCCGAATCGTGCTGCGTGCCTGCTGAAAAACTGCACGCCAGCAGCGCTTGGTCCAAGCGATCGGTCTGGCTGCATTGAATCGGGCAATCGTTCAGAAACGCCCCTGCGCCGCGCTGGGCCCAGAAAATCTCTCTCGTTACCGGATCGTGGACGATCCCGATCTGCAGTTCACCGGCGTGGTACATCGCGATCGAAACCGCAAAGCTCTGCAATTGATGGACGTAATTGACGGTCCCATCCAACGGATCGACAATCCAGATCGGCGGGTGTTTCGGATCGGCCAACATCTCGGCGGAGACCTGGTCATGCCCCTCCTCCTCGCCGACAAATCCGTGGTCGGGAAAATTAGAGAGCAGGATCTTTTGGATCGCTTGCTGCGCCGCGACATCCGCTTCGGTGACCAGATCGCGCGGTGCCTTTTCGCGGACCGAAAACCGTCCTTGATAGGAAAGCAGCACCTCGGCGCCGGCAGCCGCTGCCAGACGTGCCACTTTCAAATAGTTGTCGTTCATACCCACGTTGCTCCATGCCGTCGGTTCGATAATTGGAAGCGATCCCCACCGGTAAGCTTCCCTGTTTGATAAGGGATATCCCGTAAGAGGACCACCCGCCAAGCCCCCCAATTTGCGCCAGATTCAGAAATCGGTTGCTCGGGTTGGTAGGCCGGCAGCAGCCTATGGGCCGGCTCCCTCGTCGAACAGCTCTTCGACGACGACGCGATTCCCGTAGACCTGTTTTACGATCACCGGTCGCTGGGCATCGATCATTGGCCCATCGCTGACCACAGCGATCCATTCCTCGCCGAACCGCGCTTTTCCCGAGGGGACCAACGGTGTCGTCGTTATTCCTCGCTGGCCCTGCAAATGATCCCAATGCACGATCGCTTCGTTTTCGGCCCGAATCTGCTTCTCCTCTTCGTCTTCGACCATCATTAGATGGCGGAAGAAGGGTAGCTGAGGCAGCATCCAACGAAGCGCCAGGCCGCCCCCCAACATCCCGCCGATCGCCGCTAACACGCCGATCAAGTTGCCGGTCAATTGGTTGTATTGATACGCATTGTTTGGCACCACAAAGGTTTGGCTGACAAGGATCAGGCTGGCCACCAGCATTACCAAACCGCCGACGCCAAACACACCAAAGCCGGGAAACAGCAACACCTCTGCCGCCAGACAGACCACGCCTCCGACAAACAAAAAGATCTCCAACCATTCCGCGGTTCCGCCAGCGGCTTGGATCCAAAAGAACAGCATCAGGCTGACCAGTGCGAGGAACCCGGGGAATCCGATCCCCGGTGCGCCCATCTCGACCGACAACATGAAGAATCCCACAAACAACAGCACGCGAGGCAACCAAACCTGACGGCCTAGGTTCTCAACAAAATTCACGATCCGCCGTTCGTCCAATCGTTGGGGAATTTCATCGAGTCCAACGGTCTGGCAAACGTTGGATAGATCGGATTCGATTCCCGAGATCAACCCCAGCTGCAGCGCCTGTTCGGCCGCGATTCCATCGGCCAGGGAAACCTCTCCCTGCCGCGTCCAGCGTGGTGCGTCGTCGCGGGCGGCATGTTCCGCTGTGGAAAAATAGGCAACACGACCGCTGCGGGCGTCCCGGTATTCGAAGACGTTCAAATCTCGATCCAACAGTCCTCGCAAGAGCGCGGGACTGCGGCCTGTCGAACGTGCGATCTGGTCGATCGCCTCGCCAAGATCATCCAACGCCGCGGCGTCAATCGAAGCGGCTCCCGGCCCTCCGAGGAAGGCATCTGGAGACATGTAGACCTGCTGGGCCGCCAACACGACCAAGGCGGCATCGCCGATCGCTTGCGTGTCGACAAACGCGGCCGTTCGAATTCCCTGCCTTGGAAAACTGGCAATCGTCGCGCCCAACTGCAGCGATTCGTTCAAATCCCCTCCGGGACTGTTGAGATGCAGCAGTACGTAATTCAAGTCGTGCCGCGCAATCGCGTCAGCGAGGTTGTTGTGGACCCGACGCATGCGGCGTCGGTTGATCGGTCCGTTGATCTCCGCCAGCACGGCATGTGATTTTTCTGTGGACAGCGATTGCGGTTCGATCAATTGCGACAATCCGAGCGCGGTGGCCAGTTCATCCAGATCGCGGACTTCGTGCGTTGCCCAACGATAGGTCCTCATCTGCGAACCGACAAAGTTTGCCAGTTCACCCTGGGGCGCAAGTTGTTCCTCTTTCCAGACCTTTCCTTGATCGCGGAGCGCTGTCAGTTCCGCTCCCGAAAGGAATAGATCGCCACCATCGACCTGGCTGATCCGCGCCAGCTCCAAATCGGCATTCAGCATGGCTCGAACCGCGCCGATCGGAATCGTTCGCCGTCGTTCCGCAATCGATTCATAGGCCAATTGAACGACTGGATCGACAGCGGCTTGATCGATTCCGGCCGCGCCCAATCGGGCTCCCGGCGCCACGACGATCTGATCGCATGCGAGCACAGGCAATACCGCATGCCCTTGAACATCGCCAGCCACATAGGCCACGGTCTTTACATCGGTTGCCGATTCGCTGGTCAAGAAACGGGCCAGCTGCAATCCACGCTCGAATGCGGTGTCGGCTCCGCTAGCCGGATCCCCTGGATTGCCAAACTGCAAGACAATGGTTTGGCGTCCGGTTTGCGGTGTGGCCGCCAGGCGAAGCGTATTGATCGCCGATTCCACCTGTCGCTGGGCGGCGTCGTCGATCGGCAACCCGACGTTGACCACCACGCCGGGCTGCGCATCCTGGCTGAATACGTTTGCGACGAGGAAAAACGCAACAAGCAACAACGAAATCGCAACTCGCCGCAGACGCAAAAATGCGTCACACCAAGCTTTCGTCGGCACCGCAACCCATCGAATGATTCGTTGCGCGGACTGCTGGAACATCATGGATAATCCTCCTTTTCCAGCTTTGATTATAGGCGACCCGATCGTCATTATCGTGTCATTCATCCGCTTCGCGCGACAGCAATCGAGCGCGAATACGGTTTCCATGTTCTTGAGGATCTCGTTGTGTCTTGTAGTATTCGATCGCTTCTTTATCACGATCGAGATGCTCCAGCGCGCGTGCCACATTGTAACGAGCCGATGACGCCCAAGGGGACTGGATGTCGCGGCCCAAGACGCGTTTCTGCTGCCAGGTCGCTGCGTTTTCGTAGCGCGAGTCTTCGAACTGGATCAAAGCCAACCAAAACGTTGCCGCCTGTTTGGCTTGGCGATATTGAGCCTGGATGATTCGCAACTGCTGGTCGTACGCTTCCTGAGGCTGGCCGGGTTGGCGGCGAGCGTTCAGTTGCACTTGCAGGTTCACGTCGTAGGGTAGGTTTTCGATGTCGGTATCCGGGATCCGCAGGTTCATGTACTGAATCCGCGCTCCGTCCTGTTCGCCGCCATCAAAGGCACCGGTCAGATGATTCCAGCGCGCCTTGGCAAGCGGGAAATTGGGTGCCAACATTCCCCAACGCATCTGTTGGTCGATGAGGACCTTCAGATCGTCGGCCATCGCGCGCTGCATGGCAAACTGATAACGCCGTGCCAACGCATCGATCGACCATGCTTCCACATCATCGATCGAATCGAGCGCCTTCAACGATTCAAAGGTCTCTGGATCGTAACTCAACCGCATCCGCGCGTCGCCGGTCAGCCCCCGCTGCAAGGCCTGCATCCGCCAACAAAACGCCTCGCTGGGAACGTCGACGAAAGCGACGACCTTCTTCAACCAAGACGGATCGACCGGATAGTCAAAAAGTCCCGCAATTTTCATCCGCCGCAAAACCGACGGATCGGATTTAGCATCCGCCAAGGTCGCGATTCCTTGTTGTCCCGGTCCGGGGACATACGTTCCAAGCATCGCGTCGAAAAGAAAGATCTGCTGTTCACTGCGGACGCCGACCAACCACGGCACGACATTCTCGCGATCGGGTTGCTTGATCGCCAACATGCAGCAATCGATTCCCGCTTGTTGGCACAACGCCATGAAGACACGCGATCGCTGCAAGCCATCGCCGGTGCCCCGCCACAAACATTCTTCCAGCGTTTGCCGATAGCCGGGGCCATCGACAATTAACCCGGCGGGCAATTCATTGGGCCCGACGCGGGGCGGGTTGGCGGGAAATTGCATCGGCTGCAATTGAATGTTGCGAAGCGTCCAATCGAACAGTCGAGAGGCCTTCTCAAGCGTTTGCACTTGTTTGGCGTCGAGTCCCGAGTCTGCGTCGGCGAACCAAGCCGCCAGCAGCGGGTCGTGTAGTGGTCGGTCGCCCGCCCAATTGGCAATTCGGCTGAGCAGATAACAGCGGCGAAAATAAGCGATGTCGCCTGGCAGGAAGGTGTCCGAATCGGGACGCACCGCGTCGAATTCGTCGGGAAACAACTGCTTCCGCTGCGCAGCCAACGGGGAGAGCTGGCGATCGACCTTCGGCGGCGAAGCTTCCAACCAAGCGTTCAGATGGTAATTGATCTGGCGCGTCGCCGCTTGCGGATCGAGTTCGACCATCCGGCTGATATAGCCAGCCGCCTCGTTCAAGTGGTCGACGGTGGCCGCTTCGTTCGCCAGCTGCTGCTTTTGTTTGCGCCGCGCTTGGCGGACGATCTCCGCTTCGTTGTTGCAGCCGACAAGAGCCGCATTGGCAGCGATCAAAAGGTAGACCAAGCCAATGCGGTAACGAGAGTTTGTGATCCAGATCATCATTCGATTTTATAGGGCCTCAAGACCCCGGCGGATTGCAAGCATCCGGCCCACCAATCCCGAAAACTGATCCAGCGGAACCATGTTCGGACCATCGCTCGGTGATTTATCGGGGTCGGGGTGGGTTTCAAAGAATAACGCGTCGGTTCCTATTGCTACGGCAGCCCGAGCTAAAGGTTCAACCATCGCGCGATTCCCACCCGTTGCGCCACCTAAACCACCCGGCTGTTGGACGCTGTGCGTTGCGTCAAAAACGACAGGGACGCCCAACGCATGCATCTCCGGAATCGAACGCATGTCGTTGACAAGGCGTCCGTAACCGAAAAACGTTCCCCGCTCGCACAGCAGGATGTTTTCGGATCCGCTCTCCCGCAGCTTTTCGACGACGTATCGCATGTCGCCGGGAGCCATAAATTGCCCCTTCTTCACGTTGATCGCCTTGCCCGTTTCGGCTGCCGCGACCAACAGATCGGTCTGACGTGCGAGAAACGCGGGGATTTGTAGCAGATCGCAAACCCGCCCGGCCGCCTCGGCTTGTTCCGGCACATGGATATCGGTGGTCACTGGCAGGCCAGTCGCCTCGCCAACGGCTTGCAAAATCTCGAGGCCCGCTTCGAGCCCCGGCCCGCGGTAGCTGCTCAAGCTGGTCCGGTTCGCCTTATCAAACGAAGCTTTAAAGACGATCGAGGCACCGTGCTCTTGGCTGATATCGCGCAACCGCAAACCGATCTCGATCGCGGCGTCGCGCGTCTCCAGAACGCACGGGCCGGCAATCAACAGCAATGGATTGCCGGGGCCACACGTGTAATTGCCGATTTTTGCCGGGGTTATGCCATCCTGATGCATCGTTTCTCAGTCCCTTTTCGATTGGATCGCCCCCGCTTGGCGGGCGCCGGATTCCTGCTTGCCGCAGCCGTCTAAGCGACGTTGGAATCGAAGACGCGAACCTGTTTCCAGTTCTCTTTTTGTTCGGCGATGAATTCGTTGTGCGGGTCGGACACTTGGTAGGCATCGTGCGCTGCGCGGTCGGCAAACACGATCGCCAAACAAACATCGAACTCCTGGTCGTTGACCGGGCGTTGCATCTCCGGTTCGCGACGCCCCATCGAATAGCTGACGATGCCATCGTGGGGCTTGAGATACTTTAATCCCGCGGCGATCAACGATTCGCATTGCACATCGGACTTATCGTTCAGCGTAAAAAAAACACAATGTGCAAACTTCATCGGTGCGGATTCCTAATTAAAAATCGAGGTCGTCGTGCTGTTCGTTCTTGAAGCGATTCGACTCGCTGCGGCGGTTCATGCCGGCGCGGTCCATCAACGAACGTCGCAGAACGTCGGACAATTGGTCTTCGTCCGGCGGTGGTGGGCCAAACGCCCCCAGGTCCTGCGGGTTGTATTCGATGGTGTATTCGTGCTTGGCAAACGAGATCACCGATCCGGGATCGAGTCGTTTGCGCAAGATCCGGCTGCCGTTGACCTTGGTGCCGTTGCGGCTGTCCATATCGCGAGCGAACCAGTATCCATTCTCGAGCGTCAGCCGACAATGCTGCCCCGAAATATTTGCGAACTTCAAACAGATGTCGCACGAATCGCGGCGTCCGACCGTCAATCGCTCCTTTAACAACGGCACCGGATCGCCGCCGCTGGAGGGTTCGAGCATCCCGTAACGTTTAACTTTGCCAATATCGTCCATCGGTTCCCTTGCCTGCCCACGCCGTTGGCGCTATCTATGCGCTGAGTAATAGTGGACCTTACACTCAGGTTGCTGAAAAATGGTAGCCTTTTTCAAAGTCCCTTAGCGCTCCATTTATTGTCACTTCACCTAACTATAATAGCTCTCAAACATGCAATCCTCAATTCCGCCGGGGCACGATCACTTCGATTGGCGGCTCGATGGTGCGTTCTATTTCCCTTATAGCGCCTATTTGCGGAATCGCTTCGGCGGTCGCGTTCAACGGGTCAGCATCAACGCCGGTTTCACTTGCCCCAACGCCGACGGAACGCTTGCCAAAGGGGGCTGCAATTTCTGCAACAACCCTTCGTTCAGTCCCAGCCGGCGGACGCGGCGGTACGAGATTCGTGAACAGATCGATCGCGGGATCGAAGCCCTAAAGCGGCGATACACCAACATCAAGGGTTTCATCGCCTACTTCCAGCCCGCTACGAACACCTACGCCGACGTCGACCATCTGCGCGCGTTGTACGAGGAATCGCTGTCGCATCCGGAAGTGGTCGGCCTGGCGATCGGCACCCGTCCCGACTGCGTTGGCGAGGATGTGTTGGATCTGATCAGCGAATTGGCTCAGCAGCGGTACGTCTCGGTCGAATACGGCATGCAGACGATCCATGCGGAGAGTCTCGATTGGATGAACCGCGCCCACTACCACGACTCGATGATCGATGCGGTCGAGCGAAGCCGCGGCCGCGGGTTCGAGATCAGCGGTCATGTGATCCTGGGTATCCCACGCGAATCGCACGCCGACATGATGGAGACCGCCGTCGAAGTCGCCCGGCTGAACCTCGACGCCGTCAAAATCCATAACCTCTACGCCGTCAAAAATACGCGTCTGGGGGATGAAGTCGCTGCGGGGGAGGTGGAATTGATGCCCCGGGACGAATACGTCCAAACAGTCGTCGATTTCATCGAACGCCTGCCCGAAACGATGATCATCGAACGGGTCAGCGGCGAAGCCCCGCCGGCCTACCTGATCGCTCCGGAATGGTGCTTGCAGAAGTCGAGTCTGCGACATGCGATCGAGCAGGAATTCAAGCAGCGTGGCACGCGGCAAGGCAGTCGCTACGTGGCGTCGCCCTAGTAAATTCCATCCGTCACGGCGTCATTGAACGTGGGACGCAACAACCTTGCGATTGCGTCTCGGAAGTAAGAAGCCGGCGCGGCGCAGGAGAGGTGAGCGTCGACGTGCCGCGCACCAATGCCCCATCCCGCGGCTAGCTTGCGTTGATGGGGGCGTCGATACGATCTTCCGGTGCTCGGGTGCTGCGCGCTGCAAAGTTTGCGTGCTGCTGGCGATCCGCCTCCCTGTCTGGTGTTCGCCGATCGGTCAATCGCGACGGTTCCGGCAAGCACTGGACGCGTTGGTAGACTGAATAATAAAGAAGCACGCTGCACGCAAACGCTCGCCCTGCTGGCGGAATTGCAGTAGAGCCGTCTGCGGGGGGAGGGCTACTTCCCGACAAAAGCAACGATCGATGTTGGGCTGGCCGAACGACGACGCGTTGAAGCTCAAAACACAAAATCGATAGCCCCCGCCCCTTCAGGAGAAACAGGATGTCCAGCCTTCGAGCACAAACCGAGGCAAAGTTTGCGAACACACGGAAGAACAATCCAGCGTTCGCAAAGCAAGTCGATGAGATTCTGTCGTCTGCCGAAGCATTCCAATCGGGTTCCCTGGCGATCGAAACCGGACAGCCGGCTCCCGACTTTGAGCTTCCCAATCCGCAAGGGGAAACGGTCTCGTTGTCCGGCTTGCTGTCGAAGGGCCCGGTCGTCGTGACGTTCTATCGCGGAAGCTGGTGTCCGTATTGCAATCTGCAATTGCGAGCGATGCAGCAGCGGTTGGCGGACATTCATTCGGTCGGAGCCGAACTGGTTGCGATCAGTCCGCAATTGCCCGATCAATCGATGACGCATGCCGAACAAGTGGCGTTGGAGTTCCCTGTTCTTTCCGACCAGGACGCTCGCGTCGCAGCTCAGTACGGTGTCGCTTGGCAGGTCCCCGATCTGATCCTGGATCACATGCGGAACGATCGCAAGCTTGATCTGGCAGAGATTAACGGCGGCAACGGCAGCGTGTTGCCCATCCCGGCAACCTTTGTGCTGAACCGCGATGGAAAGGTGGCTTGGCGGTTCGTCGATGTTGACTATCGCAAACGTGCGGAACCCGATGACGTCCTGGCGGCGCTGCAGGAGCTCTCATGAATTTCAATGGGCAAGATGGGGCGGTCGAATCTAACAACCTAAAGACAGGTACCTCAAGGAAATTTACGATGCTCAAATCAAACCTTTCTCTACTCGTTGCGTTCGCAATTTTGGCCGCGGCGACTTCGACTACGATGGCGCAAACGCCATCCTCCGGCGCCGGGATCGACGACAGCAAAAGTCCCAAGGTCGGCAATGGGGCGACACCCGACTTCATCACGGTTTCGCAAAAGCAGCCAGTCTCCGAACAGCCTTCGTTCACTCAGGGCGAATCGCAAAGTGATGTCGTCACTCTGTTTGAATGGACAGGAGCCAACCCGCGAACGGCAAAAATCGCCAAGATCAAATCGACAGACGGTCGCCAGTGGACGGTTCCCGCAAGGACCCATTTTCAGTTCGCCCCCAAAGCGTTCGATCTCTACAACGAGGCCAACAAAGTGACGCCTGCAGGACTGGCCGATGTCGACGTGAATCAGATACCCGTGATCGACGCTGGAGGAGACGAAGTCTTCACCGCCTATGTTTTTGGGGACAACTATTTTGAGTTTTACGTCAATGGCAAACTGCTGGCGGTCGACCCCGTTCCGATGACGCCGTTCAACAGCAATGTGATTCGCTTCAAAGCCCAGCGGCCGGTTACGATTGGCGTGATGGGGGTCGATTGGGAGGAGCGACTCGGGCTCGGCTTTGAACAATTCCGCGGGGCTCCCTTCCATCAAGGGGATGCCGGTTTGGTCGCCGTCATCAAGAACGCAGCTGGCGAAACGGTTTCCATCACCGACGAGCCCTGGAAGGCTCAGACGTTTTATGTCGCACCGCTGAAGTCGCCCGACTGCCTCGTCGTCGACGGCAGCCACCGAGACAGTTCCAAATGCAGCACCGAAGATGTTGAGGATGGGACAACTTGGTTCGCCGCTCATTGGCCGATCCCGCAAAATTGGGCTGCCGCCGATTTCAAGGATCATCATTGGCCCAACGCCGTCACCTTCACCAACGACTTCGTCGGGGTCAACAACAAGCCGGCCTACACCAACTTCACCGACCTGTTCGACGCGCCCGATGCCGACGCAAAATTCATCTGGTCATCCAGTCTGGTGCATGACAATCTCGTCCTGATGCGAACCACGATAGGCAAATAGCCAACGGAAGCCGCGTCGGTCCCGGTCGGTCGTCTCGCCTTGTGGTGGCCGCTGCGACACAATTTGCTACACTCAGGCGATTCGGGAGCCCGTAACGTTTCTGGTCGCTCCCAATCGTTCCTTTCAATCGATTCACACGTATGAAGCTTCACGCGCTGACTCTCGGCATCGTCCTGTTTGTCCTTACATCGACCGCGACGGCAGCCGATCCCAAGCCGCCTCGGCTCTTCCTCGATAAGAGCGAGCGGGTGGTGATGTTCCAACTCAATCGGCTCTCCAACGAGCAATTGGTGATGGTCCCTCGCGCCACCGACGATCCCAAATACAAACCTGTCTTCGCCACGATCCTGACTCGCGGTGGCCTGTCTCGACAGGACCGCCAACAAGCCGCCGAAGGATTGGCGGTGCTCAACGGTACCAGCCCGGCGACCGAACTGCTCGCTGCGATCTCGGGGCTCGATGAAAGCGATTCCGAAGAGAAAGAAGTCGGCCGCCAGTTGGCCGCGATGCTGCTGGCTCAGTCGACCGCAGACCTGGCGGCTCAAAAGCAAGCCTTGATCGACGCGGTCGCTTCCGATTCGGCGATGCTTCGCGCCGTCGGATACGCCGGTCTGATCGCGGGAGATCAATCGGATCAGGCATGGGAACTGGCAACCGCCAGCTCGAACAGCAAGCTCGACTATTTAGATTCGATTTCGCTGCTACCCAAACCTAAGCTGCGATCGTCGCAGCGAGCGCATGTGATCGAACTGTTTGAGCAATCAAATGAGAAGCAAATGCGTCGCGCTGCGATCGGTGCGCTCCGCAGCATTCCGGCCGACCAAGCCGACACGTTTCGCCGCGTTGCAAAAACGATCGCCGAAAAGCCGCTGGTCGCCGAAGCGGTCTCGACGCTATTAAAGGTCCCCGCTGACGACCGCGATCCCTCGATCGCTCAACAAGTCGTCGCCAAGCTGATGCAGCTGGCCGAAGCAACCCCCGCCGCCGATCGGACCAAGCCCGCTTTTTTGAACGCGATGCAATTGGTCGATCAATTGATCGGCCTGATGCCGGTCGACCAGGCGCGCGACGTCCGCAAGCGACTCAGTGAAATCGCCGTCCGCGTCGTCCAGATCCACGCGGTGGAAGAGGAGATGCGATACGACGTTCCCTATTTCGTCGTTCAAGCGGGGAGCGAGGTGCAGGTCGTTTTGGTCAACGAAGACCTGATGCCGCACAACCTGGTGATCACCACGCCGGGCGACTTGAAAGAGGTTGCGGAGCTTGGTTCGGCCATGGATTCGACTCCCGGGCCGTCCGGAAAAATGCACGTTCCCGACAGCGACAAAGTGCTGCATTCGACATCGATGGTCGGAGCGCACCAGCGCGAGGCGCTGACCTTCACCGCGCCGGAGCAGCCGGGGGAATATCCTTATGTCTGCACTTTTCCTCGTCACTGGATGCGGATGTACGGCGTGATGGTCGTGGTCGAAGATCTCGATCTGTGGCTGAAGAATCCCGTCGAACCGAAGGATCCGATCGGCAACGATCGGGCGTTTATCAAGAGTTGGACGGTCGATGATTTTAAGCAGGATCTCGACCTCGCACTCCGCGGTCGGTCCCCAGAGATCGGCAAGCGAATCTTCACCGAAGCCAGCTGTGCACAGTGCCACAAGATGCAAGGCGAAGGGGGGGCGGTCGGTCCCGACCTGACCGACGTCGTCGCGCGTTGGAAGGGAGACCGGTTGGGCGTCTTGCAGGAGATCCTCGATCCTTCGCACAAGATCGACCCCAAATATGTCGTCCACGTCGTCCTGACCCTCGATGGCAAAGCGATCTCGGGAATCGTCGTCGAAGAGGACAAGAAGACGATCTCGCTGTTGGCCAATCCCGAATCGAAAGAGCCGACGGTGATCGATCGCGACGACATCGACATCATGAACAAATCATCGCAGTCGATGATGCCCAAGGCGCTGATGGATCGCTTCACTCAAGACGAGATCTACGAACTGATGTCCTACCTCGAATCGGCCGAAGCGGCGAAGCCATAGGCAACGATCGAAATGGAATGCCCCTCCGAAAAGCTTACGAAACGTTCGTTTTTGGGCCCTCCCATGGCTTCGCCGCGAGAGGGTGTAACCGAGCGGTAGCGAGGACGTTGCCGGTAGCTATTGCGTCGGGGGCAATGGGATGCGAAGCGTTATTTAGCGGCTATCGCATCGATTGGCCCAGTCGCTCGGCTTGCGAACGGCGGAGGTCGTCGAGCACTTTTTGCAGCGCCCAATCGGGCGAGATGTTTGCTTCCGCTGCGTACCGCAACGCGGCTTGATGAATCTCCGCCGTCGTGGGGGAAACCGAATGCAGCCCGCCGCCATCGTACGAACGGATCCACGGGATCGACACCGCCAGAAACAACGCCGCTCCCAACGCAGCCCAGCGGACGCGGCGGCGCGTCGCAGCGAGCCCCTGCCGATCCATCGCCGCTTCGATCGTGCGAGGTCGGAGATCGTCCGAGACGACAACGTACTCGCCGGCAGATCGGATGATCGCTTCGATCGCAGGCGGATCGCCAGGATCGGCGTCGACAAAATCGTGGTCGCCCATCATCGCCGCTCCTCCACTTCGTCACCCCGCAACTCGATCTCCAGCTTGGCGATTCCATAGCGGTATCGACTTGCTGCGGTCGCCGGCGAGATCATCAAGACCTCGCCGATCTGTGCAAAAGTAAAGTTCTCCCAAATTTTCAGGGCAACGACTTCGCTTTGTTTCGGTGGCAAACGGCGCATCGCCGTCCAAACCAGCCGATACGTCTCCTCCTGTTCCAATTCATCGACCGGACATCGAGTCAACAGATCCAGGATCCCCGTTGCGAACCGCCAGCGTTTCTTGCGTCGCAAAATCAGCAACGACTCGTTGCGAACCATCTGCAACAGGTAAGGCCAGGGACGTTCGGCGCGGCGAAGCGTCCGCGGGTTGTCGGCCACTTTGACGAGCGCCGACTGCACCGCATCTTCGGCATCGTGTTGGTTGCGAGTGATCGTTGTGGCAAACCGAACCAACCGGCTGGAGGTCAAATCGTAGAGCCCCGAGAGCGCCGCAGCACCGCTTTCAGCGATGCGGTCAGCACATTCGCGAACCTGCTCGGAAATGGGGTCGATGTCACTCATACTGCCATGCTCGATGCGCGAACCGGGAAGATTTGTCTAAAAATCTTTAAAAGTCTCACCCATTGTCTAATATCGCCGAGGCCGCTTCGTCTTCACTCACGCGCGTTGGTGTCGCGACATGGCGGAACGAAAACTCGCGGAACAACAGGAACAGATTGATCATCGCCAAGGCGCCTCCGACAACCAAAGTCGCGGCCACGACAGCTTCATCCAATTTCTGATCGTCGAAAACGCGGAAGATCGTCCACATCCAATTGGTCGTTTCCTGAACGCCATAGAACGACGACGGCGAACCGGTCACGATCGCCATGAAGACCGACGGGACCACGATTCCCAGCACCAACAGACTGCACATCGCGGCAAGCGCGAGCCCCATCGAATGCCCAAATCGCCGCGATAGAACCAGCATAATCAAGCGGACGGCAGACAAATACATCAGCAGGTATCCGATCATCAACAGCGCAAAGACCAGCGGTTGAATCGATCGGGCCACCAAAAGGCTGCACATTCCCAACGACAAGATCCCCGTCGCCGCCGTGGTCAACGCAAACATGTATCCGGTGCCGGGGCCGGGGATCATCCACAGCAGAAACATTCGGCCCAAGGTCGTTTCGGGCAATGTGCGAAGCACGCGGGGACTCAAATCGACCGACTCTCCCAACATCAACGTTCCCATCAACAGCCAATAGCCGCCCAACATGAGACAGCCGAACATCAGCACATCGTCGTCGTTGGACCAAAGAGCCAACGTGGCGATGCTGCCGATCCAGATCAATTGTTGCGCAAACATAATCCAACGCAGCGGCGTGGATCGGTTTTCGGTGACCGGAGCGATCCGCGACGCCGCCGCTTTGACAAACAGCACCATGCACGAAACCGCAACCAGACCGAAGAGTGCGGTGAACAACAACGCTTCGAGATCCCAGATCAATTCCTGAGAATAGACAGCGCTTAACACGAAGATCGCCGTAAAGATCTCGGCAAGAAAGATCGTCGCCAACAGCATCAGCAGCGTCAACATCTGGGTCGCTCGGGTTTCCGCGACCGTCGACAACAGCAGTCCCCAGGTCGTCAATAAGACCGAAACTGTGAAGACGACCACAATCGTTGTCGCGATCATCGGCAGGTCGACACCTCGCAACAGGTAACAGAAGGCGAAGCAGGGGACCAGCACCGCAAAATAGACAAGCATTTGCAGCAGTGCACTTCCCAGCTTCCCGGTCACGATCCGCAGCGCCGAGAGCTTTGTGATCGCCAGCATCTCAAACGTTCCCTCATCCAGTTCGGCCGCCAAGGAACGGTGAGCAGCTAAAGGGACCATCGCCAGCATCGGAATCGCTAACAGGAAATAGTAGCCGGTCATCATGTAGACACCCGACGGCACGTAATAGATATCCGGGGCGAGCGTGACGACCCCCACGGTCATCCAAAACAGCGAGGCAATCAGCAGCAAGAAAAACGTTCCGCTGAACTGACGACTCTTCAGCGACTGCCGCGCTTCTTTGATCAAGATCGGATTCAGCCACCGGGCCGCGCGATCGCTCCAACGATCGATCGTACCCCAAAATCCGGTGCGATCGACGTCGCAGACGTAGCGATGGTAAGCGTCGTCGGATTCGACCGGTTCGGTCGTTGGAAGGTCCTCAGCGACCAGTTCCGCGGTGATTGGTTCGTTCATTGCACCTGCCCCTTGGTCACTTGAAGGAACACGTCTTCCAAGGAATTGTGCTGCGGCGTGTATTCCAAAACCTCCAACCTCGCGTCGCACATCGCATGCAAAATCGCCACCTGATCCGCCTCGTCCCCCGCGATCGAAAACCGAATCGCGCCATCGACCTGGCGAACGTTGTTCGCTCGCGAATCGGACTGCAGCATCTCGAGTGCTCGGGCGTCGTCCGACGCGACGCGAACCAAAAGGTCACGCGTCGGTTGCAGCGTGCGACGAATGTCATCGACGCTTCCAGTCGCCAACAATTTGCCTCGCTCGATGATCCCGATCCGGTCGCACATCTCCGCCAGTTCGGTCAGGATATGGCTGCTGATCAGGATCGTCTTGCCATCGGCTGCCAGCGCCCGAATGATCTGACGTAATTCGATGCGGGCTCGCGGATCCAGCCCCGCCGCCGGTTCGTCCAACACCAAGACAGCCGGATCGTGGATCAAGGCGCGTCCCAGGCAAAGTCGCTGGCGCATCCCTTTGCTGAGTCCCCGCATCGGCTTGGTCGCCAGCGGACGCAGCCCCGTAAATTCCATCACCCAACGCAACCGCCGCGTACGATCGCGACCGACCAAACCATAAGAACGGGCGAAGAAGTCGAGGTATTCGATGCAGTTCGTATCGCCGTAGGTGCCAAAGCTGTCGGGCATGAATCCCAACCGACCGCGCACCCGATCGGGATCGTTCACGCTGGAAAGTCCTTCGACCAAGGCGTCGCCGGAGGTGGGCAGTTCGAGCGTCGCGAGGATTCGCATGCTGGTCGTCTTCCCGGCTCCGTTGGGGCCGATGTAGCCGAACACGCTGCCGCGGGGGACCTCAAACGAAACATGGTCGACCGCTTGCGTATCGCCAAAGCTGCGGCAGAGGTCGCGGATTTCGATCATCGGTCCGTCGTATCCGGTGGTCATGGCAGCTCTCCCATGATCACGTGGACGCTTCCCTCGGTCCGAGCGTCGCTGACGCCCAACGCATCACTCTGCAACTGCGTCGTCGCCAAAAAATGATCGTTCGGCAGCGAACCGAGCCATTGATTTAACTGCTGTTCCAATGACGTGAGCTCCGCGTTGGTCGAATGATTGCTGTAACCATCGTTATGAAGAACGGGGACCGGCGAATCGATCCGCAATGGGGCGACGTCGATCAACGTGTTGGGCGAGGTGCTTTGCGATCGATTCATCGTGGCCGCTTCACCCGCTGGTACGTCGCGTGCAACCCACAACTGCCCCTTCGCGTCGGCAGCGATAACGCACGCCAGCGGGTGCGCCGATTGATTGCGGACCAACAACGAATCGTCCGACCGATCGAAGCCGATTTTTGGCGGGACCGCTTGCGGTTGCAGCGTCATGTATTGCACCTGAGTCCGTGCCGGCAAAAACTGTCCCGTGTAGCGGTAGTCGGTCTCCGAAGCATCGATCGCGCGCCGCGAGCTCTGGTTGCTGGGAGGGCGATAGCGGTTCTGAACCGCGGTGTTGCGGATCGGAAAGAGCGCCGTCTGATCCGGCAATTGAATGCCATCGGCGCGACCAAACGAAGAAAAATAGGTCTGCCGGTTTTGCGAAACGCAATAGCCGGCATCGGTATCCTGCCAGGTCAGTTGCCGTGCGCGGACGCGCGTCTGCCATCCGTCGGCCAGCAATGCGTAAGCGAACAATCCCAACGTCAACAACAACGCCAAGGCGGGAGCGAAAAAGAGGAGCAAGTGAAGCCGCGCGTGCCTGCGGAAAAACAGGTAGCCGACCGGCCCAATCACGATCACAAACAGGGTGTTCAGAGCGAAGAACAACTTCACCGGCGGCCCGCCCACCGCTTCGATCAACCACTTCCAATAATGATCGTCGCCGCGACGCACATCGATTCCGTTGCGCTGCGTCCAAACAAGTTGTTTCGGACCGTAGAGATCGCGAACCGTCTGCCACAACTGAAACGAACCGGGAAAGGGATAGGGATCGTCGATCGCAGTGATCGTCCCCAGCCCCATGCGCGTCGTCCTCAACATCGCGCTCAGTTCGGATGGCGATTGAATCGCCGCGGCGGGATGCTTCTCCTTCTCCATCGCTTCGAAGACCTCTTTCCGCAGCGACAGTTCCACGCCAAGCTGCTGCCATTCCCAATTCTGAGACTGTTTTGTCACTTCGCCCCAATGTTCCAACTCCAACGGGGTCGTATCGTTGGCCGCGTTCAGATCGAGCGATCGTCGGACAGCCGACGCGTCGGCGACTTTTCCCGCCGCCACCGGTTTCAATTGCACGCTACCGATGGGAAATTCAAAACCTTGGGCGTCGTAGATCCATAGATTCCCACCGGCGGCAATCCAATCGGTCAACGCCTTAAAAGGCTCCGCATGACGCGCGATCTCCTGGAGCGTCGATGCCTGGACGATGATCGCGTCCAACTGCGAATACCCCAACCAAGATCGGTACATCGTGTGCGGATCGCTGTCGATCGCACGGAACTGAACCCAAGCCGACTGGACTCGTGTCGCAAGGTCTCGCAACTCCGTGTCGCTAAGATTTTTCTTGTCGGTCGATTCGTCGAGTGGACCATCGCCAAGCAGCGTGACCAGCGAGCGCACGTCGGGGTATCGCGCCGACGGCGCTGCTGCCATTGCTGCTTTTGCGTTTGCAACGTTGCGGGATGGATGCAGGATGCCAACCGACGTGTGCTGTTCCGCGTAACGCGTCTCCAATCTATCGATCGAAAACGTCCCTCGTCCCTTCTCGACCGGCTCCCCCGATTCGATCAACTGGACCGTCAGCTGGCTCCAAGGAACATAATAAGGAACGTAGACGACAAACCGCTCCCCCGTCGAATCCTGCGGAACGGTGCAGCGAACATGGAAATCGAAATCGAGTTGCGTGGTATCGTTGCCGCGTGGCGACAAGACGACATCAAAGGTTCGGTCGGCGGGGAACGTTGGCGTTTTTGGGAACAAACGCAAATACAGCGGTTGGTATCCGTTGGCAGCCAGCTTGGGAGTCGCAATCGTCATCCCCACGCTGCGTTGTCGCGGCAACGTCGACAGCGCGCCGATATGGACCAAACCGGCACCATCCTGGCCAAACGACGGACCGCTGCCAATGATCGCAGTCGCCCCAAGCAGCCAATAGAAACAGACGCATCGGATCACTGTGGCTCCTCCGCGGCATCGCGTTGATCAACGACCGGCGGCTGCAACCGCGAACGGGTCGGTTGCAAGATCGATCCGGTCATCGATGCAAACAGTGACGCCAGCGCAAAGGCCAACGCGTACATCGCAAAACAACCGATCGCCGTCGCCAAGACCACCGCGACACATTGAGCCCAGAAAACGTTTTCGAGGATCGCGGCGCGAAAGACCCACATCAGCATCGCGCACAGCGTGACCAGAAGCATTAAAAAACGCAGCGACCACTGTGGCATCGCTCGCTCGGACGATGCATGGGGTTCCGATGAGATGTTGGACATGGCAGACGCTATCGATGCGTGGATCGATTCGAAAAGAAGCGTCTAGTGTAGCGTGTTCTGCTGAAACATGCTCGCAGGGAACCGTGAGGCAGACGCGTCGTCTGCCTTGTCCTGTCCAACCGACAGACGCGGTGGTCTGCCATTGATTTCGATCGCTCGATCGCGGCGGCGACTAAACTTCGTTTGTTGCCAGAGCTTGCAAGCCGCTGATCACCTTCAACACCGTCTCTTGCGAGACGTCGCCCCACTGGGCGGCCTTGTGACGCAGGATCGCCAGTTTGAACATCTCAAGCGCTTCGGACATGTCCGGTGGCAGTTCGGGCAGGCCGGCGAACGGCTGAGCGACGGGAGCGGCTTCGATGTCGTCCCCCTTTTCGAACTCAGCGGTCGGCAGCGGCTTGCCGCCCAGATCCTGTTCGTCCTCGTCGCCAAAGTCGGGACCTTCGGGAGCCGGTCCGGCCGAGATATCGCCCGATTCGTCATCGAACTTTGTGTTGCTGCCACCTTGAGCGGGCAGGACGACATCTTCGTCGGGATCGGCGGTGACGATGTCTTCGGCTTGCGGGCGGTCCTGGTCGACGGCTCCCATCGATTGCCAACGCTGTTCACGCATCCCCGAGACGGACCAACCGCTTCGCATCGCCCCTTCGAGCCACATCGGAGCGTCGTCCCAATCGAGAGCCGCCAGGAAGTGGCTCCAGTACAGACCGGGATAGGTTTCGTATGACGAACCAAACGTTTCGTGAACGCGTCGCAGACGACCGACGTGCGGGCTGGTGACGCCGCCGACGCGCTTCGCCCACGCTTCGTCGGAGTATTCCGTCGCGGGAGCATCCGATTCGATCAACGCCTCGCGCCACTCATGGATGATCCGTCCCTTTTCCCAGTTGGTCGTGCTGATCAGGTTTTGCCAACGCCCAACAAACGGCTCGCTCGCCGAATCGAGTTCTTCGAAACTGGAGATCGCGATGACGTCCGGTTCCCCCGCCTGATCATCCTCCGCGGCATCCGAAGCTGCCTCGGTGACATCTTCATCGCTCGCATCCGATTCGTTCATCGCGACAACGGCAACGTTGGAATCATCATCGCCGGAGATTTCCATTTCGCTGGAGGCTGCAACATCGCTGGAGATCACGGCGTCGCTGCTGCTCGAATCGCTTGCGGTGTCGCTGGAAACCACTTCGGTCGCCGTTGCACTCATCTGATCGGTGGTACTCGCTTCGGCAGACGTATCGGTGCTGCTTGTTTCGATGTCCTGGTTGGTTGGGATCGCGTTTTCCATACCTGATTCTGCTCTTCCTGTTTGGATGTCGTTAACGTGTTGCTGGGTCGCGTGGGAACCTCTTCAAGCCGATCGGCAACCGCACCATCAGGCTAGGAAAATCGAAGCCTCGCGGGAACCAGCGAGATCAGCTTCTTCGACCGCATCGCGGCAAATTTCACTTCGCCGACGATGGTTGTTCCAGTGAGTGAAACCTTGTCGTCGGACACCTGGGCGGCGGGCAGGCCGGGGATCGCGGCGGCAGTTCCCGGTCGCATCGGATCGCGCCGGCGAGGGCGGACCCCGATGGAGAAACCGGACTGGGAGGGTGGTGGTGCTGCCGAGCGTAATCGCCGAAGAGGCCCTGCAGCAGTAAAGCGTAGAATCGCTTACCAGCCAAGTGTTTTTCGGACTCTAGCGGTCCAACGCTCGTATCCCGCCGGAGTCATGTGCAATCCATCCTTGGCGAACAACGCCGGATCGGGCTTTCCATCGTCGCCGAACATGTCGGGCGAAATGTCAATGAAATCCAGCTTCGGATTGGCCTCGCAGATCGCCGCGATCCCTTCGTTGGCCGCCTTCATCGTCGGCCACAACTTCCACCGGCTGATGCTCGGCTTGATCGCCAAAAAAGCGATCTTGGTCTCCGGCAACGCCGTCGAAATCGTGTTGACGAATTGTTGGAAGTCTTCGATCACCGCCGCGGCGTCTTTCCCTTTGGCGATATCGTTGTCGCCAGCGTACAAAATGATCTGTCGCGGCTTGTGAGGGATCAGGAAACGGGGAGCAAATTCGGTCGAATCGGCGATCTCCGAACCACCAAAGCCGCGGTTGACCAGCTGCAGGTCGGGGAAGCTTTTCTTCAAGTCCCACATCCGCACACTGGAGCTGCCGGTGAAGACGATTCCACCGGGTTGAGGCGGATTTTTGGCGTCGGCCGCTTCAAATCCAGCGATCGTCTTTTCCCAGCGGCTCGCTTTTTGTTGCGCCTCGGAAATGCTAACTCCAGCGGCGACAAAGAGAATGGCCAGGGCAACGATTCGGCGAGGACTGAGGATCACGTGAAAGACTCCGAGGGCAGCTGGGGTTCAATGATGCAGGGGATTTGAAAGAGCCCGAGTATAGTCTCAGCCGGCGTGGTGTGCCGCAATTAATTGGTCGAGTTCCTGCTTCAAGACCGGCAGGATCTCATCGTATTTGTAAGCTCCCAAAGCTTCGGGGCCCCGTTTCAGATTGACGTGATTCGGACCGCACCAAAGCCCAAGATCGGCGTCGTCGGTCTCGCCCGGCCCGTTCACGCGGCAGCCCATCACGGCGATCGTGATTGCATGTTCTTTGGCGTAGGCGGTCATCTCTTTGACCTTGGCGGCCAGATCGACGAAGGCTTCGTTTTCGACACGCGAGCAGCTGGGACAGCTGATGATGTTCAACGAATTGCGATCGAAGACGACGACGCTGCGGACGCGTCCCGACGCGATGTCGTCGACGATCCCGCGGCCCGCTTCGATCTCTTCTTGCTTGCGATCGTTGGGGACTGTCAACGAAACGCGAACGGTGTCGCCGATCCCGTGGCCGATCAATTGTTCAAACGCGATCCGCGTCTTGATGATTCCGTCGGGCGGCATTCCCGCTTCGGTCACTCCCAGATGCAGCGGCACGTCGGGGCGTTTTTCCGCAAACCGCCGATTCACCTCGACGACCTTATCGGGATCGCTGTCCTTGAGCGAAACGACGTAGCGATCGAAGCCCAACGAATCGACGAATTCGCAATGCTCCCAGGCGCTCTCGAGCATCGGCGTGATCGAATCCTCGGGATCGTATTTGTTCGCCTTCTCCGGGTCGACGCTGCCACAATTGACACCGATCCGAATCGCACAATCGTGGCGTTTGGCCTGATTGATGATGAACTCCACCTTCTCCTGCCAAGGCTTATCCTTTTGGTGGTGGTAGAGATGCCCTGGGTTGTAGCGGATCTTGTCGACATGGGGGGCGACCAGCTCGGCCAGGCGGAAGTTCTCCTGCAGATCGACGGCCAAATTCGCTTGGGTCAACTTGCGGATCTCCGCCAACGCGGCGACATCTTTTTCGCTATCGACGGCGATTCGCACCACATCCGCTCCGGCGGCGTGCAATGCGTTTGCCTGAGCGGCGGTCGCTTCGACGTTCTGCGTTTTCGTGGCCGTCATGCTTTGAACAGCGATCCGGTTGCCGTCGCCCACAACGACGCTGCCGATTTGCACGCGGCGGGTTGGATTGCGTTGAATAGTCACAAAAAATCAACCTGTTCTGATATGCTGAAATGAATCGCCGCCGCGGGGGCAGCCGCCAACCATTCTAATCGATATCCGATTCTCGGGCAGTCGGGCTAGCGGCAGCGATTATCATGGTCTGACGATCTTCACAGCCCTCCGACTGAAAATCCTGGCCCATCCGATTCCCGCAGCCTCCCCAACGCCATCGATGAAAATTTGCTTTTCTAAAACGAACCAACGCTCCGGTTTCCTGGCCGGCGGTCGACGTGTCCCTCGCTTGTTGCTGGCATCGCTGCTGTGGGTGCCATTGTGTCTGGTCGACGCAGCAGCAGATGATTGGCCCGCGTGGCGAGGGCCTCACCGCGACGGCGTTTCCCACGAATCATTGCCCGCGGAAAAGCTGGCCGCTGACGGGCTGCAAGTGCGTTGGCGCGGCGAGGTGGGGACGGGGTTTTCGACCTTTGTCGTCGCCGATGGGAACGCGCTGACAATCGGCAATTCCGAATCGGTCGACACCCTATTCTGCTTCGACGCCGAGTCGGGAAAGTTGAAGTGGCGGCATTCTTATGATGCACCGTTGGACAATCGCGATTTCGAAGGGGGCCCCACGTCGACGCCGACGGTCCACGAAGGAAGAGTCTACGTTTTGGCGCGGCAGGGAGATCTCTTCTGCTTGGACTTGGCGACCGGCAAAGTCGTCTGGCAGCAACAGATCGTCGACGCTACGAACATCCGAATCCCCGGCTGGGGGTTTGGCGGATCGCCGCAAGTGTTTGGCGATCGGTTGCTGCTGACCGTCGGCGAAGCGGGCGTTGCGGTCGACCTTGACGACGGCAAATTGGTTTGGCAATCGGGGGACAAAGAGGCGGGATACGCGTCGCCCGTGATTTTCGACTGGCAGGGCAAGACGCAAGCGATGTTCCCTTCGGGACGCAGCTTTTCGGCCGTCGATGTGGCGACCGGAGAAGCGATCTGGCAACAGCGGTGGCTGACCAGTTTTGGTTGCAACGCGGCCGATCCGATCGTTCACGACGGGCACGTCTTCCTTTGTTCGGGATACAACCGCGGATGTGCGCTGCTGCGATTGACCGATGACAAACCCGAGATCGTCTGGAAACACAAGCTGATGCAAAATCAGATGAATGGCTGCGTCCGGATCGGCGACGCGCTGTATGGTGTCGACGGCGATCTGGAGGCGGAACCAACGCTCAAATGCATCGACTGGGCAAGCGGCGAAGTCCATTGGGCTGACGATTCGATTCGCCCCGGAGCGATCGCTGCGACGCGCGAGCACTTGATCGTGCTCACGACTGACGGAGAGTTGTTGATCGGCCCCGCATCGACCTCAGGTTTTGAACCGCTGACCGAAATGAAGGTGCTCGACGGCAGGTGTTGGACCGTGCCGGTGCTGGCCAATGGATTGATCTACTGTCGCACCGCCAGCGGCAGCGTCGTCTGTGTCGCTTTAAAATAGAAGCTTCTTGAGAGGCGAAGCTTTGGGAATTAGAGGCTGTTGAAAAACAGCGACTCCCAAACCGCCGGATCGCCGAAGAAGGTCACCTCGCGCTGCGTCGGGCTGGCGACTTCGATCCGTAACCACAGTGTCTCGTCTGGAAAAACATCGGCGACCCGATCGCCCCATTCGACGAAGACCCAAGCGCCTGGTTCCTCCATCAACTCTTCGATCCCCAGTTCCAGGAACTCGTCGAGATCGTTCACGCGGTAGGCATCGACGTGATAGATCTTTTTGTTCGCCGCGTGGTAGGGCTGGATCAGCGTAAACGTCGGGCTGGTCGCCGTTCCCTCGGGGACGCCGATCGCGGCGGCGACGCTTTGCACCAACCTCGTCTTGCCGGCACCCAAGGTCCCGACCAAGCCGATCGTGGCGCGGTCGGGCAACCGCTGGGCGAGCATTCGTCCCAGACGATCGGTGTCGTCCAGCGAGTGGATCGACATTCGACATAGTTGATGGTTGTGCATCGGAGAGGAAGAGACTCCGCGGGTAGTCTGAATGTTTGACTGGGAAGCGTTTGGAATGGGAGCAAAAAACTTCGAGGCGGCCACTGGCAAACAATAGCGGCAACGTCCCAGGAGGGGACGGATCCGGTAGGATGGAAAGGGGCATCGAGGAAAGGATTGAAACCTAATGATTACCGTTAAATCGCGCCGATGCAACGCTGCACTAGCAATTGTCGTGGCGGCCTGGGCGTCGCTAGCCTCTGGCGGCGAGCATCCCGACGCGGGCCCCAACCTGTCGAAATGGACGCTCGAACTGCGTGGTGCCCTCAAACGCGAAGCGACAACTCGCGCGACGGCGGCGCATTCGGCGGCGGTGATCGAGCTGTGCGAAATGTGTGCGGCGATGCGAAGCGACGACCGCTATTCGACCAGCGAAGTCCTGCAAGGGCTGGCCGCGCGAGCCCGCCGACGGCTGTTGGACGTGCGTTACGACATCCAAGTTGCTTTAAAAAGAGACGAGATCGAAAAACCGGCCGGCTTCGATCAGCAGCTGGAAAAATTGGAGCGGTTGCTGGACGAGCGGGCTGCGGCGGGGAAGGACTTGGTGCCAGAAACGCTTTCCACGGCGGCAGGGGATTCGCCCAACGAAGGTTCGTCCGACGCGCCGCAAACGCGTCTGCCCGGTGGCGGATTTGCTCCCGGTCCCGATAATGGATTCCTGTTGATCGAACTGATCACGCGGACGGTATCTCCCGATTTTTGGAGCGCTCAAGGCGGGCCGGGAGCCGTTCATTATTATGGCATGCACCGCGTGATGGTCGTTCGTGCGACGTCGCGCGTTCACGAAGACATCCAGTCCCTACTGCACGCGCTTGGAGGATTCCCGCAATGACACCTGAAACGCCCCAATGGGTCAGCTGTCCCACCTGCCAAACCCGGTTTGTGATGGACGAAACCGAGACGCCACCGTTCTGCTGCGAACGCTGCCAATTGGTCGACCTCGGCCGCTGGTTGGACGAAGAACACGGCTTGCCGCACGAAGGGGACCCCGGCGACGTGCCGGTGGAATATCGCAACGAAGAGTGATCGCTGGCAGCCTGGAGACGGTTGCTGCGATGCTCCATTCGGCCGATGTTTTACAGCGCTTTTGAAAAGCATGGAATCCGGCGAGATCGGGCGGGGCGCCTTGAAAAACAACGACGTAGGAACGGTCAAGGATGAATCTGGGCGCTGTAAAAAAACACTCCGCAGCTGAAGCGGGAGTTCACTGTGCGATCACATTGAACGTGCGTGAAGGCAGGGAGGCGGAATTTGAAGAGGTGTTGATTCGGTTCGTCCAACGCTCACTCGATTATCGAGGTACGACCGGAGTCCACCTGATTCGCCCCGCGCCCGGTAGCGGCAGCCGCGAGTTCGGCATCCTGCGATCGTTCCAAAGCGAGGCGCACAGCCGCGAGTTTTACAGCTCGGACATGTTCAAACAGTACAAGATCGATACGGCGGAACTGGTGGAGGGGGAACCGGTGATCCGACCCTTGCATGGTCTCGAAGCGTTCTTTCGAGGCACTGGAGCCGCCGCGCTACCACGCTGGAAAATGGCGGCGGTTACATGGTGTGGTGTCTTCCCGACCGCGTTACTTTGGTCGCACCTGCTTGGTCCCCGTTTGACGCTGTTGCATCCGGTCGCCGTCTCCGCCGTGGTCTCGTTGGCGATCGTGATCACGTTAACTTGGTTTGTGATGCCATGTTTAACGAAATGGATGCGACCGTGGTTGCACAAGCATTGAACGGGCTGTCGCAGCGGTCGACGCTCGCTGAGCGATGGCCCCGAAAGGTATGCGTTCGGTCGATCGCCTAATGAGAGTTGCCGACTTTCGAAGGCGCAGGGATTAACGGTTCGAGCATACTTGCTGCCTCGGCGAACGTTAAAATCCGACAGTAGCGATCGCGGAGCGTTGCCAACGAAGCTTCGTGCAGTTCGGGCGTCACTGTGGCACAGCAGTCTTCGACGACGGTCACCAGGTATCCAAGATCGCAGGCGTCGCGAACGGTTGTTTCCACACATTCATTCGTGTAGACACCGACGACAAACAGCGATTCGATCCCCATGTTTTTTAGCACATAGTGCAGGTTGGTCGACGAAAAGACGCCGCTGGCTGTCTTGTTGATCACGATCTCATCGCGAGATTCGTCGGGCCCGACGATCTCCAGGAAATCGGCTTCACGCGATCCTGGGGCCGCCAACAATCCAAGCCGCCGGTGTCCTTTGCTACGGTCGCGGCCATCGTGGGTGAGGGCTTGAATCCGCGTGTGAATGACCTCTAAACCGTGGCCGCGGAAACGATCTTGGAGACCGCGAACGTTCGGCAACACGGTCTGCTGCAGACGATCGAAGTAATATTCCTGCGCCGCCTTAGGCACTCCGCTGTTCATCGCATCTTTAAAAACGCCGTGCCCCGGAGCGGCATCGAGGTATTGCAGATCGATACACAACAGCGCTGTCCGCCCCTCGACCAAAAACTCTCGATGGGCGGGGTTCTCGACAAAGGATTCGTGATAGACCTCTTTGAGCGGATCGACGTGTTCGTTATCGGTCATCGGCAACTTTTCCTGGGAGCGGTTTTTGAACGGGTTGGGAATAAGAGTTTTCAGTTGGTGGCGGAACTCAGCTGCACCAAGGTTTGTAACATCAAGTTTGCTCCCGCTTCGATGTCTGACCAGGCGGTCCATTCGGCAGGCGAATGACTCTGCCCGTTTTTGCTGGGCACAAAGATCATCCCGACCGGGACCATGCTTCCCATAATCTGGGCATCGTGCGCGGCTCCGCTGGGCATCCTCAGGTGATCTAGGCCCAGTTCGCTGGCTTGGTTCATCAGAAGCTGGACGATTGCGTCATGGCAAGCGACCGGCCGCAGATAACTCTTCTGCGCAAACTCAAACATCAGATTGCGGCGGCGAGCGATTGCCGAGAGCGCTTTGCGGAAGGCGGCTCCGAGTTCCTCGAGTACCACTTCGCTGGTATCGCGTACGTCCAACGAGAATTCGACCAGACCGGGGACCGTATTGGTAGCCCCCGGCAGGATCTGCACTTTGCCGATCGTCGTGCGACTGCGTTCGCTGCCGTTCTCTTCCAAGATCCGTGGGATTTCATGTGCAAAATCGGCCAAGCCCATGAAGGCGTCGTTTCGCATCTCCATCGGTGTCGTCCCGGCATGATTCGCTTCGCCGCGCAGTGTGACCGCCCAGGTGAACAGGCCGGTGATCTCGTCGACCACTCCCACCGCCTTCTTGGTTCGATCCAAGACCGGTCCCTGTTCGATGTGCAGTTCGATATAGGCGGCGATCGATTCGGGGACCCGCGCCGCGTCCAAGGCCGCCAACGCATCGTGGCCGTGCCGCGCCAGTTCTTCGCGCAACAGCACGCCGTTCATGTCGGTCGTCGTTTCCAACGATTGAGGGTTCAGTTGGCCACAGACGGCTTGCGAACCAAACATCCCACCAAAACGGCCCTCTTCGTCGCTGAACGCGATCAATTCGAGCGTCCGCTCGGGTTGGAAACCGTTTTCTCGCAGCGTCCGCAGACACTCCAAACCGACCACGACGCCAAGCGTTCCGTCCAGTGCACCGGCGCACGGCACGGTGTCGATGTGCGAACCGACCAGCACACGCGGGGCGTCACTGGTTCCGGGAAGCTCTCCCGAGATATTCATCGCTCCGTCGGTCGACGCGACCAGATCCGCTTGTTCGATCTGTTGTGTTAGCCACTGTTTGCCCTGGATATCGGCGTCGGTGAACGCCATCCGATAGATCCCGCGATCGGATTCGCGGCGGCCGATCTTGGCAAGCGTCAGGATGTCTCGTTTGATGCGTTCGAGGTCGACGCGGATTTCCATCATGGTTCCTATTTGAATAACGTTGCCGGCAAATCAAGCTGCCGCACTGAATGAATCAATCGACAGCGGGCAACGGCATGCCTTCGATGTATTGGCCGTGCAGGATGTGCAACTGCAACGCATGATTCATGATGATGTCGTTGCGGCGAGCGATCGTATGATCGGTCTCCTTCCACGCTTGGTCGATGAAATCACGCAACTTTTGCGTGTCGAAGACGCCCAAGGCCGCGATCCGACTGTCCGTCAACCAATGATCGATCATGTCTTGCAGCGCGGCTCGAATCACCGGCGACGTATGGGCTGGCGGAGCCATGAAGGCGAACTTCTTTCGCTCGTACAGTTCGCGTGGCAAGACGTTGACCATCGCTTCTCGCAACACCCACTTTTCGATTCCATCGCGGATCCGCACGTCGGGCGGAATCGTGACCGCGTATTCGGCGATGTGGTGATCCAGGAACGCCGGGCGAGCTTCCATGCTGTTGGCCATGTCCATTCGGTCGCCACCCCAAGTCAAGATCTGCCCTTCGAGCATCGTCTTGCACCAGGTGTATTGCGAGACGTCCAAGCGATGCCGGCCGCGGACCTGATTCGGATCGATCGCTCCGGCGACTTCGGCCACCGGATCGTACTGCTGCATCAGATCTTGCATCGACGACGATAACAGTGGCCGCACGCGGGCCAGCGTCATCATCCAGGGTTGGATCCACGAAGGCGTGAAGCCGCACAGATCGTTCCAAGCCGTGTGTTGGAGGTCTTCTTCGGCCAGGATCGCACCGGCAAAGATCCCCGCGTCGTCCTCACGCCCGAGCCAATCGCGTTTGAAGAATGGGTAGCCGCCAAAGAGTTCGTCGGACCCTTCGCCCGTGATCACCGCTTTGTAATTGCAAGCGCGCACGCGGCGGCTCATGTGCCACTTGGCAACCGCCAGGGTGTTGTAGAAGGTTCGTTCGGCGTGCCACGTGGCTCGTTCGAAGGCAGGACCGTAGAGTTCCTTTTCGGTCAGCAGCAGCAACTCTTGCTCCGCCCCGGTACGCTCGGCCATCAGTTTGGCGATGTTCGATTCGTCGTATTCGTCGCTGTCGAACGCGATCGTAAAAGCTTTGATCGGCGATTGTTGCAGCGTCGTCGCCAACCCGAGAATCGAACAACTGTCGATCCCGCCCGACAGATAACAACCAACCGGCACGTCGGCTTCCAACCGCGTCGCGACCGCGTCGATCAAGCGATCTTGAACGCCTTGCACGTATTCTGCCGGATCGGCGTTTTCGACGTGCGATTCGGGGAATTCCAGGTCCCACCACCGCTTCAGCGAGGTTTCCAAGCGACCATCGCGCTCTTGGACGATCAACATGTGCCCCGGCTGCAACGCCTGGACCCCTTCGAACGCTGTCGAGCCCGGCACCATCACCTGCATCATCTGATGGATGACCGCTTTGGGGCACATCCGCGGCTGGATGTCGGGATGTTTGAGGATCGATTTGACCTCCGATCCCCAAGCGATTCCGTTGTCGTTGACGGAGTAGTAGAGCGGTTTGACGCCAAACCGGTCGCGGATCAGGATCAGCCGTTTTTCGCGGTGATCGTAAAGTACGACGGCGAATTCGCCGCGCAGATGTTCGACAAAGCTGAGGCCGTATTTGCGGTACAGCGGCAGCGTGATCGCACTGTCGCTCTTGCCACTGGTCGTCAGCGTCTCACACGCCAACTGAGTTCGCAGCGTTTTGTAGCCGTACAGTTCGCCGTTGACCGTGACCGCCAGGTCGCCATCGCGCGATTCGATCGGTTGATGGCCGTGATCCAAACCGACGATCGATAGCCGAGTGTGTCCCAGGGCGAGCCCTTGTTCCACGTACAGCCGGCTGCCGCGATCATCGGGACCGCGGTGATCCAAGACGTCGAGCATTTGGTCGAGCGCCGTTCGCAATTGACGTTCGCTGGTTCGCGATGGGTTCCAGAATCCGGTGATTCCACACATGATTGAGTTCGCTTTGTACAGTTCGTGTCGAAGTGGGTTTCAGCGGTGGCGCGACGCCGAGGGTCGCGCGCACGTTCCGGCGGTGCTAAAGATCGCTGATTCGATTGAGTCGCTGGAGCACCGAGACCAGCAGCGCTTGGCGGACGAAGACCGCACCGGCCGCTTGGGCGAAGTAGAGGTTGTGATCGGTGTCGTCGAGGTCTTCGGAGAGTTCATCGTTGCGGGCCAATGGATGCATCACCACCGCCTCCGGCTTCAGATCGCTGGCGAGTTCCAATTTGTAGCGGCCATCGAGGTTTCGATAGCTGTCGCCGAGGAAGGCGATCGAATTGACATAAACGACATCCAGTTCGGTCAGAACTTTCTGCACATCGTTGGTAACTTCGATCGGAATCGGTGATTGTTCGATCGGTTCGGTCAAATCGAGCCCGACTGGATCGGCCATTTCCGAGACCAGCGTGATCTTGGAAACCGCGCCAGCGAACATCAACGACAACCGCAGGAAGCTTTTTACCGCTCGCATCGATCCGGGCGTGCCGATGATTCCCAAGTGGATCCTCCGCTCGGGAGGACAATCGGGACTGCACAGTTCCGGACGCCATTTCAGCAGCGCGTACCAATCGATCAACGCTTGAGTCGGGTGATGCCCGCTGCCATTGCCGGCGTTGATCAACGGACGCTGCAGGTTCTTCTGGATCTCTTCGAGCGAATTGGTATCGGGATGCCGCATGATCACGATATCGCCGTAGGTGTTGAACATCTCGCCGATGTCCGCCAGCGATTCCCCCTTGGCGATTCCGGTCACTTGCCCATCGGGGACCGACAGGACTTTGCCGTCGAGTCGCAGCAGAGCGCTTTCGAAGGAGAGTCGCGTGCGGGTGCTCGCTTCGAAAAACGCCGTGATCGCGATCTTGCCGTCCAACGGCTTTTCCATCTCGACGTTCCGCGACTCCAACAACGCCGCGAGTTGCGCGATCGCAACTACCGTGCGGCGGTCGAACTGACGGGGGTTTAAGATGGATTGTCCCGCAAGCGCTTCGAGCGCATCGCGGTCGACTTTCCCGTCGGTCCGATCCAACAGTTGTTGAGGATCAAGCAACCGCCCTTTGGAATTCCTCGCGTTGGCTTGCAACGCAAGCGATCGTTGTTGTTCTGCATTCATCGAATCGATGTCCTACCAGATGCGTTTTTTCAGTGAGTCACAAACCAGGAACACAATTAACAGCACTGCCCCAGCAGCACATAACAGCAGGCCACCGTAAACGATGACTTTTAAGAACCAGACCGAAAATATCATACAATCTTCCCTTCCACCGCCGCCACCAATGGCGACTCACCCGGTGGTGCCACGGGTTGCGACAACTGGTCAAATTCGAAACGATCGGGAAGCAGCCACGTCAGCAACGCGAAAACGATTCCCGATGCCGTCGCACCAATCAATGATGCGACGAACCAGCCGATAGTAAAGTAGGCAACCAGACCGACGCTGCTCCCGACCACCATCGCCGCTCCTGCAGCCCACGGACTAGGTCGGCGGAAATAGAGTCCGCCAACGATTGGCCAGATACAGCTGCCGACCATCGGACCGGCAAAAAAGAGGACGGTTGCTAGCGTGCCGATATTGGCCCACGCAACGGCCCAGGCGATCAGCCCCAGAATTAGAATGCTAAGCACCGACAGTCTGCGTTTGGTCGCGTCGGAGAGTGGGTTTCCGGCGGCGCGTTCGAAGATATCGTTCACCATCAGGTCGCTGGTCGCGGCCAATAGGCTGTCGATACTCGAAGCCAATGAACAGAAGACGATCACAAACACAAACAGCGCACCGCCGGTTCCCAGCAGCGTCGCCGCCACCAACGGACCGGCGATATCAGGTTGGCTGATCCCAATCCCCAGCGCCGGGGCAGCCAGTCCCAAGAAGCCCGCGACAATCGGCACCGGCAACCACAACAGGCCGCCCAGTGCGTAAGCCTTCGGGCCAACCCCCTCACGCATCGCAAACGCTCGGCTCCACCAAACATTGCTGTGAAAGATCTCACCGAACCCGAATAACATGTTGTTGAACACGGCCATCATCGCAGCGGGAAAAAGGACCGACAACAGCATCGGCCGCTGGACTTCCAGGTTGCTATGGACATCGGCAACGTCGACGTGCAACAGCACCGCGACGGCGACGACCACAAGCCCAACCAGAATAATGAGGCTTTGAATGAAATCGGTTCCAATCACCGCATACATCCCGCCGAAGAGCGTGTAGAGGACGCAGACCCCAAGCACCGCCGTCATGCCCACTTCGTAGGGAATGCCCGACAAAACATTCAACAGCTTACCGCCCGCCATCGCCATCGAGATCAACCACGTCATCGCATAGAACAGCGAGATGACCAGGAACGGGATCGCCCCGAGTTGTCCATAGCGACGGCGTACAAATTCGACGGCGGTATAACCGTGAGGCATCAGTTGCCGAATCCGGCCACTCATCGGCGCAAAGGCGAACAATCCAAAACTGGCAGTCGAATAGGTCAACGCGCCCCAGACACCCAGCTGCAGCGCGAACTGTGGTGCGAGCATCGTCGTGTTCGACGTGATCCACGTCGCCACAGCGGTCGCCGTTCCCAGGGCGAGTCCGACGTTACGGCCGGCGACGGCAAACCCGTCGTACGATTTCGCTTGTCGGCCCCACCAGACGCCTAGAGCAACCCAGACCACACCAAAGATGATCAGCAACGCGTAGCCGGCATTGGGGCTGAGGATTGTGTTGGCAAAAATCAATCCATCGAACATGCTTCACTCCCTTCGCGTCGAGGTCCCGTCTGCCTCGTCTGCCACGTTCCGACGACGATCAATCCAATGATTACTAAGAAGACGATGAATCCACATCCCATCAACATCAACGAAAACGACAGCGACCAATGTTGAACGTGGACCTCCGCGGGAATCGTCGACTGAGCCAAGAGGTTGCCGTCGCGATCGAAGGCGCGGACATGAAAACGGTAGTCTCCATTGGCTAGCCCGGAAACGAACGCTTCGGGGAACAAGCCCTTGTAACGGGAGACCTCCGCGTCGTCGACCACCTGGTACTCCGCCGCGTCGGCGATCTCGTTCCATCGCAGCGTCAGATATCCTTCTTGGATTTCCGTGAATTCGGTTTCCGAAAATCGCAGCGGATCTTCCGCGGCAGCAGCGAAGGAAATGTAGAAGAGAAACGCTAGGGCAACAGCAGCCAATCGCAAGCAACCGTCCTCATTGTGGTGGCATTATCTAGTTCGTGCTGTAAGCACACGAATGATGAGTTCGCGGTGATCAGGCGAATGGAATGTGTCTCATCATCGAATGAAAGCAATGCCACTACTGGCGGCGCGATCCATCGTAGCAGAAAATGCTTTGAGCTGAAAGTAATGTCCGCAGGTTAGCTCCGTTGTGTTGCGAACGGTGGCGGCAGGAGTCACAATCGTGCCTCATTGCAATTGCCGCGGCCAATTGACACCAAGCGAAGAGGGTTGTCGGAGCTGCCGACGTCGCCGGAATACCGTATTCGAAGGGGGCGATTCCGAGGGACCGATGGCGCCCCGTGAACGATAGGAATGATGACTAAGGTGCCTGAGCTTTCGAACGAAGATCAAATTGTGGCCGCGATTCGGCAGATCATCCGCGCGGTCGATCTCCACTCGCGCCAGCTTGTTAATGGGCATGGAATGACAGGCCCGCAACTGGCCGTACTTCAAGAGATCAAACGTTTGGGACCGGTGTCGCCGACGTCACTCTCGCGGGCGGTGCATTTGAGCCAAGCAACGATTACAGGAATCTTGCAACGATTGGAGCGTCGTGGCTTGATACAACGTCAACCCAGCGTTTCGGACCGGCGTTCGGTCCATGTTCAAGCGACCGACGCGGGCATTGAATTTCTGAGCGGTTCGCCGTCGCTGCTTCAAGACCGTTTTCGTGGTGCACTTTCGACGCTTGAAGATTGGGAACGGTTGCAGATCCTCTCGACACTGCAGCGCGTGGCGTCGTTGATGGATGCCGATCAGATCGACGCCTCGCCCCACCTGACCTCGGGCGACATTCCGACCGCCCACGACGATTTGTCGGGGCCTGCGGCGAAAGCGTGAACCGGGCCGTACAACGAGTGGCAAACCGGGGCGGCAATTGGTAAGTTGCTGCGTTATCGGCGCGTCCAACTTCGAACGATCCGCCACGGCCACAAGTTAAAGACAAGAGACATGAAGATTGAACAATTTCCGTTTGGCATGACAACTGACGGCCAGCCGGTGACGCGATTTAAATTGACGAACGATCACGGCAATTCGGTGGAATTGATCGATCGCGGCGCGACGATCGTCAGCGTCAACGTCCCCGATCGTGAAGGCAAGCTTGCCAACGTGAATCTCGGCTTTTCGTCACTGGAAGGTTATCTGCAGAGGCATCCGTATTTCGGGTCGACCGTTGGTCGAGTTTGCAATCGTATCGCCAACGGCCAGTTTTCGATCGATGGACGCCAATACCAGGTCGCCAAGAATCTGGGGGCTCATCATTTGCATGGCGGCTTGGTCGCCTTCGACGCGTTGATGTGGACCGCCGAACCGATCCAGACGCCATCCCATGTGGGAGTGCGGATGCGGTTGGTCAGTCCCGACGGTGATGAAGGCTATCCAGGAAAGCTCGACACGACGGTCGAATTCACTTGGAATGACGACAACGAATTGGCGTATGCCTTTACCGCACAGACCGACGCGCCGACCCATCTCAATCTGACCAATCACGCCTACTGGAACCTGGCCGGTTCGGGGACCGCGCGAACACACATCGTGACGATCCAAGCCGATCAATCGTTGGAGGTCAATGACGACCTTATCCCGACCGGTCGCCAGATCGATGTGGCTGGTAGCGTGTTGGACTTCCGAGAACCGCAAGCGATCGGCGATCGGATCGATCAGTTGCCCGAGACCAAAGGCTACGATCATTGTTACGTCGTGCGCGGCACGCCGGGACAGTTGCGGTCGGCGGCGCTGGCCGTTGATCCCTCCAGCGGTCGCACGATGGAAGTCCTGACCACCCAGCCGTGCATGCAGCTGTATACCGGCAATCATTTGAGTGGCCAGGCCGACGCTGGAGGCTTTGGGCAGCACGAAGCGTTCTGTTTTGAAACCCAACATCCTCCGGATGCCGCGAATCAGCCGGCATTTGCATCGACGCGGTTGAATCCTGGCGAGACGTTCCGCGAAACGACAGTCCATCGGTTTGGTTTGGCCTAGTCTTGCAATGGCCGATGTGCCGCGCAGGACGGAGTTTGGCATATCTGTGGGAATCGGCATACCGCTGCGACGGGGTCGATTGCAGCGTCTTTGGCGGCGTGGTAATCTTGTCGCAGATCACGATCTACCCCCTGCCACGGCAGCGGCGCGATCTCCTTCCTCGTTCTCCGATCAATTGAAAGCAGGAGCTATGGCAGCTACCACAATCGAAGTCAAAGAAGAAGTCGTGGTTGTCTATTTTTCCGATGGAAAGATTCTGGACAGCCAACGCATCGAACAGGTCGGCGGAGAACTTCAGAGCGCGGTTCCTCAAGCGATCCACAAAAAGCTGCTGCTGAACTTCCGCGGCGTCTCCTTCATGTCGTCGGCGATGATCAGCAAGCTGGTCACGCTGAGCAAGTCATGCAAGGCGGCGGGCGTTGAGATGAAGTTCTGTGAGGTATCGCCGAACGTCATGGAAGTCTTTAAAATTACTAAATTGAACAAAGTGTTCGACATCAAACCTGCTGAAGACAAGGCAATCGCTAGTTTCGGCAAGAAGAGCTGGTTCGGTTAACAGCTGGCCAGATTGAAAGTCTCCCAACGAGGACTCAAATCTTGCAGCTGTAATCGCTAGAGAGCAACTGCGAGCGTGATGGACAATCCAAAAGATCCGACCCAACAATCCGCGACCGAACTAGCCGAGCTGGAACGGACCTGGATGGCCCACGAACTGCACGACGGATTGATGCAGTGGGTGGTGGGGGCGAAGATGCAGGCCGAATCGCTGCAGGCGAGGAGCATGGATGGCAAAGCTCCTACGGCGGAACAGTTGCAGTATCTATGCACGCTGCTTTCCCGTGCAGTGCTCGAAGGACGCCGGTTGATGGCGGGACTGCGTCCGCCGGAACTGGACGAATCGGACTGGCATGTTGCGATTGCGCAATGGGCAAATATCGCGGGGGCGGGCGGTCAAACCGCGATCGAATTCCATCTCGAACCTGCCACGCGTAGCATCAGTGACGCCATGCAACGCGGCGTCTTCCGGATCGTCCAAGAGTCGGTCGGCAATGCACTGCGGCACGCAAAGGCCGAAACCATTCAAGTCGACGCGAAATTTGTCGACAGCAATCTGATCGTTTCGATCCAGGATAACGGAATCGGTTTCAATAAAGCCGAGGTGGGGGTCGACCGCTACGGACTCAAAGGAATCCATGAGCGGGCTGCACTGTTGGATGGTTCGGCGACGATCTCGTCGAAACCCGGCAGCGGAACGGTTGTCGAAGTTTCCCTGCCCCGATGAAACGTGCGTCGCAAGTTGGCTGCGTTTTAATTAAAATGGATTCGGCTAGCGGCGTCCGCTCGCCATTGACAGCAATGGTTACTTCGCCGCAGGCTTCTGGGGCTCCATCCGCCCTCCCCTCTCCTCTACGAAACCGCTCGCATGAAACGAATCGGTGTTTACACGGGCTCCTTCGATCCCGTGACCCTTGGCCACCTGCATATCATCCGTCGTGCCACGCGGTTGTTTGACGAATTGATCATCGGGATCGGCATCAACGCGGAGAAGCGGTCGCTGTTTGAAAGCCAGGAACGGATCGAGTTGATCGCCGAGGTGACTCGCGATATTCCCAATCTTCGAATCGAGACCTTCGACGGGTTGGCGGTTGATTTTGTTCGCAACAGCAACGCCGCGGCGATGGTGCGCGGGATCCGTCCGCTGACCGATATCGCCGGCGAGTTTACGATGATGATGGCCAACCGCCAGTTGGACGATTCGATCGAAACCGTCTTTTTAATGGCCGACGAGGAATACGCTCACATCAGCAGTTCGCTGCTCAAGCAGATCGCCGCGCTCAGCGACGACGACTCGCGATTGGCGAAGTTTGTCCCCGCCGCGATCATTCCTCAGTTGCGTGAGAAGCTGCGTCTCCGATAGAGACTTCGTAGACACCGCGCGATCCGCTGGGTAACCGCCCCGTCACGGTGATCGTTTGAATCGGGTAGTTGTCTGGGTTGAAGCGGAGGCTGCTTTTGGTCGAGAAGATCGACTGAGGCAGCACCAATTCCTCGTGCGGTCCCAGGGGCGAATCGCGGTAAAGGAAGTATTGCGAATTGATCGAGATATCGATTTTCGGCAATTCGTGTTCGCTGAGATTGGTCAGCACGATCACGTCGGTCAGGGTCGCTCCGCTGCCATCGGGAACGTCGACCATGCGTTGATCGAGCTCTGCCTTGACAGGCAGCGGCTGATCCGATGCACGCCCCATCCAAACCGTGGTCCCAATGACGGTGGTGATTGTGATGAAGATTAACCCGTACAACAACAGTGTCGTCTTGGGGCCACTTAAGCGAGGGCCAGGTCTCACGATGAACTCTCTGTGGGTTGAGTGTGAACGCGGCGACCGGTGACCGAAACGCGGCCTTCGGCGATCGCTTGAACCACACGTGGCAAGGCGTCGCATTCGCGCTCAAAGACACGCGCTGCAAGCGATGCCGCGGTGTCGTCGCCGCGGACTTCGCAGGCGTGCTGCGCGATGATCGGTCCGTGATCGAAATCGTTGTCCACAAAATGGACGGTGCAGCCGCTCAGCTTGGCGCCAAAATCGAGAACCGCCTGATGAACCCGCGTCCCATACATCCCCGCTCCGCAAAACGACGGGATCAGACTCGGGTGGATATTGACGACGCGGTTTTCAAAATCGGCGGGGATCAGAACGTGTTTCAGGAAGCCCGCCATCACAACAAGCTTCACGCCAGCATCGCGGCAGGGTTGGAACATCGCTTCGCTATAAGCCTGGTCGTCGGCAAATTTGCTTTTGACGATCACCTGCTGCGGGATCGATTCCCCGGCAGCGAACTCGAGCCCCTTGGCGTTTGCGGCGCTACTGATCACCAACCGAAAGTCGACATCCAACTGGCCTCGCTGTTGCCAGGCAATCAGGTTGCGCAACGTCGTTCCGCCACCAGAAATGAAAACAGCGATTGGAAGTGACATGGAAAGTTGGTTGGGTGAAAGAAGGAGTTGTGGGATGGCAAAGTGAGCTGGTCTGTTTGCCGGTGGCTTACACCACCGGCAAATCTTGTGTCGCCCTCCGGGCTTGAGAACGCTTGGCTTTGGGAGCAACGTGTCTACAGCCGCGCCGCCGGTCTGCTTGTCCTATTTCCCGGCCAGGGTGACGTAGAACTGGACTTCAAAATCGCCGAGTGTCGCGGCGACCGATTCGGTTTCCGGCAGCGAGGCGAGGGCCAGATCTTCGGCCAGCGTCTCTTCGCAAATGAAGGCGTTGTTCTCTTGAATCGCTTGGCGGACATCGTCGCTGTCGGTCTCGACGCCAACGCGGATGCGATCGGTGAACTGCAGGTCCATTCCCTTGCGGCGTTCTTGAACAAAACGTACCAAGTCGCGAGCCATTCCCTCGCGAACCAGTTCCGGCGTCAGGTCGGTCGACAAGACGACGACACAGCCGCGTCCTTGAGCTGCGGTCCATCCGTCGCGCGCTGTCAGGCTGATTTGAATGTCATCGCTGTCCAGATCGATCGCAGTGCCGCCAACTTCGATTGTCACTTTGCCATCGGCCTGCATTTGAGCCATCATTTCACCGCCATCGGCTTTGCCCAGCAATTGCTTGACTTGCGGGATCAGTTTGCCGACGCGTGGGCCCAGGCGTTTGAAGTTCGGCTGGACGTTGTAGGTGACGTATTTGTCCGCTTCGGTCGTGTATTCGACCTTTTTGACGTTCAGTTCTTCACGCAGCAAGGCGTCGTGCATTTCCAACCACGCTTGGTGCGAGTTGTCCGCCAGGACCACTTCGACGCATGCCAGCGGTTGGCGAACCTTCAGCTTTGCGTTGGCGCGAGCCGAACGGCCCAGCGAAGCGATCTCGCGCAGCAGACTCATCCGCTGCGAAAGCGTTTCGTCGATGTAGCCTTCGGTGGCGGCGGGGTAATCGCACAGATGGACGCTCTTGCGCGGCGTCCCGACCGAAGCCGAAGCTTCCGATTCGGCGAAGGGGGCCGTCAGGTTCTGCCACAGCGTTTCGGCCAGGAATGGCACAAACGGCGCGATCACTTTGGAGACTTCCAACAACACTTCGTATAGTGTCCAGTAGGCGTCCAGTTTGTTCTGGTCTTGTTTGTCGGCGGCCCAGAAACGATCGCGGCTGCGGCGGACGAACCAGTTGCTCAGTCCATCGACAAGTTCGTTGATCGCTTGGCAGGCCGCGTAGTTGTCGTAGGCATCCATCCGATCGACGACGATCGCCACGTTGCGATGCAGTTCCGAAAGGATCCAACGATCGATCTCCGCTCGCTCGGCAACGGGGCGGTATCCCTTGGCCGAAGCGAGTTCGGCTGGCGACAATTGGTCGACCGAAGCGATGCCCGCGGTCGGATCGAACCCGTCGATCTCGGCATAGATGCTGAAGAAACTGAAGACGTTCCACAGTCGCAGCAGGAACTCGGGGATCGATTCCTTGATCGTCCGCTCGCTGTAGATGATCGAATTCCAAGGCGCTTGGTTGGCGAAGAAGTACCACCGCAGCGCGTCGGCGCCGTACTGGTCGAAGATCTCGTTAGGGCTGCGGTAATTCCGCAGCTGTTTCGACATCTTGCCCGTCTTCTTGTTGAAGCCTTTGTCGCCGCACGCTTGGCGGGCTTCGTCTTCGGAAAGGTATCGCTTGCTGGGATCTTTCTTGTCTTCGTACCACTCGGCCAGCATCAGCCCCAGCACGATGCAGTTCTTGAACGGATGCGGGTAATCGACGGGATGCTTCGGATCATCCGCGTTCAACAGCGTGCTAATCGCCAGTTGGCTGTAGAACCAACCGCGGGTTTGGTCCAACGCTTCGCTGATGAAGTCGGCTGGGAACTGCGACTTAAACTCGTCGGCGTTTTGGTGCGGGTATCCCCACTGGGCAAACGGCATCGCACCGCTGTCGTACCAACAGTCGATGACTTCGGTCACGCGTCGCATCCGCGATCCGGCGGCAAACGGCGAGTCGTAGGAGACCTCATCGATATACGGTTTGTGGACGCGGAGATCGTCGACCAATTCAGGGTTCTTCGCTTTCGCTTCGGCCCAGACTTCGGTCCCCGTGATGCCTGGCTTGGCGAGCAGTTCGTCGTAGCAGCCGATCGCTTCCATCTGGCCGGTCTCATCGCAGACCCAGATCGGCAGCGGCGTTCCCCAGTAGCGCTCACGCGACAACGCCCAATCGACGTTCGATTCGAGGAAGTTACCGAACCGTCCCTCTTTGATATGGCCCGGCAACCAGTTGATCTTTTGGTTGTTGGCCAGCATCGCGTCCTTGAACTCGGTCGTCCGCACGAACCAGCTCTCGCGTGGGTACTGGATCAACGGATCCTGATCGGCTCGCCAACAGAACGGATAATCATGCAGGTACTGTTCTTGGTGCAGCAGCAGGCCGCGGTCTTTCAGTTCGCGGCTGATCGCTTTGTCGGCATCCTTGACCCACTGGCCTTCGAATTCGGGGAAGGCGGCGGTGAACTTGCCGTCGGGGCCGACGCAGTAGAGCAGTTCGGGAGCTTGGCCGTCGGCGAAGCGAGATTGCTGTTGAGCCAACACGTCGTAATCGACTTCACCAAACGCAGGGGCTTGGTGGACCAAGCCGGTTCCGCTGTCGGTCGTCACGAAATCGGCAGCGACCACGCGCCAATACAGGTGCTGTTTCCCCGAGCCATCGGCCAGCGTTCCCTCGGCGTCGGCGAGCTCCTTCGAATAGATATCGAATGGCGGCGTGTAGCGCCGGCCGATCAGATCGGTCCCCTTGCAGGTCGAGACCACTTCCAACGTCAGCTTCGCCTTATCAGCGATCGTCTCGACCAATGCGCTCGCGACGTAGAACTGTTGGTCCGAATCGGCGTCTTTGACCAACGTGTATTCCAGCTCCGGATGGACCGCGGCAAACATGTTGCTCGGCAGCGTCCAAGGAGTCGTCGTCCAAACCAGCAGGCTGGTGTTGGGATCGTCGACCAAAGGGAAGCGAACGTAAACGCTGGGGTCGGCAACTTGGCGATATCCCTGGCCGACTTCGCCCGCCGACAGCGCGGTTCCCCCTTGCGACCACCACCAAACGATCTTGTGCCCTTTGTACAGCAGGCCGCGATCGAAGAAGTTCTTCAGGCTCCACCAAACGCTTTCGACGTAGCTCTGGTGGTAGGTGACGTACGCCTTCTGCAGGTCGACCCAAAAGCCGAGCCGGCGGGTCAGTTGTTCCCATTCCTGCATGTAACGCCAAACGCTCTGTTGGCATTTCTGGATGAACGGTTCGACGCCGTACGCTTCGATCTGTTCCTTGCTGTGGATCCCCAGTTCCTTGCCGACTTCGACTTCGACCGGCAGCCCGTGCGTATCCCAGCCCGCTTTGCGTTCGCAAAGATAACCTCGCATCGTGCGGTATCGCGGGAACAGATCCTTGATCGCGCGGGTCAAGCAGTGGCCAGGGTGCGGCATCCCGTTGGCGGTTGGCGGACCTTCGTAGAAGACAAACGCCGGGGCGTCCTTGCGCAGCTTCAGCGATTCCTCATAGATCTGGTTCTGGTCCCAGAATTCCAAGATCTGTTGTTCTTGCGCGGGGAAGTTTACGTCCGTGGAAACTGCTTTAAACATGAGTTTAGTCGCGTGCTCTGGCGAAGAATTTGTTGTGCGTCGGCTCGGTTGGGACATGCCGCCGTGGGGATCCCAACCGCCGTTTAATCCCCGCAACCACTCAGCGGGGATCGATCGATCATCGAAGCGCACCGCTGGGGCAGCGGCGGCCGAGCGTTGCTTTAGTCGATGTCTTCGAAATCGCCATCGGCATCGTCTTTGTCGTTGCCGGTAGAGAGATCATCGTTGAGATCCAATTCGTAATCGTCTTCGAGTTCTTCTTCGAAATCGTCGTCGAAGTCGTCATCGAAATCATCGTCGTCGATATCTTCGAAGTCGTCCAGGTCGTCGCCATCGAGGTCGTCGCCGAAATCATCGTCGGCGAATTCATCGTCCTCTTCTTCGTCGTCGTCATCATCGTCGTCGCTGTCGTCATCATCGTCGTCGAAGTTCGAAAGCTCCGCTTGCGAGCCGTCGCCAATCCAACCGGGGGAGGCCGGCATTCCTGGCAGCAGAGGCGAGATGAAGGTTTCCGGTACGATCGGGGCAGCTAGCGAGGCGAGCATAGGGTGGCGGTTCCGGTACGCGATTGGGGGATTGGGTGCAATTGGGTTCAAGAAGATATCAAAGTTTCGTCAACCTGGTTGGTTTGTCAACGCAACTTCATGCCAGTTTACAGTTTAGATCTGCGGGTTTTGGCCAAATTTGGGACTGCGAAGGCCAGAATCCGAAAGCCGAGCTTGATCGATGACCGATCATGCCTGTAGGACCCTATATATTCAGCAGCCAATCGGTGCAGCGCTTGCCGCTGCCCCCCCAGGGGAACGATTCGCCTGCAATTAGCTAGCAATGGAGCCCGCGCGATGGATCGCCGAACTTTTCTGTGCCTGACCGCCGCAGCGACTGCCGCATCAAGCGGTTGCCGCAGCCACAATTATGCCCATATCCTCAAAGGGGACGACATCGACCTGGTTGGCAGCCATCAGGCCGGCGCCGCGGTCTGGAATCCGTTGGTCGACGAATCGGTCGGCAAGTTGATGAGCCGATGTTTGCCGGGGGCCGAAGCGATCCAACCCGTGGGCCCCGAGGAGATCCCCCCAGGGGTGATGATGCCCGCCAGCCACCAATTGCCTTTGGTGGGAACGCGCCCCGCGACCGTCTGCTTTGTCGGGATCGAGAACAAGAGTTCCGAAGAGATCGGCGACTTCAAGGACCAGTTGTACGAGCGGATCGATTCGCAGGTCTCTGGGCACGATTCGTTCCAATTGGTGAGCCGCCGGATGGTCGAAGCGGCGCTTCGCGAAACACGGCTGCGCCCCGATTCGTTGTTCCTGCCGACCAATCGCGATGTCTTTGCCGGAACACTGGGGCGCCAGGGTTCGCCGATCGATTTCTTAATGTACGCAACGATCACGTCGGGAACGACCGAGCGGAACAAGTCGACACAGCGCGATTATCTGCTGTCGCTGGAGATCACTAACATCCACACCGGCGAATACTTCAAGGAATCGGCGACCATCCGCAAGGGCTATCACAATTCGCGTGGTGGCAAGTGGTGGCAATACGGAGTCTTCCAACAGGGCGATGGTTGATCGCGTGGCCGCTGTGAAGAGCGACATTCACCGCCGGCCCCAATTGGGCAGGCCGATGGCGATGCTGCATCGCTGGTGTTTGGGGGGGCTGGCACTGCTGTGCTGTCTGCCGACGGGATGTCGTGGTGGGATGCCGCTGACGACGGCTCGCAACCAGTTCTACCACGGCGCGTTCGACGATTCGCAAGCGACACTCGAGAAGATCAAAGAGTCGGATCGGAAGGCATCGGTCGTCTCAACGCTCGATTTAGCGATGGTCCACTTGGCCGCCGGAGAGACCGACGACGCCGAGCAATTGCTGCTGGAAGCCCGTGCCAGGCTGGACGAAAACCAGGCGGCCGATCCGGTCGCCGGAACGATCAGCTACATCACCGACGATACCGCGCGTCAATACCGCGGCTGGGGTTATGAACAGGTGATGATTCGGGCGATGCTGGCGCTTTCGAGCATGATGTCCGACGCGGTCGATGCCGAAGCGTACGCGTTGCAGGCGCAAAGCAAGCAGATGGAGTTGCAGCAGGCGGCGATCGATGCCGGCATGCTGGACGCCGACAAGCATTATCAACCGTTGGCCTTAGCCCCTTACATGCGCGGCGTGCTTCGCGAGATGAACTACCGCGATTACGACGATGCTTCGCGGGCGTATCGTTTGGTCTCGGAGATCCAGCCCAGCTTCGCTCCGGCGGAGATCGACATCGCCCGTGCCGAAAGCGGTGTCCATTGCCAACCGGGGCATGGCGTCGTGTATCTCTTTGCTCTGGTCGGCCAGGGGCCGCAACGGGTCGCTCAGCGGGCACCGGTCACCAGCGATGTGTTGCTGGTCGCCGATCGGATCGTTTCGGCAATCGGTAAGTACAGCGTCCCGCCGACAATGGCTCCGATCGAGATCCCTGCCGTGGCGATTCCCGAAACGGCAATCGATACCGTGTTCGTGATGGCTGACGGTCAAACGCTGGGGCTGACACAGTCGATCACCAACGTCGGCCAGATGGCGGTGCAGCAGTACGAAGCGGAGAAGACCGATTTGCTGGTCCGGGCGGTGGCGCGGCGGATCGTCAAGAAATCGGCGGTCGCCGCGGGGAAAGACGCTTTCGGAATCCAGGACCCGATGTTGCAATTGGTCGTCGATCTGGCTGGCAGCGCGTGGGAGGCGACTGAAAAGACCGATACGCGATGTTGGAGTCTGCTGCCTCGCGAGATCCAAGTCCTCCGCGCCGAACTGCCCGTGGGAACGCACGCGATCCAAATGCAAGCGTTTGGTCGCGGCAGCCCGTTGCATTTGGATCCGATGATCCGAAGCGTCGAAATCGAAGATGGCCGCAACACCTACATCTTGGCCACGGCGCCAAGCGACCGCGTCATCGCCGCGGCGGCCCGGTAGACGTTGTTCCTCGGAAAACGGACCTCTCGACGGTCGAGCGGTTACCGCGACGGGGACGGATTAAATTCCAAGATTTGCCAGGCCATCGACGATCCGCCGCAACAAATCGGTCACCGTGGGATGGTTCACCTCGAAATCTCGAATCAATTCATCGATCTGGTCACCGAAATCGGTCGGAGCATCGGACTTGCCCAATGCCGCTTCGATGTCGTCGGCCAATTGCTGCAATTTCTCGCGTTGCTCGTCGGTCAGTTCCTCTTGCGCGGCCAGCATCGCGTGCAAGCGTTCCAGCTCTTGACCTAGTTGATCCTCGGGCATCGGGCGTCTCTCAATCGACAATTCTTTAGGGGAAAGGGGAAGCGGTTAGTTTACGCCAGGGACGACCATCACGCCACACAGCAAGTCAATCTGTCGTCACCCACGCGATTCGCAATCGTGGAAGGCAAAGCGGTTTCGACCGAGTCACCGGTCCGTTATTATGACATGCATGATCCCACTCGCACAGCGCGTTGCCGACCGTCTGACCGAACAACAAACCAAGATCGTGTTTGCCGAGAGCTGCACGGCGGGGTTAGTCGCTGCGACGCTGGCTTCGATTCCGGGCATTTCCCGTTGGTTGTGTGGTTCGGTGGTGACCTATCGCGAATCGATGAAGCGGGTTTGGTTGGGTGTCGACGAAGCGGACTTACTTCGTTTCACCGCGGTCAGCCCACCGGTGACCGAACAGATGGCGGCCGGAGTGCTTGGTAAGACGGGCGATGCCGATCTGGCTGCAGCGATTACTGGACATCTGGGGCCCGACGCGCCGCCAGAACTCGACGGCATCGTCTTCGTCTCGATCGCCCGACGCCGCAGCGATGGCTCGCTGGAAATCGAAACGTCCCGGCATCAACTGAAAACCGCCACGCGAACCGATCGCCAGCGGGAAGCTGTCGATTGTCTGTTGGCCGATCTGTTGAAGCGACTGTAACGCGGGCACCGACGGATCGTGCACGCGGTTCAGGCCAGCGGCAGTTGGGATTCGTCAAGCATGCCGCGATTGCGGCGCAATTGACCGCAGGCGGCATCGATGTCGCTCCCCTTGCGAGTCCGGAATTGCACGTTCACGCCCCCTTGTTCCAACGCTTCACGGAACTGGGTGATCGCCCCGGTGCTGGGGGTTTTGTAGGGAAGACCGGCAACGGGGTTGTAGGGAATCACGTTCAGTAAGGCCGATCGGCCGCGCAGCAGGCGGACGAGTTCATGCGCTTGTTGCATCGAATCGTTTACGCCACCCAGCAGCACATATTCGTACGTCAATCGGCGGCCGCTGATCGAAAAATAACGGTCGGCAGCTGTCAGGATCTTGTCGATTCCGACCTTCACGTTGACGGGCACCAAGCGGTTTCGCAATTCGTCGTTGGGGGCATGTAGGCTGACGGCGAGGTTGTAGGGAACGCCGTGCCGTGCCAACCGATCGATCGCTGGCGGCAACCCGACGGTGCTGATCGTGATCCGGCGGGGACTGATTCCTAAACCATCGGCGTCGCGGGCGATGTCCAGTGTGGCCAGGACGTTGTCGAGATTCGCTAGCGGTTCCCCCATCCCCATCATCACGATGTGGCTGAGTCGTTCGTCGGCGGGGAGACGCCGCTGCAATCGCAGCATCTGTTCCATGATCTCGCCGCGGGTCAAATTGCGTTTCACACCATCGAGCCCACTGGCGCAAAAGACGCACCCCATCGCACAGCCGACCTGGCTGCTGACGCAGATCGACCGACGCGGTCCGTCGCGCAGCAGAACGCATTCGATTTCCCCCCCATCGCGGAGACGAAGCAATAGTTTTTCGGTGCCGTCGTGGGAGACCTGTTCGATTTCGACGTCGGCGGTGAACAGATCAAAGTCTTCGGACATCCGCTGCCGCAGCTTTGCCGGCAGATCGGTCATCTCGCCAAACGACATCGCCCGTTGTTGATAGACCCAGCGAAGGATTTGGGCCGCACGAAACTTCGGCTGGCCCTGCTCGGCCAACCAGCTGACCAATTCGTCGCGATGCAAGTCCAGCAGGCTGCGGCGTTGCGGGGGAGAGGTTTCGAGATCGCGCGGGGTATCAGTCATTGGTAAAAAGTCGGCCATTGTGAAGGTTTCTTCAAGCCGATCGATTAAAGCAGAACGCCTCAAAAGACGCAAACGGCGTACCGCAGGTGGGGGCGGGTTGCGCGGCTGGTTCGGATTACAACGACGCGCCTCGAAGCCGGACTTTTGAAAGCCGCCAAATTGCTCTGAAAGCCAACGGCAGGCACCGGAATGAAGCCTAGTCTTCGGAGGGTCAAAGCGATCAGCCGCAAATCGCCTCCCGTGCATGGAAATAAACAACAACGTCGCAAGTCGTCCGCGAGTCGAGCAACTTCCATTATGAACCTGCGTTTAAAAATCCTGCTAACCCTGATCGCTGTCTTTTCGCTGTACGTCGTGATCGACGCGGCGATTCAGCAATTAGTGGTCTTTCCGCAGTTTGTCTCGCTGGAGCAGCGCGAAGCGACGCAAAACCTGCAGCGCTGCCATCAGGCCATCGAACGCGACATCGAGCACTTGGACTTTTTTGTTCACGATTGCGCCTCGTGGGACGACCTGCATCAGTTCGTGGTCGACCCAAAGCGCCAGCTGGGGGCCGAAGAGTACGTCGATTCGATGTTTCAGGATACCAATCTGAATCTGTTGGCCGTGATCGATAACGAAGGCAAAGTGGTCCACCGCAGCTTTCGGAAAGAGGGCTCCAGCAAATCGCTCGATTCGTCCATTTTTCCGACCGCCAACTGGCCATTGACGCATCCGTTGTTAAAACGTGGCGATGCTTCGGTAGCGCCGAAGGATGCTGCGATCGGCGGTTTGTTGATGACCGAATACGGCCCGATCCAAGTCGCTGCGCGGCCGATTCTTCGGACCGGCGGGCTTTCTCCGCGACACGGTACATTAATCATGGGGCGGTTCCTGGACGCGAAGGTCGTGAAATCGATCGCTGATCAAATTTCCGTCGCGTTCACCGTGAAGCCACTGACGGGCGAAGAACGACCGGCCAAGAACGCCGCGGTGTCCGATTCCAAGCAACGCGATGTCCCGGTCTCTATCACGGAGATCGATGAAGAACGTCTGGCGGTCGAATCGATGCTGTTGGATATCTCGGGTCAACCCATCCTGCGAACGCACGCGATGGTCTATCGAAACATCTCGCAAACCGGCCGCGTCGCGATGCGTTATGCCTTGGGATCACTATTGGTCGCCGCCTTTGTTGTCCTGACGATCCTGTTGGTGCTGCTGCAAAACATTGTGATCTCGCCGTTGACCCATCTATCGGACCGGGCGAGCCATATCGGCGAGACCGGCGACTTGAGCGTTCGCGTGAACGTCCGTCGCTCGGATGAATTCGGCAACCTTGCCCGCCACTTCAATGGAATGGTCGACAACCTTGCCGACACGCAAAGCCGCCTGATCGAACTGTCGCGTCGCGCCGGGATGTCGGACGTCGCAACGGGCGTGCTTCACAACGTGGGCAATGTGATGACCAACGTCAACGTCTTGTCCAGTTCGATGTCGAATCGGCTGGAGCGATCGAAGCTGTTGGGGCTGAAAAAGTCGGTGGATCTGTTGCGAGCCCATGAGCACCAGATGAATGATTTTTTGGTATCCGACCCACGTGGCCAAAAACTGCCCAACTACATCTGCCAGGTGACCGACCACTTGGAAATCGAACATCTGGAAATTTTGGAACAACTGCAGTCGATGTCGGCCAACCTTCAGCATGCGGGTCAAATCCTGGAGGCCCAACAAAAGCTGGCCACCGGAGCGCAAGTGATTGAATCGGTTCGACCGAAGAAATTGATCAGCGATGCGATCGGCATGCTGCAGGCTTCGCTGGACGGCCACGACGTGAAGGTTAAGGTGCAATGTGAGAATCTACCCGAGGTTCGGTTGGATCGGGGCAAGGTGATTCAGGTGTTGGTCAATCTGATCGCCAACGCCAAGGACGCGATCAAAGACTACGACGCCAAAAACCGAGAGATTCTGATCGAGGTGACGCTTTCGGATACCCAGGAACTGTGTATTGAAGTTGTCGACCATGGCTGTGGGATCTCATCGGAGAACCTTGAGAAAATATTCTCCAGCGGCTTCACCACCAAACCACTTGGGCATGGCCACGGCCTTCATTATTGTGCCAATGCCGCCCGGCAGATGAAAGGCTCACTCACGGTTCAAAGCCAAGGGGTTGGGTTGGGATCATCTTTCATTCTGTCACTGCCGAATAACTCTGTTTCAGAGGCGGTGTAAACATGAGCCACGATCATGCAAACCGACCGGGACGAATCTTACTTGTCGACGATCAGCAATCGATTCACGATGCCTATCGAACCGTGTTGCTGCGCAACGACCACAACGATTCGGACCTGGATGACCTGGAAGCCGAACTGTTTGGCGATGGGCCATCGGGATCTTCATCTGCCAACCAACAGGCGTTGATGACGTTTGAATTGACCCATGCCATGCAAGGCTTGCAAGCCGTTGAGTTAACAACCGCAGCACTCGCCCAGGGCAAGCCGTTTGAAGTGGCTTTTGTCGACATGCGGATGCCGCCGGGAATCGATGGCCTGGAAACCATCGTCCGATTGTGGCAGGTCGATCCGTCGCTGCAGGTGATTATCTGCACCGCGTTCTCGGACTACTCCTGGCCACAAATCATTGAACGGTTGGGGCATCGCGACAATCTGCTGTTTGTGAAAAAACCATTCGCCAGCGAAGAGGTTTTGCAATTGGCGATGGCGATGACGCAAAAGCAGCGCAGCAGTGTGGCCAGCCAATTGAGGCTGCAACAACTGCAAAACGCCAACGATAAGCTGCAGGAAGAGATCGGCCAACGGAAGACCGCTGAAAGCGAACTGCAGCACGCGGCGACACACGACCATTTGACCAAGTTGCCCAACCGCAACTATTTGAAGAACGTCTTGGCGGAACAATTTCGCCGACGCGAGATCAACAGCGACAAGTGCGATGCGCTAATCTTTTTGGATTTGGACAATTTCAAACTGATCAACGATAGCCTGGGGCATATCGTAGGTGATGAATTATTGGTCCAGATTGCAAAACGTTTACAAGACACGTTGCGTTCGATGTGTGGTGACGCCGCCGTGGGGATCGGTCGAGATTCGAACACACCGCACAGCCTCGTCGCTCGCTTGGGTGGGGATGAATTTGTTGTTTTTCTGGCCAATGTCGAAACCGAAGCGTTGGCGATTCGGTTCGCCGAAACCATTCGCGACGATCTGATCAATTCCTACGTGTTGACAAATCAAGAACTGAGCGTCGGAACCAGTTTGGGGATCGCGTTTGCGAACTCCGACGTCGCCACGCCCGAAGACCTGATGCGGAACGCCGACCTGGCGATGTATCGCGCTAAATTCTCCGGCAAACGCTGCCTGGCGGTCTTTGACCGGAACATGCATTCGTCGGTGCTCAAACAATTGGAGATGGAAGCGTCGCTTCGAACCGTGCTGCAAGACAACGCGTTGAGGATGGTCTACCAACCCATCTTTAACGTGAAAGATGGCACGGTTACGGGAGTCGAATCGTTGTTGCGTTGGCACCATCCCGAAAACGGATTAATCAGTCCGGCCGAATTCATTCCCGTCGCCGAAGAGACCGGATTGATCGTGCCGATTGGCCGATGGGTTCTCGAAGAGGCATGCCGGACGGTGAAGCGGTTGAACCCCGGCCATGGACGACGTCCGATCTCGGTCAGCGTGAACGTTTCCAAACGGCAGATCATCGATCCTGGTTTCGTGGTGATGCTGGGTAAAATCCTCAAGAGTTTTGACCTTCCGGGAAAACTGATCAATCTGGAAATCACCGAGTCGTTGATCATGCAGAACCCCGAACATATCGTCGATCGCTTGCATGAAATTCGCAACTTGGGTGTCGAATTGCACATGGACGACTTTGGCACCGGGCACTCGTCGCTCAGCTGCCTGCATCGGTTCCCGATCGATGTGCTGAAGATCGACAGGTCGTTTGTGTCCACCATGGAATCGAATGTCGATTATGAATCGATTATCCATGCGATCATTACACTGGCGCACAATTTGGGTGTGACCGTGATCGCCGAAGGGATCGAGACGCAGCGTCAACTGGGACGGCTTCGCGATCTGGAGTGCGACCTTGGGCAGGGGTACTATTTTTCCGAACCGAAGACGCTCGACGAAGTGATCGCGTTGATGGATCGTTTGGAACAGATCGCTCAATCGCGAACAACGACGCTGCCCGTTCCACCCCGCCCGGCGGACTTCCCCGATCTGGAACCCTGTTAGAACGGGCGTTAGCGATTGCCGAACGCCTTTTGCAGGAAAGATTTCGTCGTGGGATGCGGCCCAAAGATCGGCGGCGCTTCCACGACCGCCCGATCCCACCCGGCGAACCCCGCCCACTTGCGGCGAATGAATCTCTTTAGCATCCACGTTAACGTCCATTCGGCAAGCATTAAGTCCGCCGAAGACATCACCGGAACGCTGACTTCGCAATCCGAACGCGCGTCCCACGCTTCGCGCCGCTGCTCATCGCACCCACATCGTGGACTGCCTTGCGGAAAATTGGTTGCATTGGCCGCATCGCATGGGTAAAACGGGCCCACAGTTCTCCTACCTTTTGCCCTCCCCTCCCCCTCCGACGCTTCGGGAATCCCATGAGACCACTTTCTGTGTTCGCGCTTGCCCTTTGTACGCTACTGTTGGCCCCACCGGTTGCGGCGGAACTTCGTGTGGGTGCCGTCGTCGTCGATGTGACTCCCCCCGACATGCCGGTAATTGTCAACGGTGGGATTTTGTCGCGAACGGTCGATCAAGTTAAAACGCCGATCAACGCCCGCGCGATTGTCGTCGATGATGGCAAACAGCGGCTCGCGATCGTGGTCGTCGACAGCTGCATGATGCCTCTTTTCCTATTGGACGATGCCAAAGCGTTGGCCGCCCAACGAACGAAGATCAAGCCCGATCACATGCTGATCTCCGCCACCCACACCCATACGGCGCCATCGGCGATGGGAGCTTTGGGAACCGACGCCGATCCACGCTACGTTCCCTATCTGCGGGAAAAGTTAGCCGAAGCGATTGCCACGGCGGAAGCCAAGCTCGCCCCCGCGCATGTCGGCTGGACCACCGTGAACGCCGATAAATTCACCGCGTTGCGTCGCTGGATTCGTCGTCCCGACCGCGTCGACGACGATCCTTTCGGCAACCCCACGGTCCGCGCCAACATGCACTCCGCTCGCGTTCCCGAGAACGTCACCGGACCATCGGGGCCCGAAGATCCTGAGGTCTCGATGATCTCGTTTGCTTCTCCTGAAGGAGAACCGATCGCGGTGTTAGCAAACTTTTCAATGCACTATTTTGGCGATTCTCAAATCAGTGCCGACTACTTTGGACTGCTGTGCAATGCGTTCCAAGATCGTGTCACGCAATCGCAACAGCCGGCCAATCCGGACAACTCCAAACCACAAGACACGGCGACACCATCGATGGTAGCGATGTTGTCGCACGGTTGCAGTGGTGACATCTGGCGACGCGATTACACCGCCGGGCCCGATGGGAACTACAACCCGACGCTGGAAACCTACACCACCGAATTGTTGGACCTTATCTACGGCGCGTTCGAGAAAATTGAGCATCATCCGGTCGATTCGATCGCGATGGCCGAAGCCCGCTTGCCGCTGATGTACCGTCTTCCCGATGCCCAACGCTTGCAATGGGCTCAACAGATCGTCGAATCGATGGAGGGCGAATTGCCTAAGAACATCGAACAGGTGTATGCCCGTGAACAGGTGATCTTGCACGAACTGCAATCGACCGACGTGGTGGTTCAAGGGATCCGGATCGGTGATATCGGGATTTCGACGACGCCTAACGAGACATACGCGTTGACCGGGTTGAAGTTGAAACTGCAAAGTCCATTCGCCAAACAGATGGTTATCGAATTGGCCAACGGTGGCGACGGTTACATTCCGCCGCCCGAACAGCATCACTTGGGCGGCTACAACACCTGGGCTGCGCGATCGGCCGGATTGGAGGTTCAGGCGGAGCCGAAGATTGCCGAGGCGAATCTGCAGTTATTGGAACAATTAGCTGGCAAGCCGCGACGTCCGTTTGTGCAAAGCGTGGGGAAGCGGACCCAGGCGATCCAGGCTGCGGATCCCTATGCTTTTTACCGACTGGATCAGATGGGCGGATCGATCGCGATCGACAGTTCGAAGCATCACCGCGACGCCAGCGTCTCGCCCGGCTATGCGTTGTTTCTCGAAGGGCCCGCCCAGCCGGGGGTTTGCGAAGCGGATGAGATTAACCGCGCGATCCACTTGGCTGGCGGACGATTACAAACACGTCTGCCGATCGGACAATCGGATTACAGCGTGGCGATGTGGATTTGGAATGGGATGCCCAATGATGGTCGCGAGACCACCGGGTGGTTCGTTTCTCGCGATCGCCCCTATCAAGCAAGCCCGGTTGGGGACCATCTTGGAATCGGCGGCACGGCAACCACACCGGGCAAGTTGATCTTCGTCAACGGCAACAACCCGCCGGTGACGGGGCAGACGACGCTTGAGCGTTGGAGCTGGAATCATGTCGTGATGACTCGCAGCGGCGACAAGGTGCAGGTCTATTTGAACGGATCGAAGCAGCCTGAGATCGAAACCACCGCTTCGGCGACGGGAGTTTCTCAAGTGGGCGAACTCTTCATCGGCGGGCGCAGCGACGACGATTCGAATTTCGAAGGCCGAATCGACGAGGTTGCGATCTTTGATCGGGCGCTCGACCAGTCGCAGCTCGAAACGCTGTTGGTTGAACCGATCGAGTAGCTGGATCAAGGGGTGTTGAGTCGGTTGCCGATGAACCGGTACGCTATAGGCGCGTCCTGGAATGTACCGGTCCGCGACCTACTTGCACTCTCTTAAAAGATCACGATCCATGGAAAATACCAAACCGCAACTGGCATTGATTGGTGGCGGCAAGATGGGGCGGGCGTTGGTCCAAGGAATGATCGATGCAGGTTTCACGACGGCGGACCGGGTAACGGTGGGGGACCATAATCCCGTTTCGCAGGCTTGGTGGAAACAGAACGTCCCTCAGGCGACCGTCACGCCGGACAGCAAGTCAGCTGTCGAAGGGGCCGATGTCGTCCTGTTGGCGATCAAGCCGAGAGTCGTTTTGGCGGCTGTCAGCGAATTGAAACGTACCGCCCGCAAATCGCTGCTGATTTCGGTCGCTGCGGGGATTCCGTTGGACGCGTTGGTCCGTCAGTTCGGCAGTAGCCGCGTCATCCGCGTGATGCCTAATACACCTTCGCTGGTCGGAGCCGGCGCCAGCGCCTACTGCTGTGGCGACGATGTCAGCAGCGAAGACGCAGCTTTTGTCGATGGGATGCTGTCGTCGGTCGGCAAGGCCTTTCGCGTGGACGATAAAGCGATGGACGCGGTCACGGGACTCAGCGGCAGCGGCCCGGCGTTTGTCTGCATGATCATCGAAGCTCTGGCCGACGGAGGCGTCTTGTCCGGCTTGCCTCGCGAGCTGTCGATGCAGCTGGCGACCCAGACGGTGCTGGGGACCGCCAAGTTAGTCCAGCAGACCGGTACGCATCCGGGAGAACTGAAAGACGCCGTGGCAAGTCCCGGTGGGACAACGATCGCCGGAATCGCCGCATTGGAGCGGGGAGGGTTGCGAAACACAATGATTTCCGCTGTCGAAACCGCCACGCGGCGGAGCGAAGAGCTCGGCAAAAACTGAGTTCAAATTTTTCTCGCGCAACCGATGATGGCGTCTTGCTGAACCCCACGGGGTTACGCGATATTCATGTTTTGGGAGTGTTAAAGCCATGAATAATTCGATCACCATTTTGATCGACGACAAGCACGTTCCGTTGTATCGGATCATGTGGGTCGCTGACACGCCGCACTTTTGTGGCGAAGAGGACTGCACCCGCGAAGGTCAATACGAAGTCCGCTTGGAATTGGACGAATCGGTCTGGGCTTCGCGAGCCGAACGCGACAGCGTGCTCGAATCGATCAACGGTTCCCGCGACGGAGTCGACCCCGGCGAAGAAGATAGCCCCTGGTAGATGGCCCCCCGATCGCGCAGCCCTTCCGCTCGCGATCGACACTCTCGTCCCAAGACCCTCTTTCAACTGAATAAGCAGCCCATGCAGGCAAAAGAAATCAAAACCGGTACGGTGGTCGTTCACAATGGCGACCCTTTGTTGATGCTCGCTGTTCAGGTGCAGTCGCCGTCGGCGCGTGGTGCGGCAACGCTTTACAAGTTTCGCGGCCGCAATCTCGTTACCCGCCAAAAGGTCGACTTGACCCTTAAGGGAACCGACTCACTCGATATGGCTGACTTCCACAAACGCGAAGTCCAGGTGATGTACCGTGACTCCGAACAGATCCACCTCATGGATACGGAGAACTACAATCAATACGCCATGGATTTGGAAGACGTTGGCGAGCAATTGTTGTATTTGGCCGAAGGGCTCGAAGGAATCCGCGCTCTGATCTACAACGATGCGTGCGTGGGATTGGATCTGCCGTCGTCGATCGAAATGAACATCACGCAGTGCGATCCGGCCGTCAAAGGCAATTCGGCGACGTCGCGCAACAAACCGGCCACGTTGGAGACCGGCTTGGTGGTTCAAGTGCCCGAATACATCAAGGAAGGCGAACGGATCAAGGTCGACTCTCGAACGGGCGATTTCTTGTCGAGAGCTTAGAAAGATGTCGGTTCGCAGCGGTTGCCGGCACGTGTCAACGTACCAGTGAATTTTCCTGTTGGGCCAGTTGCCAATACATTAGGTCTCCCGCCTGCCGAGCGATCAGCATCGCGCGTTGTGTGGCGGGGAGGCGTTGGCGAACGAGTTCGTAAAGATCGCGAAGCATCGTTTCGTTGTCGCCATAGTAGCTGTGTCCCAGCAGGCTCAGATCGATACCGCTGACGTCGATCGTTTCGATTCCGGGCACCACAACGATTTGATCGCCACTCTCTCCGGCCCGCGGATGCCCGTGGACCTTCTTGCTGGCGATCAACGCCTGGTCGTCGCTGGACGCATACAGTGTGACTTGGTTGGCGACCTTCAACAGCGACGGTGCTAGGTCGCGACGGAATCGATCGGCATCGACATCGGGGGCGGCTAACACGATCCGATCAAACGGCGTGGTCTCCGCTTCCATCTCCCAACCGATCTGCTGCATCACTGCGGTCATGGGACGATTGCCCATGCTATGGGCTACGACATTCACGCTCTTGGCACCGCTTTGGTGAACCAATTCCAGCAGGAATTCTTTCAGGTGTGCGATCGTCCATTCGGAGTTGTTCTCGTCGACGGTGTAACCCACCAACGACGCTTGGCTAGGCCAACTGTAACAGACCGGAACGCCTTCAAAGGGAAGATCGACAGCGATCTGTGCGGTCCTTTGGACGGCCGATTCGAAGTCGACGTTGTAGCCGTGAATGAAGACCAACAGATCTCCCTCGGGGGCGCTGGCAACACGATCGGCAAGACGCTGTTGAAAATCAGCCGCTGCTAGCTCGGTGGCGCTTGTCAAAACCATGTGCTGCGTCTGATCTTCGCGCAGTTCAAATCGCAACAGGCTGGGGCGTTCGACCATCCCACGCTGATGCGTGTCGGGAACGGTGACCTCGCAAATCCCGCGAACCAACGTCCCGCGATCCCCATTGTAGGTGACGCCATGCTTTTCGATATTCGCTTGCCCCAACGCGATCCATCCGCTGGCCAAGACACCAACAAAACATGAAGCGACCATCGCGGCAATTCCGACCCGCGGGCTTCCAGTGATCCATTTCATCATCCCGTAGAGCGCCAGCACGATCGCGAATCCCGCGAACATCATAAATGCAGATTTTTGCCCACTGAGCTGGTACGACGACAAAGGGACTTCGGTCCGCATGCGATCGGTCGCATAGAAGACCTCCACGGTCGCAAAGCCCGCTTCGGCATCATGCTCCGCGCCCGCGGGCAGACGCTGAAGGTGAGCGTTCGGTTCGTGAGCGGTCGGCTCCGCAGCGACGGAGTATTCCAAAGCTTGGGGCGGGGCGACGGTTGCGTTGGCCGCTTTGGGGGCTGGACCGGGAGCGGGCATCGCTTGAGGCAGCGTTGCTTGTGGTGGCATCGGCATCGCCGGCGACTCGGCTGGCGCGAACTTCGGTTGCTTTGATGCCATCGATGGCTGTGGGGGGGCAGGTTGCGCTTCGGCCAACGCGGGCGGAGGGGACGATGACGCCGGTTGATTCTCGTAGTTTTCGTACCGCAGCGTCGACTCCTCCGCCACGCGGTCGGAGCATCCGCTGGCGATCGCAATCAATCCAAGCAGCGCGAGGGTGAGCGCTCGGGGCCCGGTGGTCTGCGGGAAGTTGTGAGTGAGCAACATCGGAAGAAGTTCCCTGGGAGCGAATCGGATGCAAGACGGTGTCACTCCCGTATAGCAACCTAGCGAGGGAGAGGTCGACGGCAAATTCAGTGGGGCACCGTTCTTTTTGCTATCGCGACGCGCCCGCTTTGCACTGGTCCCCGTTCTGAGCGGCTACTGTACAATCGCCAACACATCGACGCTTCATCACGAACTTTCAGCTTTGGGAACCTTCCTATCATGGCGATCTATCGACTTGGCGACCGCATCCCCACCCTGGCCCCCGACTGTTTTGTTGCTCAGGAGGCGACGTTGATCGGTCGGGTTGCGATTGGCGCCGAGGCGACCGTTTGGCCCGGCGCTGTGTTGCGTGGCGATATCGAATTGATCGACATCGGAGCGCGAAGCAGCGTTCAGGATGGAACCGTGATGCACACCGATCCCGGCTGTCCGTTGACCGTGGGCGAAGGAGTCACGATCGGACACCAAGCGACATTGCACGGATGCACGATCGGCGACGGCGCGCTAATCGGAATGCAGGCGATCGTGCTCAACCGCGCCGTGATCGGACGCAATTCATTGGTTGGCGCGGGCGCTTTGATCACCGAAGGCAAAACGTTTCCAGAGAACTCGCTGATCCTTGGAGCACCCGCTCGCTGGGTCCGCGAATTGACCGCCGAAGAGATCGAGAACTTAGCGACGACGGCCGAACGCTACGTGAAGCGAGGCCGCGACTATCGCGAGAACCTCGTTCGGCTGGATTAGTTTCCCAGGCAGGGCTTCAATTCTTTTGCAGATCCCACGCTTGAAACCATTCGGTTTGGGTCTTCTTCATTTGGAATTCGTTCCGCAACCGATCGGCCATGTCTGGCAAGTGGCCGGCACCATAAAAGACGGCGACCTTTTGGCTTCCCTGTTGAAGCTCATCGGCCAACACACTCATTGCCTTGGCGTTGCGTTCGGTGATGATCGTGCTCTTGCCGGTGGCATCGGCCATCGCGGCGGTGGCGATCTCCATGTCCTCGAATTGAGCCGCCATGATCTGTTTCATGCGGCGGGATCGATCGGGAGCGAACAACGCGAACAACAGCGCGGTATCCGAAGCGGCCGGTTCGGCGGCGGCTTGAGTCGCCATGCCCGAGCCCAACATCCGAAAGACCATTTTCATGATGCTATCGCCCCGGTCGGCCATGTCGGCGGCAAACTCTTCGGGACTCATGTCGGCGTGACGGAAGTTCTTCGCGTGGTAGTCGATATGCTCCAGCTGGAAGTCGAGATTCAAAATGTCCTTCATTCCCAACTGCATCGCTCCCAACGGTCCACGGACTTCGCCCGCTTGCTCTTTGCTGACCGTTGTCCCTTCGGGCGCGACCAATTCGTAGAGCACTCGATCGTAATCGGCGAATCGCTGGTTCAATTGTTCGTAATATTCCTTTTGTCCAATGTGCACGACGCCAATCAGATCAACGATTCGACCGGCGTATTTACTGCCCGGAAGGCCCTCAAAACGAACGATTGAGGTCTCCATCGCATCGGGACGACCATTGTCCAGCTTGGTGATTCGCAGGTACTCGCTGGTCGCCTTTTTCGCGGTGGCTCCCTTTTCCGCTTCCGTGGTTTCGATCGGAGCGACTGCCGACTGTGCAAACGCACTAACCGCCCCAACCAGCGCCATAACGATCAGCCCCATGGCCAACAGCATGGTCTTGAACCAAGATTGCAACGCGTGCATTTCCTTCTTCCTCCGATAGTCAGGTGCGATCAGGCCCAAAGCAGCCAACTGCGTCGATTCCGCAGTCGCACATCGCCTGTACTTTAAAGATAGGCCGTGACAAGGGGAACGTAAAGCGAACGCAGGGCATTGGCTCACGCGAAAGCTCGCTTGAGTTTCGTAATATTCAACGCAGCGAACACGAACGTACCGCCAAGGCTTCGACAAAAATCAGCTCGCATTCCCACCGTCGTACAACAGCGGGAAGAAGCGGCCTGCGAGCGGTTGCCCCGCGGCGACCGGATCGGTTCCGTCCAGCAGCGGTTTGTCATCCGCCGAACAGACGCCGTCGCGAACCACATTTAAGACCACCGCGCGACGAGGGCGGTCGGTTCGGTTGGCAAACGATCCATGCACCATCAAAGGATGATGGAACGCGCACTCTCCGGCCTTCAGTTCTATCGCCGTGGGATTTTGCAACTGCTGCATCTGTCCTTCGCTGAGCACTTCCGCGATCGCCTGCATGTCGCCCGCCAATCCGGTGATCGGCAACAGCGGCCAGCGATGGCTGCCGGGTACATACTGCAAGCAACCGTTGTCGGCGGTGGCATCATCCAAACCAATCCAACAGGTCAAATGCGCCATGGGTTGGGTGCGCGTCCAGTACGAATAATCTTGATGCCAGGCGACAACGCCGCCATGATTTGCGGGCTTGCAAAAGAGCTGATCGTGCCAGAATCGAACCGCTCCATCGAGCAATTGACTGGCCGCGACCGTAAACGCAGGATTCCACAACATATCGTGAAAACCGGGCCGCGTTCGCCAAGCTCCCAAAGCGTGGAACAACACCAAATCGGGATCGGCCGATTCATTGCTGTTGTATTCATACCACAGTTCGCGGCCTTCGTGATCGGGCTGCGTCAGTTCCGCCAGTTCGCTGCGCAAAAGTTCGATCTGCGCGTCGTCGAGAATTCGGACACCCGCTAGATAACCGAACTCGTGATAGTGAGCGATCTGTTCGTCGGTTAACCGGAAATCGGCCTGCCCGATCGCCGACGTAAGTCGTGGGAATCGATCGCTTGTCGGTTCGTGACAAGTCGAATAATCGGTCGCCATGTTGTGCCCAAGGGTTTGAATGACGGGAGGGAGAATCGATCACAAAGCGTTAAACCGCCACGGCTGCCTTGATGTGCGGATGCGGATCGTAACCGATCAATTCGAAGTCTTCAAATTTAAAGTCGAGCAGACTTATCTGCTGACCGCTGATCTGCATCGTTGGCAGCGGTCGCGGCTCACGGCTTAATTGCAACCGCGCCTGCTCAAAATGATTGTGATACAGGTGCACATCGCCCAGGGTGTGGACAAAGTCGCCAACTTGCAACCCGGTCACTCGGGCCATCATCATCGTCAGCAGCGCATAGCTGGCGATGTTGAAGGGAACGCCAAGGAAGAAGTCGGCGCTGCGTTGATATAATTGACAGCTGAGCCGGCCGTCGGCGACGTAAAATTGAAACAGGCAATGGCACGGTGGCAGCGCCATGTGGTTAACTTCGGCGACGTTCCAAGCCGAAACGATCAAGCGACGCGAGTTGGGATTGTTGCGGATCTGCGATTCGACTTCCGCAATCTGATCAATGGTTCCGCCGTCGGGTGTTGGCCAGCTGCGCCATTGATGGCCATAGACCGGTCCCAGATCGCCGTTTTCGTCGGCCCATTCGTCCCAGATCGAAACGCCATGCTCTTTGAGCCAGGCGATGTTGGTATCGCCACGCAAAAACCACAACAATTCGTACAAGATGGACCGTAGATGCAGTCGTTTGGTCGTCAACAACGGAAAGCCGGCCGACAGGTCAAACCGCATCTGCGCTCCGAATTGGCTGCGCGTGCCGGTTCCCGTACGGTCGGGACGATCGGTGCCGTGTTCGATGATTTGGTTCAGCAAATCGAGATAGGTCTTCACGATGCAGTCTCTTCCGGGGGAGCGGCTGTCTTACGAACGTCCAACGTCCAATGCCGGTCGCTCGTCATCCGCACCGCATCGGCGGGCAGTCCGGCGGCGACAACCATCTGTTTAACTTCGTTCAATGTCAGTGCGGCGTGCAGCGATTGGCGAAACAATTGTTGAGCAACTTCCGATTCGCCGCCGGCATATTGTGCAACCAAGGCTTCCACCGCATCCGCCGATTCGGGGCGGCAGAGATCACGGACAAAAATCCGTCCGTCAATCGCTGTCAATCGAAAGATCTCGGCAAACGTCGGCTGCGGCTCGGGCAGATGATGGATCAGGCTGTTGCACATCACGCAATCGAACATCTCGTCTTCAAAATCATCCATCGCTTTGGCGTCACCCTGCATCAACTGGATGCGTTCGACGGCGCTGGCGATCTCGATGTTGTAGATCGCCAGTTCCAACATGCTGGCGGCCGCGTCGAGTGCCATGATCCGAATTTCAGGCATCCGTTCGCATAACAGAATCGGAATCTGTGCCGTGCCGGTCCCCAGATCCAAGATGTCATTGCCGATCGATCCCCCCGCCAACAGATCGTCGACAAATCGAAGGTTGACCGACGAATGGTTCATGTCGTCGTAGCTGGCCGCTTCGGCCGGGTCGTCCATCGATTCGGGTTCGAGCGTGCGTGGCAGCATGGATTTTCTGGAAGGCAGGTTTGGAGGGCTTTTCTTAGGGAGTATTGAGGACGGATTCAAACCGCGACGTCGGTCGTCCGCCGATCATGATATCAGATGCCGCGGCGATTCGTCAGCCGCACCGTGGCGGTCGGCGGTGCGAGGAAACGCGTGGGATGGGAACCCGCGCGCTGCCTCCGGCGGGTGTTGCGGACCGGTCACCCGAATCGAGCGATCAAGCGATTGGCGAGCCAGGGACAGCAGCGGTCGAGGTAGACCAGCAGCTTGCCGCCGGGGCTGAGCACAATTTCGTCGCGGCGTTTTTCGATGGCCCGAATCGCTTGCCGAGCCACTGAGGCGGGGCTCATCGCGCTGCGGCGGTGTTGCGATTGAGCCGATTCGGTTTCGATTGCGACGTCAAAAAATTCGCTCGCTGTCGTGCTGGGGCTGACCAGCGTGACCTGGATGGCGGACGAAGCCAGTTCGGCGCGCAGCGCGTCGCTCCACCCGTGGATCGCAAATTTGCTGGCACAATATTCACTTTTTCCCGGCACACCACGATGCCCCAGGACGCTACTGATATTGCAAATCACCGGGTGGCTGGCGACGCGGAGCATCGGCAATGCGAGACGAGTCAGTTCCACGGGGGCGAAGAAATTGACTTCCATGATCTGCCGCAAACGCTGCGGTGTTGCCTCGGCAAACGGACCGATCCCCCCGATCCCCGCGTTGTTGACCAATAGATCTAGGCGCGGCGAAATCGATTGAACTCGATCGATGATCTGCTGGCGAAACGTCGGGTCGGTAAGATCCCCCGCCATCGGAATGATTGCGCCAGGGGCGGCTGCGGCATCCGCTTGTAACTGTTGTAGCCGCTCGGCTCGGCGAGCCACCGCGACAATGGTGGCTCCACGACGGGCCAGTTGCGCGGCGAGTTCCCTGCCGATTCCGCTGGACGCTCCCGTCACGATTGTGGTCGCATCCGCCGGACGCCATCGAACCATCACATCAATTCCTTGTTGAAGCGGGGATTTCCCGCGGTACCGGTTTGGCGATTGGCGTTGCGAGAGGTAGTAATTAGGATGAGCAATCGCAAACCGCAGGCGTTTGAAGCGGAAAAAGTCCGAACGCCATGACGGCTGTCGCGAGGGCGGTTGCGTTTTTTGCCGACTTCTGCCGCGTTGTCATTACGTGGCACCGCACAGCGTACACAATTGAAAGGGTTTTGATTTGCCGGGACGACGAAAATGGTTGATTTTCGCGGTCATCACATTGGTCTCGGCGGGTTTGCTTCACGAGCCTCTGTTGTCGGCGGTCACCCGTGGATTCCTAAGCAACGATCTCATCGATGACGTCGCCACCACGCATGTTTATATGATGGGGGGCGACCGTATGTTGGAAACCGCGATGGAGATGTCGCACGACGGAATCGTGATCCTGCTACCTGAAGTCTGGGCCCCGCGATCGGTTCAATGCGGTGCCGTCCCCGCCTCTGACGACCTGTTGCCCCGGCTGCTGGCCGACCTGGGAGCGGAGCCCGACCAATGGATTCGCGTTTCGGGACGAGCGCGCGATCGTCGCGAACGCATTCAGTTTCTTGGTGACTGGTTGGATCGGAATCCTGAGGCCGTCGTCTGCATGTTGTCCGATGCGTTGTCGAGTGGCGGATTACGACGTCAAATCGACGGCGAACTGAGTGTGGAAGTGGCGGGCCGTGTGAAGATCAAGCCGCTGCAGCCGATCGAATATCCCGTCGATCGATGGTGGCGGTCCACGACCGGTTGGAAGGCTTTTTATGGAAAAGCGATTGGACGATTTTGGGGTTGGTTGTCTCCGGAGGGCATTCCCATCGCGGACGACCTAAGTCCACAGGAATACGAAGAGGCGTTTCGCCAGCGGTTGCAATCGTTGGGCGTTGATCTAAAACCGACCGAATCGGAGCCGCTGCCACCGACCGAACTCTCGCCAGTGGGAGCCTCTTAATGGTCCGCCGCGTTGGTTTACTGCTGCTACTGTTGATTGGACTGCTTTGGGCCAGCCACGCTTACCTATTGCGCGAATTCGCCAACGTCTTGGATGCGACCGATCCCCACTTCCCGGCCGACTATGTCGTTGTATTGCCCGGCGGCCCGGAAACGCGAACCTTTGCCGCCGTGGTGATCTTGCGCGAAGGTCTCGCCGCCAAAACGGCGATCCTTCGCAACCCGGACTCCAGTGCTGTCGATGAAGGGCTGAGTCTGCCGACGCATGTGGTGACGCAGCGGATCTTGCAAAAACGCGGTATCGCTGACGATCGAATGTTGTTCCTGGACGGGGAGAGTCGCACGACGTACAGCGATTTGCAGTTGATCGATTCGATCTTTGACAACGAACCCGAAGCAACCATCGCGATCGTGACAAACCGTTTCCACACGCGGCGGGCGCGTTGGGCGGCAGCCAACCTCTACGGCGACAAGCTGGACCAGTTCTGTTTCGTGGGGACTCCGTCAGACGCGTTTTTGTGGGACACTTGGTGGGAATCTCCGCAAGGGCTGGAAATGATCCTGGCCGAATATCTGAAATTGGTTTATTACATCGTGAAGTATTCTACGACGATGCAACGCGTGACGGCGGTCGCGATCGTTCTAGCGGCTATCGTGATGGTCGTGCTGCTGCTGATGCGTCGTCGGCGATACGTTCTTACCCCACAATCTCAGGCCGCAGACCTCGCATGAGTCGTCCCCGCATCGCATTTCTGAATCGCTGCTACTGGCCCGACATCGAAGCGACGGGGCAATTGTTGGAACAGTTGTGTGGTTCGCTGTCGCCCGAATGGGACATCACCGTCGTGGCGGGCCAACCGAACAAGAACCTTAGCGGTGAGGCGTTTGTTCGACGCGGTCAGCAGAAACGCGACGGCGTCACGATCGATCGACTGCCTCACACGACGTTGCCCAAACGGTCGAAGATTGGTCGCTTGATCAACCTCCTGTCCTTCACTTGGCAAGCCCGCCGTTGGGGCCGCCGCGGCGCGGCGTCGAAAGCCTTTGATGTGATCGTCAGCGAATCCGATCCCTTTTTTCTGCCAATCGTGGCTGCTCCGATCGCACGGAAGATGGGGGCAAAATTTATCGTCTACACGCAAGACGTCTATCCCGATATCGCGATCGGGTTGGGCGTGATCAAAGAGGGGACAATCACTCGGCAGATCCGGCAACGACTGCTGGCCGCCTATCGCCAAGCCGACCGGATCGTGGTGCTCGACGACGACATGCGCGATCGCTTGGTCGGCTGGGGATTGCCGCGAGAAAAGTTCTCGATCGTTCCCAACTGGGTCGACACCGAAGCGATTCGGCCGCTGGCAGCAGCCAATCCGTTTCGCGTTGCCCACGATTTGGACGACCGCTTTGTCGTGATGCACTCGGGCAATATGGGGATGAGCCAACGGTTAGAAGTCTTGATCAATGCGGCGTGTCATCCCAACTGGCCCGACCATGCGGTGGTCGCGCTGGTCGGCGACGGCGCTCGGAAAGCCGCGCTGCAACGTTATGCAGCCGAACGTGGGGCTCAACACGTTCGGTTCATCGAATATCAACCGATCGAACGTCTGACGGAGAGCTTGACCGCAGCCGATTTACACGTCGTTTCGATGGATGCCAATATTCGTGGGTGCTTGGCCCCCAGCAAACTGTACGGCATCCTCGCCTCGGGAACTCCGGTGCTGGCGATCGCCCCGGAAACCTTTTCCATCGCCCGCGAGATTCGTTCCCATCGCATCGGTTGCGCGGTTCCGCCGGGCGACGTGGCACAGATCGTTGACTACGTTCGCTGGTGCGTCGAACATCCCGACGAATTGGCAGCCAGTGGACAAAACGCACGTACTCTGGCACAGACCCGATACGATCGTAAAATAGCCTGTCAGCAATTCGCCGATGTGCTGAATTCGGTATGTCAATTCGCGAACTTCGATCATCCAACGCCCTCGACTATTGCCACGCATTTGGAATCGCAATGAACGCAAACTCCACGAATCCGCCGATCCATCGACTGTTTGTCGCAGGCCACCGAGGCATGGTGGGGGACGCGATCTGTCGAAACGTCGCGACCGATCCCTCGATCGAACTGCTGACCGCTGGACGCGAAGTCGTGGACCTCTGCGATGCGGAAGCTGTTGACGCGTACTATGCCGAGAACCGTCCCGATGCGGTCGTTGTTGCCGCGGCAAAGGTGGGCGGCATTTTTGCGAACAGCCAATACCCTGTCCAGTTCATGTCCGACAATTTGAAGATCGCAGTCAACTGCATCGAATCGGCATATCGGCACGGTGTCCGACGGTTGTTGTTTCTGGGAAGCACCTGTATCTACCCTCGCGACGCGGCGCAACCGCTGGTGGAATCGGCGCTTTTGTCGGGACCTCTGGAATCGACCAACGAAGCCTATGCGATCGCAAAGATCGCCGGCTTGAAGCTGTGTCAGTACTACCGTCAGCAATACGGCGTGATGTTTCATTCCGCGATGCCGACCAACCTATATGGACCCGGCGACAACTATCACCCCGAAAACAGTCACGTCTTGCCGGCACTGCTTCGTCGGTTTCACGAAGCGAAAGAGGAGGGTACCGACAGCGTGACGATCTGGGGAAGCGGTTCGCCGCGTCGCGAGTTTTTATATGTCGATGATCTTGCAGCCGCTGTGATGCATCTAATCACCGCCGTCGAACCGCCCGACTGGGTCAACGTTGGCACCGGGGAAGATTTAACGATTCTTGAGTTGGCAAAAAAAATCGCCGCGGTGGTTGGGTTTGAAGGCGAAATCAAAACCGATCCTACGAAACCCGATGGGACACCTCGCAAGGTGACCGACGTCACGCGAATTCATAAGCTTGGATGGCGGCACCAAGTTGAACTCGATCAAGGGCTTCGGCAAACCTATACGAGCTTCTTAAAAGAGTGTGCCGAAAGCACGATGCGGCAAGCTTAGCGGACGTCGATCCGAAATGAAGGTGCCCCACGATCCGTCGTTCGCGACAACTGGCAGCAAGCTGAGCGAACTTGTTGGCGCACGCTAGCTCTCGCTGGAGACGACGCGCCGCCGCCGCCGTTTGGTTCGCCGGTGAGTTTCGCTATTTTGCGAATCGGAGGGTCGCTTATGCCGTTTCTTGGCGAAGTAGCGTCCGTTGTTGCGGGCGTCGCAGTGCGTGCATTGATTCGTCGATCGATGTTGAATCGACATCAGCATTGGATAGGCGATTCCCAAGGAGGCCACCAACGCCGACCAAAACAACCACGGAGGGATGATTTCGTACACCTCGTGGGGCGTCATGTCGCGACAGCGACGACACCATTTTGATTTAATCGTTTGATGACGAATCATGCTTAAAATATTGGGAAAGACAGCGAAAGCTGAGGTCAATAAAGCCTCGCCTCGCATTCCACGGTGCACTAACTGATACCGTTGCTGGTCGCAATTGTAGCACGCAGACGCTTCAAGTGTATCGCCAATCTGGGGGCTTGGGGGTAGGTAGCGTCGGGCCAGAGCGGCGGACGCGGAATCCTCAACCTATCCCGCCGCTGGCTGCGGGTCGACCGCAACGCGGCGCGACGGAGACCGGGCTAAAGTTGCTGCCCCGGCAACGATCATCAGAACCGCCGCTCCCATCACCAACAACGGCAGATGGCTCTGCGATTCGACACCGATGCCAAGTTCAAGAAGCTTCTTCTCAAAATGGCTCATCGAAACCAAGATTCCGTTGTGCAACGCATGCAGCACGATTCCAGGATAGAGACTCCCGGTCCGATAACAAACGAATCCCAACACCAACCCCATCAGCGAACTTGGCAAGAAACGCTCGAAGAGCAACGAATCGCGGACGATCACGTGAAACAGTCCAAAGAGCCCGGCGGTGGCGACGATGGCGACCCAGGGCTTGCCGTTGCGGAGGAATCCGCTGAGCAGGAAACCACGAAAGAAAAACTCCTCACAGATCGCTGGCACCGCGGCAAGCGTCAACAACTTGACCGGCCATGGGATAGCGGCGAAATCAAATTTCATCGCTTCAAAGATCTTTTTCAGCAGTTCGATGCGGTCGGCCGAAAGCGTCAGGATCTCCAGCTCATACGCCATCGTCCAGACCGAACAGCCCAGCAGCACGGCGGCGAGGAACGCTGGCCAGCGAGGCACTTTCAAAAAGAAAGCCGCTGTCATCCGGACGTGATTGAATCGAGCAAATAGCCACGGCAAACCTACAAACAACAACACCGTAACCATTGCGTTGGCGACCAGTTTGGCACTCATCGATCCTTCGATCCGCGACGACATCCCGCCGATCACGATGAAACAGGGGAACAGCACCGCCAAACAGAACATCGCCGCAGGCATCGACGGTGCCGAACGAGGTGTTGTCGGACGGCGGAACAGATCGGCCCATGAACCATCGCTGCCGTAGAGGATTGAATCGGTTCCAAACACCCGCGCCGCGAGTGTCAATGCCAGCAGTCCATACAAAGACGTCGAGATCAACGTGATCGCGAACATCGCCGGTACCAACGTCCCTTGCAGCAGATCGCGTCCCGCCAAGACGATATTAACCAGCGGAACGAGCGCCAGTGTCGCGTTTAATTTCAATTCCGGCATCAAGCTCAACATCCCTGGCGCCAGGGCGACAAGCATCAGCGGAATCAGATACGCTTGAGCCTCTTTAAACGACCGGGCGAAGCTCGTCAGCCCCAGCATCATCGCTGAAAAAAAGGCGGCGAAGACAAGCAATAACATCAGGATTTGCAAGACCACAACAACCGAAACGCCACCGTCGCCAAAGATCATCCCGTCGATCCCCAGCGTATAAACCGTGATCAACATCGCGATCAAATTGACGACCGCGGTCAGCATGGCGACAACTAAGACCGCGACAAATTTTCCGATCAGCAGTGAGATGCGCGGAACGGGCGCAGCGATCAAAATCTCCATCGTTCCCCGTTCCCGTTCCCCCGCCGTCAGATCGATCGCGGGATAAACGGCACCGGTGATCGTCATCAAGACCAACATCAACGGGACAAACGTGACCATCGAAAACGATTGCGTCTTGGAGACGATGTAGTGTTCGGTATACGGTGCGGGGATGTCGTCGGCAATCTTCGCTTGTTGCAACACCTGACGTGTCCAGGTGTCATTGACCGCTTGTAATCGGCGAACTAATTCGTCGCGAGCCGATCGCGCGGAGGCAAGTCGTTTGTCGTAGATCAATTCGAAACGCGCCTGCTTGCGTGGGTCGGCCTCGGCACCGCTCCACTGAACCAATACACCGACCTGCAAAATCTGATCCGCGATCAAACGCTGCAATTGCTCCCGCGTGCCAGACGGTTCAAAGGGTTGGATGATGTTCAGATCGACCGGCTCGTCGCCATTGCCCCCCATCAGCGACTCAATCGGATCGGACCGATTCGTTTTTTCGGACTTAGGCTGTTGTTCATCCAGCAGCAGCTTGCCTTGATGCAACAGGTTCAACAAAAAATGACCGTCGGGTTCGTTAGCAACGCCGATGTCATACACGGTTGTTTGTTGCTGCTTCAGGCTGTTGAGCAAGAATTTTTGAACCGTGACACCCAACAAGGGATAGACCAACAACGGCATCAAGATCAGCGTCATGATCGTGCGGCGGTCGCGCAGAATTTCGCGAAGCTCTTTTTGAGCCAGACGGGAGGTCCGGATCGACATGGGACGGGAACGGAGTTCGTTCTCCACAGCACCTTCCGCGGACTCGCGAGGGGTGTCGCGTTCGCGATCGTCGTCGGCTGGCAAATTCACGTCGTCTGCTCCATGGGCTGCGTGGAATCAGCCGCCAGAAGATCCACAAACATTTGAGTTAAAGTTGTTCGGCCGGTTCGCGATTGCAGGTCTTGCAAGCTGCCGTGTTGGCACAACTTGCCGTGGTTCAACAGGCCGAATGAATCGCAAAACCGCTCGGCTTCGTCCAAGCGGTGCGTGCAAACAATCACCGCTTTGCCGACGCTCCGCAGATGGACGATGTAGTCGAAGACGACCTGGCTGCCCACGATGTCCAATCCCCGCGTCGGTTCATCCATCAACATCACTGGTGGATCGTGCACGAGCGCGCGGGCCAGGTTCATGCGTTGCTGTTGGCCCGTGCTAAGGACAGCGCACCGACGATCGAGGATTTCGCGGAGGCCCAATAATTCGGAGAGTTTCTCGATCCGCTGGCTCGCAACCTGGTGACGCACTCCGTACAGTTCGCCGACAAAATGCAGCACTTCGCGCGGTGTTAGCCAAGGGTAAACGCCCACGCTTGCCGAAACGAAACCGATCCGTCGTTTGACTTCGTCCGCGTCGCGACTGACCTGAAAGCCATGGATTTGCGCGTCGCCGGAGGTGGGTTCGATCAGGCCTAAGACCATACGCAGCGTCGTCGTCTTGCCGGCCCCGTTGGGCCCCAGCAATCCAAAAACGTGCCCCGGTTGCACATCGAAGGAGAGATCCTCGACGGCGGTCACCTGTTGGTTGCCGTTGTTAAAACGCTTCGTTAAATGATTTGCTGAAATCAAATCGCGTCGATCATATTTTGAGATGAGGTCGCTCGCTTCCAGGCGAGGGTGCCGCGATTTTAGACTATCGAAGGCAGCCGCGGAAATCGCCCCCACCCAATTTGAGCAATTTTTTACAAACGGGCTGAGGGGGGGCTGAAACCAGACCTGCTGGCCGGGTTTCAGCCTCACACGACTTGGCAGCCATTGGCACACGTCGCCGTGGTTTGCCAATGGAAAACAGAGCTGCGAATCAGCGATCGCCATAGACCGGCGGTTTCCAATCCTTGGGCAGACGTCCTTGTGGGCGGACGCCTTGCGCATCTTCGGGAATCTTGACGGTCTCCGCAGTCTGCAACGGTAAGTCATCGGGCAAGTGCTTAATCTTGAAATCCTTGTATTGGATCTTCATCGCCGGTCCGACATGCACCTGAACTGCAAGCACTCCTTCCAATGCGCGGCCATTTTCATCGAGATCGATCAGGTCGGCGGTTTGGTGACCGTCGATCCAATGTTCGTGATGATTGCCACGGACCAGAACGCGATAATCGTGCCACTGATCGGCCGCGAATTCTTTGACCGGCATCGTGCCGACGATCCAAGGTTGCCCATCGGGGGCGATGACCACCTGTTCGCCAGTATGCGATAAAATTCGTCGGCCCCGTTCTTCGTACAGCATGCCGTTGTACTTCGGTACGTTGGCGACCACGTCGCACTGGTATCCGGTCACGATATCCAGCCCGAGATCGGGGCGCGAGGTGCCGCGGTATTGAATGCCACTGTTGCCTCCGGCGGTGACTTTAACTTTCACCCGCAGGTCGAAGTTGCGGATCGTCGAATCCTCCCAAGTCAGGAAGCGGTTCATCTTCAGCGAGCCATCGGTGACACCCGTCAGCGCCCCCTCCTTCACCGACCAATATTTGGGATCGCCCGACCAATGACGCAGCGTTTTGCCGTCAAACACGTGGACGAAGCCCTCGCTGTCAACACGTGCCCCCACCGCTGCGGACGCTTCAGGATAGGGAACCGTCGACGCCACGAACGGGGCTTTCAACGGATCCAACGGTCCGCCAAGTTCCGCGACACGTGCGGTCGTGCGGGCTCGCATCGCGGCTAACGTTTCGGCGTGCTTGGGATCGTTCGCAAGATTCGTGAGTTCGTCGGGATCGGTTTGAAGATCGTGCAAAAATTCATGGTTGTGGTGATCGAAGTAGCGGACGTACTTGAAGTCGGCGTTGCGGACGCCTTCAAACGCGGGGATGCGATTGCGGACAGCGAAGTGTTCGTGAAAACTCTCGGTTCGCCAGTTCGCGGGCGGTTGATCGGCAACGATCGGTTGCAAACTGTGGCCCTGATAACGCTTCGGAATTTCCACTCCAGCCCAATCAAGGAAGGTCGCTGGCAGGTCCAGGTTCAACGCGATCGCGTCGCTTACCTGACCGCGTCGTGGTTCCGCGACACGCGGATCGGCAACGATCAACGGAACGCGAAGCGATTCCTCAAAGTGCGACCATTTTCCGGCGAGTCCTCGATTGCCCATGTGGTAGCCGTTGTCGGCGGTGTACACGATGATCGTGTTGTCGGCCAAGCCGGCAGCTTCCAATTCAGCCATGAAACGCCCGACCGCGTGATCGATTCCGCTGGCCATCCGATAGTAGGCGCGGATATTCGTTTGGTACTTCGCGTCGGTATTCCAACGCCAGAAGAAGCGTTCTCGGTTGATCGTCGTTCGTAAAAAATCGGGTAACGCGTCGAAGATCGCGGGGTCGTTCAAGCGTGGCGGCGCGAGCACTGTGTCGTCAAATTTGCCGTCGACCGATTGTGGCCACGGAAAGGCACCAATCCCCGGCCGGCGATCGCTATCCTCGGCGTGACATGCATTGAACCAGAGGTTCAATGCAAACGGTTTGCCAGCCGGTTGGTTCTTGATGAATTCGATTCCGCGATCGACAATCAGGTCGGTCTCATGGCGAAGACTGCCGTCGGGCTGTGGCTTGTAATAAGGATTCCTTGAGATCGCTTCAAATTCGTCGAAGTGATCCGCGTTGCGAAATCCAGCCGGCATCTTGGCATGCCATTTTCCATAGAATCCCGTGCGGTACCCGTTGGATCGCAGGATGTCGGAATAGAGTGTTTCGACCGCGTCGGGACGGGCCAGTTCAGGGTTTGCGGCGGTGCCATAGCTGCGGCCTGTCAGTCCGGTCAGCACCGTTGTTCGGCTGACCCAGCAGATCGAATGACTAACAAACGCGTTTTCAAAGCGCGTCCCACGAGCCGCCAGCGCGTCGATGTTCGGAGTTTGCGCGACTTCGTTTCCGTAGCAGCCGATCGAACTGCTGGTTTGGTCGTCAGCGAAGAAGAAGACGATATTGGGAGGATCGGCGGCGCCGAGTCGACTCAGGGAGAGCAGCGTTAGCGCAGCCAGTAGCAGCAAGTTTTTCATGGCAGTCCGTCAGCTTCGATTCGTTGGGAGTGGGGGACTCCATCGATCCAACGAACGAAATCGCTCGATGGCGACGCCCACTGCGTCGGCCGGGACCGAAAGAGTGAATCGAGTTTAACTGAAGTTTGCTGCCGATGCGCGTTGCCGCAGCCAGAAGGCACAGCGAAGGAGACTATGCGGCTTTGCTGATTTCGTTACCGACCAAACTGCTGTAGAAGGCGTTATTCCCGATCAATTGATGATGGGTGCCGATTTCCGACAGTTCCCCCTGTTCAATGATCGCGATTCGATCGGCCAGTTCCAAAGTCGTGGGACGGTGGGTGATCATGATCCCGGTACGATCTTTCAAGAAATCAGCCAATACGTCGTGGATCAAGGCTTCGCTTTCCAAGTCGATCTGGCTTGTCGCTTCGTCGAGGATCAAAATCTCAGGATCTCGCAAAATTGCCCGAGCCAAAGCAATCCGCTGCATCTGTCCACCGCTAAGGTGCATGCTTCCGCAGCCCAACAGCGTCTGATAGCCGTCGGGCATCTTGCTCATGATGAACTCGTCAGCATGGGCACGCTCGGCAGCCTCGATCACCTGCTGTTCGGTGGCACCAGGAGATCCGTAGCGAATGTTGTTAAGAATCGTGTCTTCGAACAGGAATGTGCGTTGAGTAACCAAGCCGATCCGGCGTCGCAGATCGCGAAGCCGCAGCTGACTGACCGGCACGTCGTCAATTGTGACGCTGCCGCCCTGTGGATCGTAGAACCGGCACAACAGATTGATCAGCGTGCTTTTACCCGAACCGTTCGGTCCCACGATGGCGATGTTTTCACCTTGGTGGATCTCCAAATTCAAGCCATTTAGCGTCAGCGGTCCCGATGGATAAGAGAACTTGATGTCGTTGAAGGCAATCTTTTGATGGCGTCCTTGCAGCGTCACCGGCTGTGCGGGATCGACGACACGAATCGGTTGATCCAGAATTTCATAGATCCGGTCGGCCGCCGCGATCCCACGTTGTAGGACGCTCCATACGTCGGTCAATTTCCGAGCCGGGTCGGTCGTTCCGATCAAGAAGGCGAAAAACAGCAGGACCTCCGCGAAACCTAATTCGGTATAGGTCATGCGAATTCCCAGCAAGTGGGTCTTTTGGTTGAGAACCAAATATCCGCCAGCGATAATCGCCAATGCGATCATCGCCATCCCCAACATTTCGGTCGCCGGACGCGTCAACGAATGATACCAAGAGGCCTTCATCGACTTGCTGTAACAAAGTTGAGCGGAGCGGGCGAAACGGGCCCGTTCAAAACCTTGCGTGTTATAGGCTTTCACCACTTTGATGCCCGCGAACGCTTCGGTCAGCACGCTGTACATCTGGGTCATCTCCTCCATCACGCGGCGGCTCGCGCGGCGGATCGATTTGCTGAGCATCGAGATCACCCAACCCATCACCGGGGCGATGACCATGATCAAGAGCAACAACCGCCAGCAGACAATCGCCGCACCCGCGACACAAACGATCATCTTCATCGGCTCCCGAATCGTGCGTCCAAACAGGACGTTGATCCCCGTGGCTAAGTTTCCAACGTCATTGGTCAATCGCGCGGTCAAACCGCTGGAGCCGTTGTCGCCAAAGCTGTTTAAATCCAAACGCAACGATTGGCGAAACAGCATGTTCCGTACGTCCATGCAGGTGCGTTCAGAGACCTCCTGGACCAACATCAAGTTGGCCGTCAGGGCAACTAACTTGATCGCCGTGCCCACCATCAGCACCACGATCAACATGACCAACACTTGAAACGGCCGGTTCGGCAAATACTTCGCGGCTAAAGGAGCAGCCCAAGCCAGCGCCTCGGACTTGCGGTTTTCAACGGCAAGCTTCGATTCGTTCCATAGGATCACACTATCGATCCGAGTGCGTTCTTCATCGGTCGTCGCTAGCCCGCGTTCATCAGCGAGTTGCTGAAGGTCGGCCTGAATCTGGCTGATCTCGGTGACGAGCTTGGCCTGTTCTTTCTCGACGTAGCTGGAGACACCATCCCCCTCGAAGACGATTTCGATCATCGGATACAACGTTCCGATGTTCAAACCCCACAACAAAGCGACAAAGGCCGACGATAGGACAACGCCAGCGATCGCCAAACGTTGCCGAAATGAGATCCGCAGGATGCGGCAAAAATTTCGCATGGATAAGCGACCGTCCTTGATCGCGAGAGAAAAAACAGGAATCCAATGACGCAACGGACGCAATCGTAGGAATGCTTATCGTTTGACGCAAGGGAAATCTTCAGTCGCAACGTTTTTGCTAGCGATGGCAGTTTTGTCTGCCGGAACGATTGTGGGGCTTGTAGCGATCGGGGCCCCCGAGGAATCTTGAAGGTTGCTCGGCGGTCCGTTGGACCGCCCTAAGCCGAACCTTCCCATGGCCGCAGCGCACGCCGGCCGGATCCATCGAGCCCCCAAAATGATTGTCAGCCGTGCTTTTGTAGCCCGCGCGTTGGCGCCGTCGTCTTTGCGAGGGGCGCCCCCTGAATGCCATCGTGCCCCCATGCAGATTCGCCCCCACCGGTTTAAGATAGGCGGCTACCGTCAACGATCGATTCCCTGGTGACAGCTGGACAAACGTATGATGCTCACGCCCAAAATTTCCGAACCGATTGGCATTCTGAATTGGCTGCGTCCTTCTCTGGCAGCAGCTATCATTTGCTTTCCGTTTGCTAGCACGCACGCCCAGGTCGACACGGGCCCTCGGGCGTTGTCGCGAGCGTTCCAAAGTGCGGCAAAACTGGCAACTGCGTCGGTCGTCACGGTGATTTCTTATGGACAGAACGTCGACGAACAGGGGTTGCCGATCGAATCGTCCGAGGAGGACGAATTTAATATCGAATCGCCTGAGGAGGACGAAGGCTTTTCTGAACTCGACGAAATTCCGCACACGAAAGAGATGTTACCGGCGACCGGCTTGGGATCGGGAGTGATCCTAACGGCCGAAGGTTTAATCATCAGCAACAATCATGTCATTCGCGATGCGCGACGCGTGATCGTTCGTCTGCATGACGGCCTCGAAGTGACCGCCACGAAGGTGCTGGGGGATCCCGCCAGCGACATCGCTATCATTCAAATCGAAACCGACGAAACTCTTGTTCCAGCGCAACTGGGGAATTCCAAAGACTTGCAAATCGGGGAATGGGTGTTGGCGATCGGTAGCCCTTTCCGCTTGGACGCGACCGTCAGCGCGGGGATCATCAGCGCGATTGGCCGACGGCTGGACGCGATTCGGCGCGGGCGACTGCTGCAGACCGATGCGGCAATCAATCCCGGCAATTCAGGCGGCCCACTGATTAACCTCGATGGCCAAGTGGTCGGGATCAGTACGGCAATTGCTACCCGCAGCGGGGGCTATCAAGGAATCGGATTTGCAGTGCCGATCAACCAAGCTAATTGGATCGCACGCGAATTGGCGGAGTATGGCGAAGTCCGCCGGGCTTCGATCGGATTGTCTTTGGCGATGCTGAATCCTCGGATCGCCCGCCAGTTGGAACTGCCGATGAAAACGGGGATTTTGGTCGTCGCGGTGACCAAGAACCATGCCGCAGCCAAAGCGGGCGTTGAACCGTATGATGTGATCCTGGAATTTAACGGCCAAGCAATCGTTAAGCCACGCGACTTACAAGAAGCGATCGAGCGGGAACCGATTGGATCGACGCAAAAGTTGACGGTGTTTCGCAAAGGCGAGCGGTTGGAACTGACCGTCACCCTCGAAGCCGCGTTGTAGAATCTTCGGTCGGTCTCGAAACCTGCCTCGCTGTCTCTCCCCCAAGCCACACTCAAACCCTAGCGATCCCTATCGTGCTCGAAGCCTTCTTTGAACATTTTTTTGCGTTTGATCTCGTCACGTGGTTGCACGGCGCTCCCTGGATTCTGATCGCGTTGGGGTTGGTCGTGGGGGTCTTGATGCTGGGGAAATCGGCCGACGTGTTGGTCGACGAAGCGACCGAACTGTCGCTGAAGCTGGGCATGCCACGCGTGATCGTGGGAGCCACGATTGTCAGTCTCGGCACGACGACTCCCGAAGCGGTTGTCAGCGTGATGGCGGCGGTTGGCGGCACGCCCGGTTTGGCGTTGGGAAATGCCGTCGGATCGATCATCTGCGATACCGGGTTGATCCTCGGAATCGCATGCCTGATCGCGCCGATTCCGTTGGACCGTTGGTTGGTCAATCGCCAGGGGATGGTTCAATTTGGTGCCGGGCTACTGTTGATCGCGATGTGTGTCCCGTGGACTCGGCTGGATACGATGATGACCCAGGGTGGGCTGTTGCCACAGTGGGGCGGCTTTCTGTTCCTGGCCCTCTTGGGCGTCTATGTGATGTGGTCGATTCGAGTCGCCAAATCGAAAGGGATCAGCGACGAACCGGCTGAGGACGCGGAGGATGCCGAGGAATCAAAGTCGACCGTCGCGATGGTCTTCATGCTGCTCGTGGCTACCTTTTTTGTCGTCGTTTCGTCGGAGATCTTGATCTCTGCGGCAATTGAAACGGCGGCGAGGTTGAATGTTCCCGAAGGAGTGATCGCAGCGACGTTGGTCGCCTTCGGCACTTCGCTGCCGGAATTGACGATCGCGATCACCGCCAGCTTAAAAGGACGTGGTGAACTGGCGATCGGCAACGTGATCGGTGCCGACATCTTGAACGTGCTGTTTGTCGCGGGAGCTGCCGCGGCGGTTACGCCGGTGGGGTTGACGGCTGCCCCCGAATTTTTCCGTGTCCAATTTCCAGCGATGCTTGCGGTGCTGATCACGTTTCGGATCGCGATCATGTTCGCCAAAGGAGATCAATTGCCACGCTGGGCAGGATTTCTGTTGGTCGGGTTCTATTTCGCCTACCTTGGCTTTAGCTTTGTGATGCGGTAAGCCTCGCGCCGGTCGGCGGCTGTTATTTCCGTGCTTCAACCGCTGAAGTAGTCCCAGATCGCGCGGCCTAACGTCAACCGTTGACAGCCGAGTCGCACCGAAGCGCGTTGACCACAACGCAACCGAAGGCTTTGCTCCTCGGTCAGCGAGACATACGCGTTCAAACGCGGCTCACACAATCGAATCCGATCGTCGTCTTGGATCACTGATAATCTGCCGCCGTTGCTTGCGAGTAACGCGTCGTCGGGAACCGTGTCGGAGGCTCGCGATTCGGCGTGCGAGACAAACGCGTTCCAGCTGGGCTGTCGAGAAACGATCACCGTCACCGCGGCCCGGCTCCAATCTTCGCTGAGTCCTGCCTCGCGTTGGCTCAGCGAAATCTTCAGCCGCTTGCGTTCCTCGAATCCCACGGCCCCAATCTCGTCCCCCGCCTGAACGTAACAGCCCAACAGTGTCCGCAAACGTCGCGCAACGATGCGGCCATCCCCGGGGGCGCGAACGACCAAGCTGTCGACCTCCTGTTGTTTCTGCTGCGTCTGCTGCTGCAATCCAATCAGCCGCGATTGCGCATCCCCCAGCGAAGAAAGATCGCTGTTCCATCGCGCCCCACGCACCTCCTGTTCGACCTGCGAACGCTCTTTGATCAGCGCGGCCAACTGGTGTCGCAGTTCATCGTTGCGAAGTGTGAGGATCGGTTGCCCGGCCACGACGGCGTCGCCATCCTGGACATGCACCCGGTCGACAAATCCGGCCAACGGCGCGCGGACGACTGCCGGCGGATCATACTGCACGATGGCGGGTGTTGTCCCACGCAGTTCGGTGGGAACAAGAAACAGCAACAGCGTGGCGAGCGCTGCCAGACCGACCAACCGAAACGCAAGCCGTGCGGCAAACAATTCGCCGCGACGATACAGTTCGATCAAGTCGTGTGCCAGCCGCCACAACGGGATTAGGGCAAAAGAGACCGCGCCGGCAGCTGCGATCAAAATCCCTGCGCCATGAAAAATTGCAGCCGCGGTCAGTAACATCCCCGCAACGGTGAAGACGCGGTAGATCGCAGCGGCAAGGCCATAACCTTTGACCCAACGGGGATCCCCCGTGGGCATCGGCGGCATTGTTCGGTCGAGTCCCAACACGTACCGAGCGCCCCAATACCGGGCGTACGATTGACCGTAGCTGGATAGGTTGTCGACACCAGTGATGTCCGCCAAGGCAAAGTAGCCATCAAACTTCAACAGCGGGTTCAGGTTAAACAGTAGCGAACTGACCGAAGCCAACAGGAAGACATCAGCTGCTGCTTGCTGCAGCGGCAAATGGTCCGTGAAGTTCCACACCAATAGCGACAGACCGGCGACGAACAGTTCGATGCCGACGCCAGCGAGGGTTACGTGCAACCGCTGCCAACGCGATTTGAAACGCCAAGCAGAGGAGACGTCGACATAAGCGATCGGCATCAACAGGATCCACGCCAACCCCGCATCACGAACCGATCCGCCGTAACGTTTGCAGGTTCCTGCATGCGCCGTTTCGTGGACCGCTTTCAAGCCGATCCAAGCAATCGCCAGCCAGAGCCCTCGCCACGGCGTCAGCAAGTTTTCATAACATGCAAAAAAGTCGCTCCATTGACCAACCATCATCGCTGTCGAGACCATCAGGACCGCGACGCCAATCAACAATGTTTGCCACGCGAACAGCCAACGCGCCCGGGGGACCCAAGCTGTCAGGAGACGATCGGGATCGCACAGCGAGATCTTCCAGAAATAGCAGTGCCCCAACATCGATAACCATCGCGCCGGCAACGCTTTGTCGGGCGACGAGGGAACAGGCGATCGGGCGGCCTCCGCGGTTAATCCGTTTTTCGTCAGCCATTGGCAAAGCGCTGCCGCCGATTCACGCGGCCAGTTTGCCGCGCGGCCATCCGCTGCATTGGGTTGCATCGCTCGCCAAGCCTCTTCCGGAGAAGCACCGTCGGCCAGCCAGCGGACGAAGGTTTGTTCTTGCGGACCAAGTCGAAAGAAACTCTGGTTGCGAGGGTCTTCGAGGACGCATCGCGACGGGGCGTCGCCGCGCGGATGCAACAAGAGATCGTCGCGTAAACAGAGCTTCGGTGGCAGTTCGATCGTCCGTTCTGGTGCGTTCACTGCAGTCATTTCACCATCCGATCCAACCGCGCAAGGCGTCGTAGGGACGATGAAACAGAAGCCACGCGATCGATCGTTGCCCCGCAGCGATGCTGGCCGTGCCATGCATGCCCGGTCGCAGCGCGAGATCGTGATTGTCGATCGCAGCTTCGGCGACGAAGACGCTTTCGTTGTCGCGGATCTCCGCACGAGGATGGATCTGTGTCAGGCTGGTTTGATGCGACGTCCCGGCGACAGCATCCAACCGAATCGTCGTCGGCATGCCGATTTGCACGTTGGAGACATCCGATTCGGGGATCGCGATTTCGGCAACCAAGCGATTTAAGGGAGCGATCTCGTACAGGTTTTCACCGACCTGCAACGGAATCCCTTCGGCTCGCTTCAGATCACCACTGATCACAATGCCGGCAATCGGTGATCGAATCTCAAGATGGTTTTGTCGCGATGTCAACAGAGCAATTTCGCTGCGCAGATGTTGCACTTCCAACCGTTCCAGTTGCGATTTGGAACCGTCGCCGCTGGAAAGTGCGGCGGAACGGCGTTGGACCGCTTGATCAAGCTTGGCTTGCAGGCTGGCGATCTGTGTCCGCAGTTCGCCACCGTCGAGCGTCGCCAGGACTTGTTGTGGTGCGACCTGATCTCCCGGTCCCACAAGCGACTTCAGCAGCCTTCCATCGAACGGCGCGACCACAAATCGGCGCTCTGCCGGTTCGCAAATCACGTTGCAACGAATCGAGTGTTGCCAGGGGATCGCTCCGATCAGGAGTGTTGCGGCACAGATACCGACGATCCACCGCGCGTCTTGTTTTTTGTCAGCCACGGCGCGAAGCAAACGCGTTCGCAGCGGTAGGGTCGGCGGCGATGGGACATCGCGATGTTCGCTCGGATCCGCTGCGGTGACGTCGCCTCGATCGACGGCTGCCGTTTCCAACCGCGTGATGATCGCCAAATGCGCTGCGGCCAGCTCTACTTCACGCGTGCGGGACTCAAACCACTGGGCCGCGTTACCGCAGTTCTCACAACGAAAGAGGACGGAGATCGCTTCGCCAGGTATCGATGGGAGCGAGGCGGCAACTAAAAACTGTTGGCCGCCAGCGGTGAGGATCTGGGATTGTGTTTCCGCCGTGGCAAGCGACTGAAGCGCCACCGAGGCAGCTTTCTTGCGGACCTCGGCGCTGCTGGCACCGTGCAACGAATTGCCTGTCAATTGACCTGTCGAGGTCCGCGTCCAATGCGTCAGGCTGATCGCGTCGTAGCGGGAAAACAATCGCTGGATCAGCGCGGTCATCGATCGCACCGATGCGGATCCGCTGCAGCCCTGCGTTGGCGTCGACTCGGGCACCGCGGAATCGATCGGTGCCGCGGCACTTACAAATGCTGGTAGCGACGGTGTCACGACCGAGCCGGCGAGAGGGGAATCGAGTAGCACGATTGGCCCCACCTATTTCAATTGCATGGTCAGTTGCGGCTGCGGGGCGCCGAGATCGTTGGGATTCCCATCGAGACTTAACAGATGGCATCGCGAGCCAGCGTTCAGCGTTCGATCGACATTGTCGACACGGACCTTGACGTTGAACATATTGGTTTCGCCATCGGGAAACGGCGAGACAAAGCAGATCGCTCCGCTGGCTCGACGTTTCGAATCGAGAAACAGGATCGTCGCCTGGCCTCCCAGTTCAAATTCGTCGCGGCGATCGCGGGGAACCAAAAAGTTGACCGACAACACGTTCAACTGAGCCAGCACACAGACCTCCGGATCGACAGCACCCACGTATTCTCCCTCTTCTTTGAGGAAACGCACGATCACGCCATCAAAGGGAGCGGTGATGCAGAACTGATTCGCTTCGGCGGTCAGCTTTTTAAACTCGGCGGTCCGTTGCAGTTGCTTCTCTTGAGTCGACAAGACATTGGCTTCGGCCAAGGCCACCTGTTCACGAGCCTGCAACAATTCGACCGGCGTGGCGTGCTGACGCGCCGCCAGTGATTCAATGCGTTCGAGCCGTGAACGGCGGGCTGTCAGTTCGGCTTGAGCGGTCGCCAATTCACCGCGGGCTTGCATCGCCGTCCGGCTAATTGCCAGCAGTTCCTCATGGACGCTGGAGTCGAGTTCGACAAGGCAATCGTTCTCGCGGACCTCACTCCCTTCGGCGACCGCTAGCGCTTCGACGATTCCCGAAACCGAAGTCGCCACTCGCGCCGTGCGGAACGGCTGGCTAAAGCCTTCGATCGGATTGTATTCGTAATCGCTGACAGCGGCGGGAGAACCGGCCTGCGCAACGCAAGCTTGGCAAGGAAGACTCGCCAACGTCACGACAGCGAGCAGGAATTGGAGAGATCGGTGGGTCATCGCGCGATCTGGGATAGGAATGTTGGAACGTTAACAGCGCAAAACCGAAGGGCTTTGTTCGCCAGGGAAACGTACAGTCCAAATCCGCAAGAATTTGATCGGTTCAAACAAAACGGGCGAAAGCATTCCGGCGTGGCGTGAAAACCTTGCCGAATGTAGCGAACGTCCCGAGACCTCTAGTTTGCAACGGCGTCCGAGAAGTAGACGAGCGCGCCGGTGGCGCGTTGGACTTCGATCAAGCTGCGGTTGTACTGGGTGATCGATTGCAAAAGTGCTTGTTCTTCGCGCAGTAAACGGTCTTGCCCATTGAGCAGATCGTCCAGCTGCAGTTGCCCCAATCGCGGATCATTCCCCAGTAATTGCCAGCGGTCTTCGAGGTAGGCGAGTTCGGCGTGCACGGCGGCCAACGATTCGCGACGGCTGATCGCGGCGGCGTGCGATGCGCGGAGATTTCGGACGGCGATCTCCACCTCGGCGCGAATGTTGGCCGACTTTTCGCGGATCAACATCGTCAATTGGGTTAGCTCATATTGCCGTTGGCGAACTTGGCCGTGGGCGGTCCGATTGCGATAGGGCAACTGATACTGCAGGCCGCCTCCCACGCCCGGGCGTCCCTCGGTAAATTGATTCGACCAGGCACCGACAATGTCCGACGCGCCCTGTCGCCCGGCCAGCTGTCCTTGCAGGACGAGATTCAATTGTGGGCGGGTTTGATCTTGCGCCAAATTCAAACGGACCTGCGTTGCATTGACCAACTCATGCAATTCGAGGATCTCCGGACGCCGGTTGATCGCCAGCGCCACTTCGCTTTCGATATCAAAATCGATCGGAGAGATCACCGCGGGCTGGACGGGAAGCAGTTCCGCGTGCCCTTGGTCGCTAAAAGCAGGCGCGTTGACCAGGGCTCGCAACCGCGATTCCTCGTTCTTAATGTTGGCTTCGGCCAGCGACAATTCTGCGCGACGGTTGGCCACCGCCGCCTGGGCTCGCAACACCTGGCTGCGGACCGCATCGAGCGATTGTCGGTGTTCCAACTGGACCGCGATCCGTTGGGCGCGTTCCAGATGCCGTTGCCGCAGCAATAGGTTGGCACGTTCGACATATAAGGACCAATAGCCGTTGGCGACGTCAAACAATTGGGTCAAGATCGCGTCGGTATATTTGGCCTGCGCCGCCGCGGTGTCGAATTGGGCTGTCAGGATCAAACTTCGATTGGCGTCGATGCTGCGACCCTGCAACAACGGTTGGCTCCAATTGGCAAACAAGCCAGCGGAGCCTTGGTTGTTGGGCAAGAAGAACGTGGAATTACTGTTCTTATGTCCCAGGCCTTGGCCGATCCCATAGCTGCCGCCGGACGAGGTTTGACCACGGACGCCAACTTCCGTTCCCAGCAATTGATCTTCCAATCGCGGCGGGCCACCGGTGGTCAGGATGTTTTCGACCGGATCGCTGGAACTGTTGTAGTCGCTGTCGCTATAGATTCGCGGGTCGAATACGCCGCGAGCTTGTTCGATCTGCGTGCCGCTGATCCACGGCGCTTGCGCCACCGCTTGGACACGGGCTGAATGTTGAACCGTCCATTCGAACAACGTCATCAGATCGATCGGCAGTGCGGCCGGAGCGCTCCGCAGCGGCCGGGCGGTTCCCGGGATCCACCATTCGATCGGTCCCACGTCGGCCGGGAGCGTTGACGGCTCAAGGCTTCCCGAAACCTCGACAGCGTCCGATGCCCAGGCGGCTAACATCTGCGAGGTCCGCGCCGTGATCGGTTGCCGCGCCGTAGCCACGGAAGTCGCGTTCAAGCGGGGCAACAACAATCGTGTCGCGGGAGCGCTTACCTGCGCGCTAGCACACCTAGAGACACTCACGATGATCGTGAGTGTCACTACAACAACATGTAGTTTCGCATGGTGAACAGGTGTCATGACGGGCGGCAATTCTTGAATCAAAGACGATCAGGTTTTGTCTATATCGTCGGCTCACCCTCCCCAGCTGAGGCAAATGTGACATTCAAAACAATCGCAATTCCTCGATCATTCGCGACAGACGCAACCCCTGCATGGCGGGACTTCAAGATCCCAAAGAAAACGTGTAGCGATCGCTAGCGCGGGTCTACGTCACGCGATACTGCGGGCTAAGTTTTCACGGCGACGCGTGCGCGATGGCAGCGCAAGCACGCTAAGTTAACCGGGGCATATGACTTGTTTAGAAAACTTCTTGGCCGCCTGGATGGCCGTCTTCGCACGCAGTCGCGGGTAGCGACGGATCCGACGCCGAACCCAGTGATCGATGTGATGCGATTGGAAGATCGCATCCTATATAGCGCCGTGCCGATGGTGGAAGCTTCCGCCCCCCAAGGCGATTCTGCGATGGATTCTATGGAACCTGTCGACGCAGACGGTGCCGCGTTTGTTATCGAAAACGCCGATCCCTTGGATGCGTCTAACGACGTTGTAACGTTTGACGTTTCCACATTGGCCGACGTGTCGGTCGACCCCGCGGTCCGCAAAGAGATCGTCTTTATCGACGCGGCCGTCGACGATATCGATACGTTGTTGTCCGATCTGCTGGCGGGCGACGATGCCGATCGCGAACTGGAAGTCGTGATGTTGGATGGTGGCGAAGACGGGATCGATCAAATCACCGCCGCACTCAACCGCCGCTCGGGAATCGACGCGATCCATATACTCAGTCACGGCGACGGATCTGGGGTTCAACTGGGGGAAACGCGACTGGATGCCCAGGCGCTCCAGGCCTACGCCGGCCAGATCGCCGGCTGGGCGAGTGCATTGGATGTCGATGCCGACGTGTTGATCTATGGTTGCGACTTGGCAAGCAGCGTCGCCGGCCAAGATCTACTGGCATCGATCGCCGCGCTGTGCGATTGCGATGTAGCGGCCAGCGAAGATGTCACCGGTGGCAGCCAACGCGGGGGCGACTGGGACTTGGAATACCATGTCGGAGGGATCGAAGCGAAGGTCGTGGTTTCGGCGGCAGCGCAGGCTCAGTGGCAACACAGCTTGGAAATGGGCACGCCGGGGAGTGCGTCGATCTGGCTTTCGACAAAAGACGACGACAACATCTCGGGCTTTGACGGCCATTTGTTCCTTGACGAAAGCAACGTGATGGAGATCGTCGATCCGGGGGTCCAATTCGGTCCGTCGACATCGGGATCGGTCAATATTCAATTGAATCTGAATGCTTTCAGCGATCTAAAGGCGACGTTGGATGCGCTGCATGTCGTCAACCACAGCCAGACATTGGGAGGATCGACGTTTGCCGGGATCGATCTGAAAGCGGGAGACCTGCTGTTTTCCAGCGAGACGTCTGTGACGCTGACGAGCCTGAATTCGGTGCATGTCAACGAGAGTGATGTCGTCCTGTTCTCACCGACAACGGCTGGCGACTACAGCACCGGCACCTTTACGATCGTATTGGACAATCTACCCAGCGGTCCGCTGCAAGCACTCACTTTGATCGAACGCGATACACGGATTGGCGACTACACCGTGAACGCCGGTGATTTTCTGTTTGTCTCTTCGCTTTCCAAAAAACAGATCAAGCTGTTCCAAACCGAGGATGTCGGGGAAGGGGCCCATACCGTTGGAACCGAAGCCGTTCTATTGGACGTCACCGATACGAACATTGCGATTGGAAGTTCTTTGTTCGGAATCGAACTGATCGAATCCGATACGCAAGTCGGTGGCTTTGATCTCACCGCTGGCCAGATTCTGTTAACGACCGATGGTGATGGCGCGGTGGGGCAGAATGGTTTGGCGACAACGCGCAACGATATCTTTGTTCTAGACGTGACCAAGACGACGATGGTCTCTGGCGCCAATAATGGCGTGGCGACGGCGGCGATGTTCTTTGATGGCAGCGACATGAACCTGGACTCCGCCGCCGAGAGTGTCGACGCGATTGCGTTTTATCGTCCTAGTTTTGCACCCACCGATATCGCTCCCAACGGAGCAACGGTCAACGAGAACATCGATACAAGCGGTGGCTACGCCGTCGCAACCATGACAGCAAGCGATCTGAACGCGGGCGACACTGCAACCTATTCAATCATCGGTGGGCTCGATCAAGCGAAGTTCTCGATCGCCGGTGGCGACCAATTGATCTTAACGGCGGGACGCTTGGATTTTGAATCCCAGTCGACCTATCGCGTGGAAGTGCGTGTGACCGACTCGGAGGGACTCTTCTACGACGAATTGCTAACGATAGGTGTGAACGATCTCAACGAAGCGCCGATGGCGAGCGCGACGCCCGTGAATCCCACGTATGTGGAAAACGGACCGCCGGTCGGTGTTTTTGCCGCGACCGTTATCGATTTGATCGAAGCGGGCAACGCGGTGAAGACTTTAACATTGAGTGTCGAAGGGGTGCAAAATGGCGCTGACGAAATCATCTATCTCGATGGCCAAAGCATCACCCTGACCGATGGCTACGCGACGACCACACTCATCGGTGGCTACGACCTTCAGGTCAGTGTCGCGGGAGCGATAGCCCACGTTGTGGTGAAGAAAACGGGAGGTTTTGACGTTGGCGACGCGGAGCAATTACTCGACGGGTTGCTCTATCAAAATCGCAGCGAAGATCCACGTGGCGGATCGCGGATCGTATCGCTTGAATACATTCAGGACGATGGCGGTAACGCCGATGGCGGCGATGACGATGGTGTCTTCGAGATCGCCTCGACGATCACCTTGACGCCCGTCAACGATGCTCCCATGGTGACGTCGGTCGAATCGGCGAACATCACCTTCCGCGAAAACGATCCTGCCACGCAGCTCAGCAACACGCTCGCGATCACCGATGCAGATAACACCACGATCGAATCGGCAGTGATTCATTTCAGCATCGGGTACGCCAGCGATCAGGACCGGCTGGTCTTTGTCGACAGCGGTGCGATCCGCGGCGATTGGGATGCGGCGACCGGGACACTCACGTTGACCGGATCCGAGACGCTCGCCAATTACGAGACGGCGCTGCGTAGCATCCGCTATGAAAACACCCATGACGATCCCACCGCGTCTGCGCGAACGATCACCTTCCACGTGAACGATGGCGAAGTGGACTCCAACGTCGGCACGCGTCGGCTCGTGGTTTCGGCGATCAACGATGAACAAACATTGATCACCAACGCCGGCGACACGATTGTCGAAGGTTCGACGGGAAATGTGCTGGGGGCCGCACTACTGAAAACAACCGATCTCGATCACGCACCCGCGGACTTGGTTTATACGATCGAGACCAACGTGAGTCATGGCGTGCTGACGCGCGGCGGGTTGGTCCTGTCCGTTGGCGAAACCTTCACGCAAGCGGATATCGATGCGGGGTTGATTCTATATGACCACGACGGCAGCGAAACGATTGCCGATCGCTTGGCGTTTACTGTCGACGATGGCGTTGGCAGCAGCATCGCAGCCAACTTTGATTGGACAATCACTCCATTGGACGCCCACCCGATCTCCGCGATTGCCGACATCGACGCAACCGCTGCGATGGTCGACGAAGGGGCGAATGTGGGAACGCAGGTCGGGATCACTGCGCGGGCGACCGATGCCGACATCGGGGACCAGGTTACGTACCGTTTGGATGACGATGCGGCGGGACGCTTCAGCATCGATGCGGTCAGCGGTATCGTACGCGTAGCGGCCGCCATCGACCGCGAGGTCGATGATCCATTGCAAACCATCATCGTCCGTACCACATCCAGCGACGGATCGTTCACGACGGAAACGTACAGCATCGCAATCAACGATGTTGACGAATTTTCTGTCGGTCCAATCACCGACAGCGACCTGGCCACGAACGCGATCTATGAAAACGCAGCGAACGGAACGTGGGTCGGCGTGACCGCTAGCGCGATCGATGCAGACGCGACCCGGTCCGCGATCACGTATTCATTAAATGACAACGCCGGAGGACGGTTTGCGATCGATGCGGTCACTGGCGTGGTCCGTGTTGCCGACGGCAGCCTCTTGAATTTCGAAGCGGCCACGTCGCACGACGTCGTCGTGCGCGCGACATCAGCGGACGGGTCGTATCAAACCGAAGTCTTTACCATCGAAGTTCGAGATGTTAACGACCGGCCCGAGATCATCGGCTTGGAAGGTGTCACCGTCGTGGCCAGCAACGACGGCAGCGCCACGCAGTTCGATCGATTCGGAACCGTCCGCCTTGTCGATGCCGACGCGCCGACGGATTACAGCGGCGCCACGTTATTGGTCCAGGGAACGGGATTCGACGCGGCCGACCTTCTCGACATCGATACCGGTGGGACGGTCTCACTTTCGGCGGGGATCACCAACGGTTCGGTGGTCGAGGTTGACGGAATCGCGGTGGCCACATTGTCGAGCACTTCAACGAGCGGTCAGACGTTAACATTTAACGGGAACGCCAGCGGTCGCGATGTCGAAGCGATATTGCAATCGTTCCGCTTCCGATCGAGTTCGACTCTCTTGGGGGAACGGACCGTCGCGTTTGCGTTTGACGATGGCGATGGAGTTGCCGACGGAGGCGTCCAAGTTAGTGCGACCAGCACGGTCACGGTGACTCTGGTTGCATTTGATGAGACGGGAGTGACTGTTTCGGAAGATGGAACGCATCGATTTAGCATCAGCGATTTCGACCACACCCATCTCGCCCATCATGCCCAAGCGACGATTGAAATAACGCGTTTGCCCGCCGCGGGGTCGCTGACACTTGCGGGCGTTCCTGCGATCGTGGGACAGCGGATCACCCAAGCGGAACTTGCCGCCGGACTGTTGGAGTTCATGCCCGCCGCCGATGGTAATGGGACGCTATACGCTTCGTTTGACTTCAACGTGATCTCTCCTCCAGCCTCGTTGCAGGTGCTCGCCGGAGAGCCCAATGGCTTCACGCTTGATGGTGGCTACCTGCTTCCAACCGACGAACTCCTTGCGAACGCCGCGAACTTTGGTTCTGCAGGAACCGTTCCCAGCGCGGTCACGGTCGTTCCCGCATCGGCGATGATCGACGCCGACTACTTGGCTCAAGGAGATGTCTTGTTCAATGGCTACGTTCCCGATGCCAACTGGACTCCCGAGGAGATGGCGGCCGTGGATACCTGGGTCCAGGCCGGCGGAATCTTTATCGTCAACAGCGACTCGATGGCTTACGATCGCGTCTCGTTCCATTTCGGACTCGCCGTTGTCGGCTGGGGCAGCAGCACATGGAATGTCGCCGACGCCTCGCATCCGATCATCGATGGCCCGTTTGGCAAAGTGGGAAGCGTCGGCAGCCCTATTCAGGCAACCGGTGCGATCGGCTACTTTTCCAGTTCTGATCTCGAAGTCGGCGACCAAGTTTTAGCGATCGATTCGGTCACGGGCGAACCCACGATCGTGGTCCGACAGCATGGAGACGGATGGATCCTGTTTACAGGTGACGAAGGGATCTTCCGAGCGGGGATGACCGGTGGCGGCGCTGTTGCGACCACCAATGACATTCTCGTAGCTAACATTTTTGCCTGGGCTGCCACGCAGACTCCGGTCACCGAATCGCATACCCTCGACATCGAAGTCACCGCGGTTAATGACGATCCCAAGAATCTGGGGACGGTACCGGAAACCGTCAACGCCTGGGAGAACCAGGCCGTGGATGTGGACCTCCAAGGCCTCGAATTGTCCGACGTCGATGCGGGCTCTAACGATCTCACCTTAACCCTATCGACACGATCCGCCGGGACGCTGTGGGCCGGATCGGGAGGCGGAGTCGTCGCGTTCGGCAGCGGAGGCGATTCGATGACGCTTACCGGAACGCTCCACGCCTTGAATGCTTACCTTGACGATCCCGGGCAAGTCCAGTACCTCGGTGCTCCCGAAAACTTTGGGGTTGCCGCCGACGCAATTCGCATCGACGTCACCGACAATGGAAACGTCGGGATCGGCGGTGGCGGAACGATTCACTTGGGAACGTTCGACGTCGATCTCACTGCCGTCAACGACGCACCCCAGATCGCTGTGAACACCGGCGCAACCGTGCTCGAAGGGGCAACGGACACCGCGATTACCAACGCGATGCTCTCGGGCAGCGATGCCGACAACGACGATTCCGGATTGGTTTATACGTTGACCAATGCGACCGGCCATGGAACCTTGTCATTGATCGGCAGAGGCGACTTGCAGCGGAACGACACGTTCACGCAAGCCGACATCAACGCGGGTCGCTTACGCTACAGGCACGATAACAGCGAAACGACGACAGATGCCTTTGAGTTCACGTTGGCTGACGATGGAGCCGACGGAGCGATGCCGGCAGCGGGTCGATTTGCGATTGCCGTCGTTCCTGTCAACGATCACACGACGTCGACAATCTTCGATGGCGACGTAACGATCGACGGTGTTTCTGAGAATGCAGCGATCGGTACCGCGGTCGGATTCACCGCAATCGCCAGCGATGGCGACGCACAGGATACGATCCACTACGCATTGGATGATAACGACGGCGGCCGTTTTGCAATCGACAGCATCACGGGAATTGTTCGGGTTGCCGGACCGATCGACCGCGAGAGTGATGGTGTCCACCGCAGCATCACCATTCGCGCGACCAGCAGTGACGGTTCGTTCCAAACGCAGACTTTGGTCATCGCGGTCGCCGATGCCAATGAATTCGGCGTTGGCCCCATTGTCGATCTCGATACGACCGTCGATAGCGTCTTGGAGAATGCCGTCGCAGGAACGTTGGTCGGAATTAAGGTGACCGCAGTCGACAACGATGCCACCGATAACGCCGTCCTCTTTTCATTGATCGACGATGCAGAGGGGCGATTCACGATCGACGAGACGACCGGTGAGATCCGAGTTGCCGACGGCGCGGTGCTCGATTTTGAAGTAAGCGCCCGGCATACGGTTCGTGTCCTGGCGACGGGGTCGGATCTCAGCACCTCGACTCAAACGATAGAAATCGAATTGACTGACGTGATTGAAGGGGTGCCGACCACGACCAACACGTCAGTGCTTCCATCGGATGGAGGCTCGGGGGGAGGGACCGGGGGAACAACGTCCGTCGCTTCCGAAGTTCCTGTCGAACGCAACGATGATGACGACAGCGAGCAGGAGGACTTGAAGAAGCTCCTCGCTCCACCGATTGTCGACGAATTGGACCACGCCGAACCTTCGTTCGGACGACGAACGGGAATTCCCGAATTACAAATCTCGCTGCTGGACGGGGAGGACGTCGATTCGGAATCCCGCTCTGTATTCCACCCCAACCTCCTACCTGCCAACCGTATTTCGATGACCATCGCACCTCCGCGATGGGATCGCTTGGGCACGACGGAGTCGGTGACGTTTGGAATTTATGAGACCTTTGATTTTGACGTGACACTCTTGAAGGGGGCGTTGGATCGATTTGCGGACCAATACGAAGATCCCGCGTCGCTTCATCTCGTCTCAGGAACGGCAAGTTGTCTGTTTGCCGGAGCCAGTGTAGGGATCGCGGTCTGGGTGTTGAATTCGACTGCGTTGATCGGGTTCGTCCGCGCTGCGGTTCCCGCTTGGGCACGCTTCGACCCGATCTTTATCGTCCGCGACGGCCTGGTCAGCAAAGACGACGAGGACTTATCGGTTGCAGGAATTATCCACCAAAACGCCCAGCGGCCCCAAGAGGCGACAGAATGAAACTCAGTACAAAAACTAAGCTGACAGCGAGCATCGTGCTGTTGTGCGTCTCGGCGATCATGGTTGCCAGCCTGACAGAATTGCTTCCCGACGAACGCAAACTGCGAGCACAAAGCCGTCTCGATCTCTGCGAAGCGTTGGCGACCAGCGTCACGTTTTTGGTCAGCAAGGGGGAGACCGAACAAGCGCAAATGCAAATGGAGCTGTTCGGTCAACGGCATGACGATGTGGTTTCGACAGGACTCCGATACAACAACATGACGCTGGTTGCGCAAACCGGTGGGCACCAAGTGCATTGGTCGCGCGGGGTCACCAATCGCGAAGATGGTTGCTACGTCGTTTCGATCGATGCCAACAACGGTCGCTGGGGCGAATTGGAAATTCAATTCACGCCGCTGTACGCGGGGATCAATCGCTACACCAGCAGTTCGTTGTTAAAGCTGTTAGCCTTGGTTACACCGTTGTTAGCCATCGTTTGCCACTTTCATTTTAACCGAATCCTGCGTTTCTTGGATCCAAAACGAGTAGTCCCCAATCGTGTTCGCCAAACGTTGGACAGCTTTGCCGAAGGCGTGGTTTTGTTGGATCACGAAGATCGAATTGTGTTGGCAAACGACGCGTTCGCCAAACACTTGCAACGTCCGGTCGACGCGTTGTTGGGCGCGAAGTTTTCCAATCTTCCCTTTGAATCGACCGAAGAGAGTGAAGGGGGACTCGCGGCGCTCTGGAAAGCGGCTCGCGAGAAAACCGAACTACGGGGCGTAACGACCAAATTGCTCGATCCTGCAGGACATGTCACGGCGATCTTTTCCGTCAACGTCACGCGGGTGACCGACGACGCGGGGAACTATCAAGGCTTGATGGCCGCCTTCGCCGATGTCACCCCGTTGGAACGCAAACGCGCTCAATTGGCGGCCGCCCTGGAAGACCTGCATCGATCCAAACAAGAGATCAGTAACCAAAATAAGGAACTGCGCTATCTTGCCACGCGCGATCCGTTGACCGGATGTCTCAATCGTCGCACGTTTTTCGAGTTGTTCGACAAACATTGGACCCAAGCAAAAACAACGGACGCTCCGTTGTGCGCGGTGATGGTCGACATCGACTTTTTTAAGTCGATCAATGACAACTACGGACATAGCGCGGGGGATGAAGTGTTGCGGCAAACCGGCGCGTTATTGAATTCTATCGCCCGTGATAACGATGTCGTTTGTCGTTATGGTGGTGAAGAGTTCAGTCTGTTGTTGCCGGGAGTCACGTTGCAAGAAGCCGAAAGGATCGGAGAACAGGTCCGGCGTCGGGTCAGCGAACTGCAGTTCTCCAAATTTTCGATTACCGCGAGCATTGGCTTGTCCGGGGTTGAGTGTGGGGCCGACGACCCTCAAGGGCTGTTGGATCAGGCGGACAAATGCCTTTATGTCGCCAAACGCAATGGCCGCAACCAGGTCGTCCGATTCGACACGGTGCCCAAGCAGCTTGTCGTCGACGAATCGCAAATCAGTCGAACGCATCCTCAGACCGCCCCTCCACCCGCGATTCCTTTCCCAGCTGTCTCGGCGCTGTTGTCGGCGATGTCATACCGCGACAACCAGACGGCCCAGCATTCGATCCGCGTTTCCAACCACGCTGCCATGTTGGCGCAACGCGTGCTTGGACCGCGTGAGGTCTACGTTGTCGAAATCGCTGCGTTGCTGCACGACATCGGGAAAATTGGTGTCCCCGACGCGATCTTGTTGAAGCCCGGTCCGCTCACGAAAGAGGAGTGGCTGCAGATGGAGAAGCACGATCGGATTGGCGTCGAAATCATTAACAAATCGTTTAAGCATCCCCGTCTGACCGATATCGTTCGCTTTCATCATGTTCGCTTTGATGGTAGCGGAGGCAATCCTAACGATCCCGTGGGTGAAGCGATTCCCGTGGGCGCGCGGATCTTAACGATCGTCGATTCGTTTGACGCGATGACGTCCGATCGTCCCTACCGTAAGGGAATGGCGATCGAGGACGCGGTCGCCGAACTTCGGCGCTGCGCGGGAACTCAGTTCGATCCTCAATTGGTCGAGATCTTTGTCGAATTGATCGCCGCTCGCGGCGCAGTGCTTTCGACCCGGGCGAAGGAAACGATGTCCAACGAATTGGTCCTATCGATTGGCGAGCAGGTGGAATGTCTGATCGACGCAGCCGATGCGGGCGATCGAAAAACGTTTGTCGCCCTGGCCGAACGACTGCGGCTGACCGCCGAACATTCTAACGTCGCATCGTTGGCCCGAGCAGCCAACCATGCGATCCAGATTGTCAACGAAGATCAGCAGCTGCAGCAATTGGTCGAACAATCGTTCGAACTGCTGACAGTGTGCCGTGCGATGCGATCGAATATCGCTAGGAACCAATTCGATGGCCGGGAGCTCGACGTGCCATCGCCCCCCGTGGCGGCTGGCAAGGTTTGATTTTGACGGACGTGGGCGGGCCGATCGCAGCGATCACGCCGGTTGGCAGTTGCGACTGGATCGACTTCGCAAGGGTTTTCGTTGGGGGGCGGGAACAGTTCCCTTTGCCTACGGGGCGTTTCCGGTTACATTAACGGTCCGTTTAGAAAATATGTCCGCATTCCGTTTTGTTGGAGCCAAGAATTGGGAACGAAGAAAACAGGTAAGGGTCGTCGCAAAGTAGGTCGAAAGAAACGGCGTATGCGCGCGAAAATCCGCCATCGCAAGAAGTAGAACTCTTGGTTTGCATGGGCTGAAGCCCTTCTGAACAAATCGGCACCGCTCACGCTTTCTCAGCGTGCCGTTTCTCTTGTCAACGCGCTCGGTTATCTGTGTGGTAGCCGAACGGTCTCGTTGCGCACCCCGGTTGGTTGCTAGCGTCGGTGGAATCGTTCAACTTTTCCTGAGCGTAGCGACCGGAATATGCGAATACGCAAGGCCAATTGTGCCGATAAGTCCGGTGGAAGTGGTCCCAACGAATGCAACGGCGCGTTGTTCCGTCGATCCGATTCGGAACGACCGGCTGTGGGGCTGCAATGAGAACGGGGGGTGCGTTCAACACAATGCGATTTCGTATTGTGTCATGTGATCCTTTGCACCCCCGGAATCCCGGACGAGGCATGCAGCCTGGAAGCTGCGGAGAATCACGCGATGCAAATTCAAGCGTTGACGACAACAGGGTTGTGTTTAGGTCTCATGTGGGCACTGCTGACCACAAAGGCTGAGGCACAGATGCCATCGATGCAAGGGTATCCCCCGATGGTTTCGCAGACCAGTTTTATGGTCCCCGAAAACATGTCGCCTGGGGTTTCACAGGCAATGTACCAACCCACAGGCCAACAGCCCCCTGGTGCTGTCGCTCAGGTGGGCTTCTGTAACCTCGCCGGTGGCGGAGCGTGTGATTCCGGTTGCGACGGCTATTGCGGCTGCTCCGGTGGCGGTGGCTGCTCTGGCGGCTGCTGCGGTGGGTGTGGGTGCGGCGGCGGACCTGGCGGTCTGATCGGGCAAATTTGCCAGGGCGGGGCCCTCAATGGCTTGCAAAACCTGTGCTTATTCTGCCGCGGATCGGGATGTAGTGTCTGCCAAGCCCCCAACAATGCCGGCAGCCTGTTGGGTTGCTTGGGAATCTTGGCGCCCTATACCGAAGCGGGATTATGTGCCCAAAGATGGTACGATTTCCAAGCGGAAGTCATGTTCTTGTCGATGAATGGGTCGTCGACCAACCAAGCTTTAACCAGCTTTGGCCAAGGCGTGGCCAATCCTACGACCGGTGTGGTCGACGCAAATATCGTGTTGGGAACCGACAGCGCTTCCTTTAATGAACTTGCACCCGGGTTTCGCTTGACCGCCAGCATGATGTTTGGTGCCGGTGGCAACATCGAAGCGACCTACTTCGGTTCGCAGCACTTTTCGCAGTCGGCCTCCTATGTCGATCCGACCAACACGCTGTACTCCGCCTTTAGCAACTTTGGCACCGCACCTTCGGGCGGCTTCGACGATACCGACCAATCGGCAATCCAATCGCTGGTAAACAAGTCGGACATCCACAGTGGCGAAGTGAATTATCGCCGGCGGTGGGTGGGGCCGTACTGTCGCTTCCAAGGATCGTGGTTGCTGGGTTTCCGATACTTTGATGTCGACGAAGTCTTCAACTACGAGGCACGCGATGCGATCGATTCGGCCGCCGCGATGACCCAACCCGACTTCTTTAGCAGTGCGACGCAAACGCGGAACGCTCTGGTCGGTGCTCAATTGGGTGGTGATCTTTGGTGGAACGTGCATCCAGGAATCAACCTCGGCGTCGGCTGGAAGGGTGGAATCTTTGGCAACCGAGCGGAACAGGACACGGCGATTCGCTCCAATTCGATTAACAACCTCGGCGTCAGCCAGCTGTGGGAAACGGCTTCCGATTCGACCACGGCGTTGATGAGCGAACTGCAAGCCCGGCTCGCCTATCGCCTCAGCTACTCGTGGACGTTCACCGCGGCCTACTGGTTCATCGGCGTCGACGGCCTGGCCTTGGGGGCGGGAAACATCAACACCTCGCAAGCGTCACAGCTGTTCTCCAACCCCGCAGTTCCTCGCGACGTATCGATCAACATCGACGATTCGATCACGATGCACGGCTTTTCGGTCGGCCTGGAATACCTCTGGTAAAAAGTCCTTCAAATCGGCCGCGTGCCGCGACAAACCGACTTACAATAACGATAAACGCCCAGGAAATCCCTGGGCGTTTTTTTGTTAGGTGGCTTCTCTGCCGACATCGTGGAACCATCGTGGGCAAGCGGATGGGGGCGGAAATCGAAGTGAATATCAGCAAAATTGGAAAATCGTGCGGGCATGAAATCCTAAAATTCGAATCGACCGGAACTAACGCGATCCGCCTCGCGTCGTAAACCATGCGTTTTGTTGACAGTCGATTGGCCCGAATTAGAATCAGGTTCCCGGCTCATCGAAATCAACGCGAATGCAAATCGTCTTGTCGATCACATGAAACCTTCCGGTTTCGATGCCCATCGGATCCGCGATCCGTGATTTTGAAGAACTTTGGTTGTTGGCCAACCATGCTGTCTGGTCAGCATCTGTAAACAAATACGTTTGATACGCTCGAGGTTTTGTCCGTGAAGACAAAAAAGGCTTTCTGGAGTCAGGCAATGCGACGACGTTCGGTGAAGAATCGCAATCAACTGCGTCGGCGGCTAATCCAATGTGAATCGTTGGAAGATCGGCGGTTGCTCGCACCCGTGATCGTATCCGAATTGGAGCCGAACAATTTTGTTCGTGAGGCGCAGGTTCTGACGTTGGGAACCGCCACTGGTCGGACGCCCGAGGTGACCGTCACGGGAACATTCGACGGCGGATCGGCTGACTATTATAAGTTCGATTTATCGGCCGGGGACGTGTTTAGCACACGTGTCACGGTGGGAGGCACCAACACCTCCTTCAACGATATCGATATCAGCTTAGGCAAAGTCAACGCCAACGGCACTTCGTCGACTGAAATGCGTGGCAACAATTCCACCGGAGACCTGTATCTCGGCGGACAACGTCTGGTCCCCGCTTCGTCTCCTGTTTTGACTGGCGGTGACGTTTACTTCAACTACGTGATTCCATCGTCGGGAACCTACAGTTTCCGCGTCGGCACCGGTAACTCCGGCGCCAACCCGAATATCACTCCGGTTGGTTCTTATCAACTGGAATTCCAAACGCTGCGTTCGCCGTTGGAAGCCGAACCGATCGGCACGCACCAGATCCTGTTCCTCGATTTCGATGGCGGCTTTGTCGACCTGAACGATATCGACGAAACCCAGTTCGGTTCGGTTCGCCTGCCCTCGCTGGCCGAATCGCTCTATGATCTCGGTTTCGAAGTGACCAACGAAGACCGCTTGATCGATGTGATCGTTGCGGAGATGGAAGAGAACTTCGGCGACGTGGCGACGTTTGGTACCAACGGCGATTACGATGCGACCGGAGTCCCAGGCCAATACAAGCTGCAAATTTTAAACAGCCGCGACCACGAAGACCCTTGGGGCTTGCCGAACGTCAGTCGCTTGATGATGACCGGAGCCGGTGCCGACCTGAACATCGTCGGAGCTTTTGGTATCGCACCGAGCTTGGACGTCGGAAACTTTGATACCGAAGAGACGGCGTTTATCTTTGCTGAAGAGTTCTTTGGCTTGACGAATGTCGGCGACGTCTTTGCCGTCCCCCATTCGATCAGCGTTTCGACCGTCGACATGCTTGGAAAAGCGATCGGCCTTACCGCTACCCACGAAGCAGGGCACTTCTTCGGTCTCCGCCATACCAACAACGCTAACGCCAGCGATCAGATGATCGATACCGGGGGAGACCTTCCGGGGCGTCTTGGCGTCGGTCCCGACGGCATCTTTGGAACCGTAGACGATCTCGACACCGATTTCGGCACCGATACCTATGACACGGGTGAACTCGATACGCTCGGCATCCAAGATTCGATCAACACGCTAGCCTACAGTTTGGCAACCGGCACCGCGGGCGGATCGATCAGCGGGTTTGTCTTCAACGACGCCAATGGTGACGGCCGCAGCACTTCAGATATCGGGTTGGCGGGAGTCACGGTCTTTGGCGATCTCGATAGTGACGGCGTTCTCGATCCAGGTGAACCCCGTGCGGTCACCGGCACCAGCGGCACTTATTCGCTGGGTGCAGTCGCAGGTACGTTCCCGATCATCGCTCAAGTTCCCAGTAATTACTCCGCCACCACGGCAACTTCCGTGGTCGTGACCACGGTGAACGGAACTGCCACGGGTCCCAATTTTGGATTTAAACAGGTTCTTGCGGACATCACGGGCGTCAAGTGGAATGACACCAACGGCAACGGTGTTCGAGATGCTGGAGAGCCGGGTATTGGGGGTGTCTACATTTATATCGACACCGATGGCGACGATCGAATCGACCTGTTTGAGCCTCAGGCCATCACAGCCGCCGACGGTACCTACAGCCTTCAGTTCCCTGGCCCAGGCACCTATACCGTTCGCGAAGTGGTCGAACCTGGCTTCCGCCAAATCTTCCCTGCCTCCGGGGAACATATTGTCACGTACGACGGCACCCAACTGATTCCGAATACGAACCTGAACTTCGGAAATCAAGCCGCTCGTGATTTTGGTGATCTTCCCGCTCCGTATTCAACGTTGTTGGCCTCCAACGGTGCGAGCCACGGATTCAGCAGCACCCTTGGCTTGGGATCGTTGACCGACATCGAAGCGGACGGCATCCCGTCGACCGATGCCGATGGCGACGACAACAATGGTAGCGATGACGAAGACGGCATCGTGATCGTTTCGCCACTTGCTCCCGGTGCGACCGCGGACTTTTCCATCACCGCCCGCAACATCGGTCAAACGGCTTATTTGCAAGGCTGGATCGACTTCAACGGCGATGGCGTGTTCAGTGCCAGCGAGAAGGTCTTCAGCAATCGCACCTTGTTTAACGGTGCACAGACCTTAACCACCGAAATCGCGGTCCCCGCCGGGACGACCGACGGCCCTAAATATGCCCGCTTCCGCTACGGACCCGAATTGAACCTTGGAACCACTGGTTTCTCAACAGCGGGCGAAGTCGAAGATTACGTTTTCACGGTCCAAGCCACGACCTCCTTGGCTCAGCCGGACCGCTATGACGACCTGACGAATCCGGTCTTTGCAGATTTCACGATCCCGCGGAATTCGTTGAACGCGAATCTTCGGGTACTGGAGAACGATTCGAAGTTCGACAGTTCAATTCGCGTGGTCAGTGTCGACCCGCTTGCCGGAACCACCGGGACGTTGAACATCGGCAGTGGTGGGCAATCGGTAATTTACACCCCACGCAGCGGTTTCACTGGCGAAGACACTTTTGAATACACCGTCATTACCGATTCGGGGCTGCAAGCCACGACGACCGTGACAGTGAATATTGTCTTGCTGAACAACGCTCCCATCGCGGTCGACGACCTTTATCAAGTGCCTTTGAACGCAAGTGCGGCGACGACCCTGGCAGTGCTGGCCAACGATTCACCCAGCAACCTAGGCGGCTTGCAAATCGTTGACGTGGGACCCACAAACTTTGGCGGCACCGTTAATTTCGCGTCGCAAACATTGTCGTATCTCCCCGCTCCAGGGTTCTCGGGTACTGAACAGTTCACCTATACCGTTCGCGATAGCTCGGGCTTCTCGGATACGGCGACCGTGACGGTTCAGATCAATCCGAATTCGCTGGCCAATCAAGTCGAATACAGCGTCCGAACGCTGGACGCTAACGGCAACCCCACCAGTTCGATCAACGTCGGCGATACCTTTAAGGTCCAAGTTTGGGTCGACGATATTCGCGCCTCGGCGTCCATCTTGGAACAAGGTTTGGGGGCGGCCTACATCGATTTGTTGTATAGCAATATCGTAACGACGGTCGCACCAACGGCTCCCGGCAATACCTCTTCGTTTGACATCACCTATGGGCCCCTGTTTCAACAGCTGAAAACCGGCAACGCACTGACGCCCAACATGATCGACGAAGTCGGGGCGTCGCAGGCTTCGATTGGGAATCAGCAATTCCATTCGGGCCCGGCGGAATTGTTCACGCTGACGATGCGAGCGATCGGGGCGGGAACCGCGGTCTTCCAAACCGACCCTGCCGATGAAGCGATCACCAACGACGTGGTCTTCCTGAACGATCCAGGTCAGGAAGTCCCCGTCAACCGTCAACTGTTTGGCAAGCAAACGCTGAACATCATCCCCGCCGGGCTTCCGATCCCGACAGCGGTGGACGATTCCTATCGCGTGAGCCAGGGAGCGATTGAGTTCCCGATGCTTGTGCTAGGCAACGACATCCAAGGCGCCGCCGGGGCGTCGTCGATCGCCGCCATCGGTACTCCCGCCAACGGTAGTGCTCGCGTTTCGGGAAATACGATCCTGTACACGCCGCGAACCGCGTTCACGGGCGTCGATCAATTTACCTACACGATCCTTTCGCCCGATGGATTCCGCAGCACAGCGACGATCACCGTGTTTGTCGGCACCGACGCGCAATTGAATGCCAACGACACCGTCGATTTGCCATTTACACTATTCGACGCCTCGGGAAATGCAATCCTCGATGCGGCGGGCAACCAAATCCGAACCGTTCGCGTTGGTGATACCTTGACGCTGCAAGTCAATGTCGATGACCTACGCACCGGTGTTACACTCGACACCGGTGTCTTCTCGGCCTACCAGGACATCCTGTACAGCGCAAGTACGTTGGCCGTATCACCACGCTCGACGACGCAAACCAGTGCGTTGGATTTCAACATTGAATTCGGAGAGTTCTACACCAACGTGCAAAGAGGCACGGCGGGGACCGTTGGCATCATCAACGAGGTCGGTGCGACACAATTCACCAACACCGATGGCTCGGGAGCCCCGTTGGGTTCGCAACTACGCGATTTGATGGCGATCCAATTTGTTGCGACGGCAACGGGTATCGCAACCTTTGTCGGTGACCCCGCGGACATCTCGCCAGCTCAAGACACGTTGCTGTTCGAAGCGGATCCAAAGGTCGTGCCGATCGACCAGATCCGATACGACCGTAAATCGATCACGATCTCTGCGGCGACGACAACCATCGGCCCGGAATACCAAAACCCGGTCAATCGATATGACGTCAACAACGACGGGACCGTTTCGCCGATCGATGCGTTGAGCGTGATCAATCAATTGAATCTCAACGGCTCCAGCCAGCTGATGGCCGAAGGCGAATCGGCGAACGCCAACCGACGGTTTGTGGATGTTAACGGCGATCAATTTGTATCTCCCATCGATGCTCTGATGGTGATCAACGCCTTGAACAACCAAGCTGGATTGTTTGCCAGTGGCGAAGCACCAAGCATCGCCGCCAGCGTTACCGCTGAATCGGAGGCTCCTGCCAACGATCAAGTGTTCGCCGAATTGGCCGTTGAAAAAACGTCGCAGTTCGATTCCACGACGTCTTCAGACGCTGCATCGTTAGGCTGGTTGGCATCGACTGACAGCGACGACGAAGAGGATGCGATCGATCAATTCGTCGACGACATCACTCAGGAATGGGGCCTCTAAGACCCCGGCTTGAAACGGACCACAATCGCGCAAGCGGTTGGTATTCCACGACCGAATTTCGAACAAGGCGTTCTCGCAAGAGAACGCCTTGTTTCGTGCGCGGCACTACAAATGGCGGTATCCGACCAACGAGGCGATCGATATACTTTCTTCCACGAGCGATCATGGGTATCGCCGTTCTTAGTATTTGCCCCTAATTTGCGAGTTTGAGATGGCAGGAATTGGTACTCGTTCGGCTGCGGAGTTCTTCGGAACGTTTTGGTTGGTGTTCGGCGGATGCGGAAGTGCGGTTCTGGCCGCCAAAGTCATCACGCCCGAAGCGGACACGCCGATCAACATCGGGATCGGTCTGGTTGGTGTCTCGTTGGCCTTCGGGTTGACCGTCTTGACGATGGCCTACACGATCGGTCACATCTCGGGTTGTCACCTGAACCCCGCAGTGACCGTGGGGTTAACGGTTGGGGGGCGGTCGAAGGTTTCCGATCTCGTGCCCTATGTGATCGCTCAGGTTCTCGGCGCGATCGCTGGAGCGGGAACGCTGTACATGATCGCCTCGGGCAAAGAAGGCTTCGCGGTCAACAACGCCGACGCGGGCGCCTTTGCGACCAATGGATTTGGGGCAATCTCGCCCGGCGGGTATTCGATGCTCGCCTGCTTGGTTGCCGAGATCGTGCTGACCGCATTCTTCTTGCTGATCATCATGGGAGCAACCGACAAGCGCGCCCCAGCTGGCTTTGCCCCAATCGCGATCGGCCTGGGCCTGACCCTGATCCATCTGATTGGTATTCCCGTCACCAATCTGTCGGTCAATCCCGCTCGCAGCACCGGTCCGGCGCTGTTTGTTGGCGGCATGCCGTTGACCCAATTGTGGTTTTTCTGGCTGGCACCGATCGCCGGCGGCGTGCTCGGCGCACTGGTCTATCAATGTATCGGTAAAGCAGAACCCGAATCGGCGTAACGCCCGCCCTACGCTGCTGGCATCGATAACCATGCCGTTTGATCAGGGCAGACGTTCGATATCGGCCCCGATGAAAAGATAGCCTGACCAGAACAGCGGATTCGCTCCGCTGGCGGGGCCCGCTTTGGCGTCGCCATCGTTCAACAAGGGTTCGCCACTGGGGTCGAGTTCCTGGTTCCGCAGCAGGACCATGCTGCGCTTCCAGCTATCCAACGGACTCGAAAATTCCACCTCGCCAAGATACTCCCGCAACAGTGCCGCCGTGCTGCGACCGCCAACGGCCCAGCGCGACAGAAGCACCTGCTTTGCTCCCGCAGCCTGTAACCCACAGGCCATCAAAAACAGATCGTCTCCATCGGGCGCACCTCCTGCGGTGCTGATATTGGATTGAAAACCCGGAAGCAACAGCTCTCCTGGACCGCCCCAAGGGAATCGCAGCCAGCTGCTAAGATCGCCGCCGGGCTTTCCTTGATCGTACGCAAACGGACTTACCAGCAGCGGGGCCTTGGCCTGAGGCTTCACCGGCGCCGCGACCCAAACCCGCCCAAATCGTGGCGCAAGCAACGCCCCCGGCAGTTTTGCCTGTCCCGGCAAGCGTTGGGTCTCGGGAACCGCGTCGACCAAATCTTGGGAAAGTTGATCGTTGAGTTCGACATCGGCAGGGGCCAGGAACCTACCGACAATCGCTCCGGTCGATATCTTGTTCGTCGAAAGCGCCGGGGGATGGAGAGCCAGGCCAGGCGTTGGCGCATAGCTGATCGAGATCACATCGCCAAGCGTCGATCCTGCCGCCTCGCCCACCGGAAGCAATTCGAATGGAAGGTACCAAAGCGGTCCGTAGGGCACGATCACCATCCGTTGAATGGAGGCCAAGGTCTTGGTATCGAGGCCGGGGAAGAGCTGGCGACGCAGCGCTTGTGCGATCGGTTGCCATTGGTCGGGCTGGGAAAGTTGCGCCGCGCCACCGCGACGTCGGATAACCCCCAAGGCTTTGATCCACTGAGAGATCTGGGGCAGCACGCTTGCCGGACGTTCGACTTGCCAAGCCGTTACCTTGCCATTGCTGTAAAGCAAACCGATCAGGTCCGCACCGGCCGGGCAGAACGTCAACACCGCATTGCCTGCGGACAATTGGGGCCACATGCTTTTGTCACCGATTGCCGGCGGGAACACCCGCGGAACGTTCATCCGTTGGATCGCCGCTTGTCCCACCAGCGTTTCCACCCGATCCGCTGCGGTGGCGAGATCGGTCCAATTCGCTTGCAGCTGAGCCGCTTGGGGCGGGTCGGCGGCTTCAAAGGGAAGCGCCGCAAGCGCCGTTTGCGCATCGGCCATCACCGACGCCACACCCGCAATCGACTTGAGCATAGCCGGTGGCTTCGCGCGCACCGCGAGTGCCGCGGTAGACAATTGGTCCTCGGGGCCGGCAACCAACCAACGCACGTCCAACATCCGCCCCGACAACGGCAATTGGCTGCGAAAGCGGTTCCCCAACACCTCGTCGGCCACCTGCAATGCTTCTTCAAATTTTTGACGTTGAATCAAACCAGAAAATCGCAATTGGTCGACCGCCTGATTGGGACGCGTCGCCGAAAGCGCATTGACGGGGTCGAGATACCATTGCCCCAGCGATGGCCCCTGGGCCAACGCGGTCAACAGATCGTCGGCCGTACGACCGCCAATCCCTCCGCCGGACATGGCGGATTGCACGATCGCCAGCTGATAGGTGTGGGGGCACGTTGGCGTCGCACCGTTCAAGGCAAAAGCCATCACTTTATCGAGCGCGACCGCAGCGGCTTTGGTGTCACCGGTTTGAAACGCTGTCAGGGCGACGCAATAGTTGGCGTAGGCTTCCAACCGTGGCAAAACCGTGTTGCGACGCGCAAGGATCGATCTCGCATCGGCCAGGCTCCGCTGCGCGTCTTGCGGCTGCCCCGAATTTGCCGCCGATTCAGCCCCCACCAAGTAACAGGTTGCCGCCATCAGCCGCGACTTGCGTCCTAATTGCAGGGCCGCCGCATTGGCCCGCGCCGTCAAAACGCCCGAGCCTTGGCTGGCTAGTGGACCCACTGCGATTCGCATCGCTTCGGCGGCGATCTCATATTGTCCGTACGTGGCTCCCGAAATAGCGGCTTCGATGTACTGAGTCGTCGCTTGCGGCTGGCCTGAAATCATCAACAAATTCGCCCCCACCAACAGCCCGATCGACGTCAGTGGATGATCATAATTGCCCGGTAACATGACAGCGCGATCGACCAGCCCGACGGCCTGTTGCGGTTGGTTGTCGGCGATCAGCGCGATCGCCCGCACGAGATCGACCCACGCTTGCCCTGGACCCGGTGGCAATTTGGTGCGAGCCAACGATGTCAGCAATTCCTCGTTCAGCGGATCATCGATCGAAAGCCCGCCGAGAACTTGGCTGCGACGATAGACGGCCCAAGCCAACGCGCGGACGATCTCGGCCACATCCACTTTCATTAACTGCGCCGTCTGGAGCGTTCCGCCACGTTGGATCTGCCCCAACACATCCTGGCTTCCAGTCATGATCTGCATGGTGTCGGGAATGTTGGCAAGCGTGCTGCGTCTTCCGCTGACGGCCCACGATCCGACGCCGATGTTCGCTTTCACCCCCGCCAACGACGGCGGCCATTGCACCGATTCAAGCCAACGGCCATGGCGTAACATCAAACCGATTGCGGCATCAAAGTTTTGGTGTGCGGCGGGAAGATTTCCCAGTTGGTAATTGCATTCCCCTAACATCGCGTAAGCGGGAATCGAATCGATCCATTTGCCCGTAGGATCGGTACGGCCGGCGCGAACGGCTTCCTCGAACAATTCGACAGCGTCGGGCAACGCCCCTTCACGAAGCATCGCCAAGCCGACGTAATACTGTTGCGATGGGTAGGTCCGTGCCGCGTTTTGCGCCATCGCAGGGGCCAGCATCCACATCACCAGGGCACAACACAGTGCAGGAATCCAGCGTCGTCCGTTCGTCGTCATCGAGAAGTTCCTTGGAAACTGCGCGCAATGGCGCCCCTTACGCAAGCCGCCTGCCCTCAAACCTACCTCGTAATGATACATCTTGTCAAAAAGCTTCCTCGCCGCAGGCCCAGGTGAAAGCAATTTAATGTCTCGGTGTCGTTGCGTCTCAACACACGTCGCGAGCTGCTTTACTGTCTCCAACGTGTGGTGAGACGGTGCATGCGAAAATTGGCGGGCGACGACCGCGCGTCCTGCGACTACTTTCGACGCGCCGCGACAAGCGATACCATAGAATGCAATGCTGGACTGCTTGCCGCGGCCCGGTTGTCGCCCCAGGCAAACCATGATTGGGCATCGCGATCACACGCTCTGCGGCGCGATTCGAAGCCTGCGTCTCGATTCCGCAATCACCCCCGTCTGACCTTGGATTTGATCATGAATGCTGAAGCCGACAAAGGCTTTGTCGAAATTGACGGAGTACGCCTGAAGCTGTCCGCGCCACACCAGGCGACCAGCCAATGGATCGGACAAGGCGAAATCCTGACGCAATTATTGGCATGTTGGTTGACGGTCGATCCAACCGACCTACCGCTGACCCCACGACTCGTGGGACCTCCCGGTGTCGGAAAGACCCAGTTGGCGATCGCCGGTGCCCAGCATCGCGAACTGCCGATCTATATCTATCAATGCACCGCCGATACGCGCCCCGAGGATCTGCTGGTCACGCCCGTGCTCGCCCAGAACGGACACATCTCCTACCACGCTTCGCCGTTGGTAACCGCGATGTTGTGCGGGGGCGTTTGCATTTTAGACGAAGGCAACCGGATGAACGAAAAGTCCTGGGCTAGCCTGGCGCCGCTGTTCGACCAACGCCGCTACGTCGAATCGATCGTGGCGGGGATTACGATCAGTGCAAATGAGAATTTTCGTGCTGCGGTCACGATGAACCAAGACGAATCGACCTTCGAGATTCCCGATTACATCCTCAGCCGATTGCAGCCAACCCTTGAGGTGGGCTTTCCCGATCCACAAGACGAGATGGCGATCCTGCAATATCATCTGCCGTTTGCCGAAGCGGAGATGCTCGCCCTGACTGTCGACTTCTTACAGCGCTCGCATCAGCTGAAACTCGATTTCTCGCCTCGCGATGGTATCAATATGTTGCGCTACGCGCTGAAGCGACTCTCCCAAGATCGCGCCCATCCCCTCAGTCGCGATCAAGCTTGGCACGAAGCGCTGCAAAATTGCTTAGGTCCCGACGCACTCGACCTCGAATCGTTGGCCGAACGCAAACAGCGTACACTCGGTGGCAATTCGGTTCCGATGGGGTTGGCCGACTTCTTTTTTGATCCCAATGATCCGTTGCACCCGGATCGCGACGATGAAGACGAAGTCGACGAAGAAGACTTGGGTATGTAATTTTGACCCACGCCAGAAAAGACCAAGGCGCAAAAAAAACGCGGCACTGTTCGGTTTCCACCAAACAGTGCCGCTGCCCCTGTCGTTAACGAGCCGCGGACTCGTTATTAGTTTTTTCGGGACATCGACGCATCTGAATCAACCGATTATCCAAAGAAGCTCATAGTTGGCGGAAACCTTCCGCAAACGTGTGGTTTTCCGAAGCCACATTTGGACATGCAAGTCACCCCAAAAGACTGCGCAGGGTGTTGAGGTTGTTAGTGTCGCAGTCCTCGCCTGTCTCGGTATCGACTCCCTTGGGAGTCTCGAGATACATCGGGCAAACGTTGAAGATCGGATCGCTGAGCACGCGACGGAAACCATCCAACGTGATCATCCCCTGACCGATATGGTCATGCCGATCGACCCGCGACCCACACCCCTTCTTGCTATCGTTGATATGCACTGCGCGGATCGCATCGGAAGGCAACTCACTGTTGATCTCCGACTGCATTGCCGCATACCCGGCGTCGGTCGTCAGGTCATACCCGGCCGCGAATGCGTGGCAGGTGTCAAAACATACACCAAGGTTTTCGGTGTTACCGACCCCGCGAAACATTGTTCCCAAGTGCACGATTGCGTGCCCCAGGCACGAACCTTGCCCTGCGGTGTTCTCGAGCAACAAGCGGCAATGCTGTGGTTGCACGCGGTCGATGATTTCACGAACCGCTTCGACAATCTTCGCCAAGCCCTCTTCTTCGCTGCTGTCGGTAAACGCGCCAGGGTGAACGACCAATCCTTCCAGTTGCAATTGTTCGGCCCGCTGCCATTCGACAATCAGCGCCTCAATCGACTTCCGAAATAATTCGGGATTCGGCGAGGCGAGGTTAATCAAATACGAGGCGTGCGCGATCGGCGCCCCGATCGCGTATTCGGTTAATGCCGACCGCCAAGCCTGCACCATCGCATCGGTCAGCGGTTTGGCGGCCCATTGGTTGTTGTTTTTGGTGAATATCTGGACGACGTCGCAGGTTGCATCGCGCGCCCGTTGGACCGCCTTTTCCAGCCCACCGGCGATCGACATGTGAGCGCCCAGACGCAACGAAGGTGCTTTTGGCATCGATGGAATATCTACTCTTGAAGAACATGAAACAGAAGCGAACGAAACCCCGGCGGCAACGTCGTGCCGCGGGGTCGGATTCGGCGGACCGATGGGGGCCGAAATCAGATGATGCCAGACGAATTAAAATAATCAGGCTCGTTTCCAGCCTTCCACTTGATATTGCAACCGATACTCGGTTTCTGCGGCTCCGGAGCCGCGGCGCTCGACAGAACCGCGTCCAGCGCATCGCGAAGGTCGCTGCCCGACAGCGGGATATCGCTTTTGGGGCGACTGTCATCCAGTTGGCCGCGGTAAGCCAATTTCTGTTGCCCATCGAACACGAAAAAATCGGGAGTGCAGGCGGCGCGGTACGCCTTGGCCACCGACTGGTCGGCATCGTAGAGGTATGGGAAGGCATAGCCTTGGGCCGCCTTTTCCTCGATCATTTTCTCGGGCGAATCGTCGGGGTAATTTTCGACGTCGTTGCTGCTGATTCCGACCGTCGCAACGCCTTTGGCGGCGTATTCAGCCGTCAAACGAGCCAGTTCGGGCGCGACGTGTTTTACATACGGACAGTGGTTGCACAAAAAAATCACCAACAGCGCTCGGGAGTTGGCAAAGTCGCTAGTCGAAACCAGCTTGCCTTCGGTATCGGGCAGCGAAAACGAAGGTGCCGGAGTGCCCAGCGGCAACATCGTGCTTGCGGTGCGGACCATAGCGTTCAAATCCTGTCGTAGGGGTTTGTGGACGGAGCATTGGATTTCGTCGACTGGTTATCCCCCACCCGCCAAATGCAATCAAGTGCCTTGGATGACAGCGCAGCATTACGCGTTGTTTTGACGTACAATAAGACCCATGGTCGAAGCAAATCCTCGATCTCCCCGTTTGCGAACACCCCCCACCCGCTGCCGCACCTCTTCTGCCATGCTGATGAAGTCTTCGGATTCGATTGATATTTCATTTTCGTTGCCCTTGGTTCAACGGCTGCGTTTTACTGCGGACGTCTTTGGTGACGATTCGCAAGTGCTGACCGATCTGCTGGAACCCTCGGGGGACATGCCAGCACGAGCGCAGATCTGGCTGGACCAGCACGTTGCCGATGCCAATCCGGGAATTGGCCACCGGATCGTCAACACACTGAACGCGGCGAACGATCATGTCCTGCTGACCCAACCTCCACAGGTAATCGCGGGGGGAGAAGCCAGCAAAAACGATCCGGCCATCATCGACAATCTGCTGCGGAATTTTAACGACCACGACTTGGATCGACGCAGCTACGTCATCGTGATCGGGGGCGGGGCGGTTTTGGACGCCGTCGGATATGCCGCGTCGATCGCCCATCGCGGTATTCGATTGATCCGCATTCCGACGACAACGCTTGCGCAAGCCGATTCGGGAGTCGGCGTAAAAAACGCGGTGAATTGGTTTGGCAAGAAGAACTGGAAAGGAACGTTTGCCGTTCCGTGGGGCGTGATCAACGATGCGAAGATCTTAGAAACGCTTCCCGATCGCGATTATCGGTGTGGATTCAGCGAAGTTGTGAAGGTCTCGTTATTGAAGCAAACCACGGCGTTTGAACAGGTCTGCCGCGATGCGGAGAAGATTTGTCAACGCGATCCGCAGGCCGCTGCCGGCGCGATTCGCGCCAGCGTGCAAATGCATCTGGATCACATCACACGAGGCGGTGATCCGTTTGAGACGCTCGAAGCCCGACCGTTGGATTTCGGACACTGGTCGGCCCATCGGCTCGAATCGTTGACCAATTATCAGCTTCGACATGGCGAAGCGGTGTCGATCGGGCTAGCCATCGATTGCCTCTATTCGGCCCGCGTCTTAGGGCTTCCGCAAGCGGATTGCGACCGGGTCCTCGATTGTTTGCAACGCCTTGGTCTTCCGATCCATCACGCGGCGCTCCGCGATGAGGACGCTTTGTTGCAGGGCTTGGAAGAGTTTCGCCAGCATCTGGGCGGGCGTTTGACGATCACTTTGATCGACGCGATCGGTAGCCCCGTCGATGTGCACGAGATCGACTTTGCCGCGATGCGCGATGCGATCGCAGCGACCCGGCACCTCGCACAGTAGATCGCCTGTCAGGCCGGAGCTGTTCTGGCTCCCTGCCGCTGCATCCTCCCACAATCAACGCCCGCTTGTGACGTGAACAAAAGGCCATTGCCTTTTGGGTTGCGTGATTCTCTGTGTCGGGTGGCAACGTCGTGCTGACGGTGGGGAATAAAGAGTGCTAGCGACCGTCGGATGCTAGGTTTTGCCGATTTTGACGTTAGTGACGTCATTCTCGTTGGATTTTCGTCACGATCCCAACCGATACTACCCGCACAACCAGAACTTTTGCGTTATACGACGGCGCATCAGCTTGGGGCGTCAAATTGGAAACAGCAGCTTTAGACGCTGCCGTGCGGATTGAAATGCACCGCGTGCATACATTACAAGTGGACAGAGACATGCCAGTACGTAAACTCGCCGCTTTCTTGGTCACCGTTATTGCAACGGTGATCGGAGGACATCAGGTCGGAGCTCAGGAGCAACCACCTGGCACGTGGGGGGAACCCGACGGGATCTTGGAACTCGATACCGACTTTCGTTGGTTCGAGACTGCGTACAACGCGGACATCGAGGAACTCAGCCCCAAACACCGCGCTAACCACGGTTGGTATGGAACGTTTGACCGGGGCTACATCATGGTCAACCGTTCCGATACGGAAGACTCCTACACTCAGGGAGATTTCGGGTGGGCAAACCGCCTCGACTTCGGTTACATGGGTGACGACGATCGCGGTTGGGCGATGACCTATTGGAGCCTCACCGGGCCCAATGTTTTCGACATCGACGTCCAATACCGTGCGAATGTGATCAACACGGAAGACCCTCAGCTTCCAAGTGCTGAAACGCCCGATGTGTTCGACGAGTATGGCCAGTTGTTGCCACGTCGCGACCGGGACGACCACGAGTACCTGGAACGCGTTTATGAGGTCAAAGACAGCTTAAACGTGATCGAGATGAAGGGCTTCGAATTGAACCGAACGTGGCGACTGGAGTCGTACCGCAAGGGCGGCCTGTTGGAACCGATGGTCGGTTTGAAATACGTGAAAATTCGCGACCACACCGAAAACGACGCTTACGATGTGCAGCCCGCACTGGTTCAGCAAGCCGATCTTTCCTTTGCCGAACTGATTCAGGAATCGTTTAACCAACAGATCGACCGAAACGAAAACGAAATGTACGGCGGTCAAATTGGATTCCGCTACATCAAGTTCCACAATCGGTTCACCCACTCGTTGGACCTGCGAGCGTTTGCGATGCAAAACTTCCAAAACAGCTCGTACACCAACCGAACAACCGACACCTTCTATGACATCCAATTGCAAGGTGAGATCGACGGCGAGATCGCGTTTGACGATTCGCGACACACCACGGTTTACAAGCACGGCACCGAGTTTGTGTTTGGCTTCGATCTCCGTGCGGAAACCTCGCTTCAATTGACTCGCGACATCCACCTGCGAGGCGGTCTGCAATTGATCGACTACGCCCAAGGCGTGTTGCGAGGCGAAGTTCGCGGAGGCAACACAACGAAGTTGGAAGGCACAAGTGCGGTGAGCGATCAAAACGTATGGCTTGTCGGATACACCTTCGGTATCACAATCAATCGCTAGTCGAACGTCGACGACTGGCGGGAAAAGATTCAGGGCGTCTATCATCGACCGATGGTAGACGCCCTGATTTCGTTTGATGGCAGCCGCTGGATCGAACAAACAGCGGTATCGCGACGTTGTGGGGAGACGCGTTTGCTACGGATGGCAATTATTTGCTGCTGGCAGCCAAGGCACGCAATTCATCCAATTCTTGCGACAAACGATGACGCAAAGGACTTTCAGGACGCAGTTCGTCCAGCATTTCCTCAACGCGATCATAAGTCTCTTCATTCTGTCCGCCATCGTTCAGTAATCGACGGACACTTGCTTCAACAGACGACTCAGATAGCAACACACACCTCCCTCTTTATGGTTTTAACGCCGATGCTCACACACGCTTAAGAGCAACAGAGTGCCTGCGATCAAATCGATAGGCACCTGCTGGCGACAAGAAACCATTTTAGGCCAGTGAATTTTTGCGCCAAGTCGAATAATGCGGCAATAGATTTTTGGTGTCAATTCTTCGCGACACCGCGGCCGCAAAGTCTATTCCTTCCGCAGCACAACCGCGATTGCGTTGCCCGTGGCGCTGTGATTCGATTGCACTGCCAGGGAAGCATTCGTTGGCCGCGGCGCTGCGGCAAGATCGATCCCATACTGCGGATCTTTTGATTCGGCATTGACCGTCGGGGGAACGATACCGTGTTGCAACGCCAGCGCGGCGATGCTCATCTCCATCACGCCACACCCAGCCCCCAGGTGCCCCATTGCCCCTTTGGGAGCCGTGACGATCGCTTGGGGAACGATCGATTGATGGACCTGCGCGTCGATCTGATCGAGCATCGGATCCCCCATCGCGTGGCTGACGGCGATCCCGATCTCCTCCGGAGTGGCACCGGCGCGCTCGATCGCGCTGCCGATCGCTAGCGAAAGCGCCTCGGGCGACCCGCGCCGTCCCGCTGCGGGTGCTCCGTAATTACAGGAATATCCGCCGATGCTGACGAGTGGTTTTGCGCCGCGGCGCTCCGCATGCTCACGCGATTCTAAGATCACCGCCGCAGCCCCTTCCCCACCGATCAATCCATCGCGATCCGATGAAAACGGACGACAGCTGGAACCAACCGGATCGCGTAGCGAACCGTAGGGGACGCTACCTTGATACAGCAAACGTGTCAGACTGATCCGCGTTCCGGTGGAACAGGTGACGACCACATCAGCGGCGCCGCGCTGGATGACGCTGATCGATTCCGCGACCGCCGACAATCCAGAGGTATCCCCCATTACGATGGTGTTGTTCGGCCCCAACGCACCGATCGCAATTCCATAGTGACAGGCCGCCATGTTGGGCAAGTATTTCAACATCCACAGCGGAAAGATCTCTTTCATCGCCGATGGACCCCACAGTTCGGGCTGAAACCGCCCTTCGGGACTACTGCGAGCCACCGTCGGCTGTATCTCTTCGGGTTCGCCGTATAGCATCTCTGAACCGAAGACCGTGGCGATCCGTTCCTTGGGAGTTCCCGCGACATCAAAGCCGCTTTGCTGCGTTGCCATCACACAGGCGGAGAAGGCCGTTTGCAATTCGCGGCTCATCACCTTGAGTGTTTTACGTGGGCGCACGTACGCTTTGGGATCAAAATCGGTTAATTGACCGCCGTACGTATACGGCAGCATATCCGCCGTAACGTGGGTTAGATTGCGAATCCCGCTGCGCCCCTCGATCAAGCTCGACCAAAACCGATCGACCCCCGTGCCGATCGGTGAGACAACTCCGATTCCGGTGATAACAACGTCTTTGCGAAGAACCATCAGTGTTACGTGTCGTAGGATTCGGCTTGGATACGGACGGCAATAGCGACTAGCTGGCGCTGACAATACGATCGATGACTGTGGCGATTCGCCGCCAACTGCCGCCCCTTGCAATCGCCTGCGACAACGTCGCTGCAATAGTATGACCTTTGCTGGCGCGTGGTGACAAGCCGTTGCAAGGGCGTCGCCACGATACGCCACGAATTTAATTCAGCGTTCCGCCCTGGGAAATCAGCTTCCCAGATCGCCACGATCGCTTGCGGCGGCTGCGACGCTTCCCCTGCGACGCTGGTGCGCCGGCGGGACAATGTTCGTCGCCAACCCAAACAGCCCAAACAGCCGGATTACGTAGTAATTCGGGTCCAGTTCCCACCAACGGTGCTGTACCGATGCCGATGCTTGATCGGCGTGGTGGTTGTTGTGCCATCCCTCGCCGCCGGTAATTAGCGACACAAACCAGTTGTTGCGGCTGTCATCGGTCGTTGGATAATTGCGGTACCCAAACATGTGTGACAGTGAATTGACACTCCAGGTAATGTGCCAGACCCAAACGGTACGCAGTAGTACCCCCCAAACGAACAGGCTAGCCGTCAACTGCAACGCTTGTTGATTCGCTCCTAGGCAAGCGACCGAAGCACCAGCCGCGATTGCTAAATAGAGGACTGCGTGCCCGAGATAGAAGACCGTCATCGGGTAAGGGATTTTCTCCAACCACATGTAAAAGCGATCGCTGAGGATGTCGCGGGCGTACTTCTGATACAGCGAAAAATTCTGCACGCTGTGGTTGCGGTAGACCAACCAATTGACGTGCGCCCAGAGAAAGTTCACCAACGGGCTGTGCATGTCCTCGCGGTGGTCGCTGTGCTGGTGGTGGATGCGGTGCCAAGCGACCCAACGCGCCGGTGTTTCTTGAGCGCTGCACATCGCAAACGTAACCAGCGTGCGTTCGAACCATTTCGGAGTCTTAAAACTGCGGTGCGTCAACAACCGGTGGTAACAGATGGGAATCCCCAATTGCCCGAAGACCACCGTTCCCACAGCAAACGCGATCACGCCGGACCACGAAAAAAACCACGGAAGCAGCGCCAGTAGCGCGCCGGCATGAATGACCAAAAACGAAATGGTGTAGCCCCACTGCACATCCTTCAGATCGACGCCGCTTGGATACTCCAACTCCGTCGACTTTGTTAAGTTGGACTCCTCCTGGACTACGGCACGGGCTTGCGGCCTATCGGTCACGACGGAAGAGGGACTCATAGAAGACCTTGTGTTGGGGCGTGTGAAGAGATCGCTCGCTTGAATCTAACATATACGTTACGCGGCGACAGGGCTCCAGCCCAACGAGGGGTTTGTCCGCGTTGTCGAGAAGTTAAATCTTGGAAGGATCGATACTTTTGAACGACCAATCGGCTTGGGACATTTCTTTAATCGGCGCTGGGATTGTTGGCCGCGCGATCGCTAGCGACCATTTGCAGCATGGACTTGCGATCCGCTTGATCGATTCCAACCCGCAACAGCTTGCCGCCGCCGTCGATGCACTCGCATCGCAGTCCCACGCAGCGGAGTGCCCTCCGAAACGATGGGGCGACGCCTGCTGGGCAACCGAATTGCTCCCCAATGGCTCGCAGCGTGGTGCGACGCCACGACAATCGATTGTGATCGAATCGATCGTCGAACGCCGAGAACCCAAGCAGCAAGTTCTGGCGTTGGCTGAACAGTTGTCCGGCGACGATGCGATCCTGGCAACCAACACGTCGACAATTCCTTTGGCCGATGTGACACAACGAGTTCTTTCGCAGGGACGGTGTTGCGGCCTACATTTCTTCATGCCGGTCGACCAACGGCCGCTGATCGAGATCATCACCGGCGACGCAACCTCCGAGGCGACCGTGGCGATCGCCAAACGCTACGCCGCCGCATTGGGCAAACAGCACTTGATCGTACGCGACGCGCCCGGCTTCGTCGTCAATCGGATGTTGGTGCCCTATCTTAATGAATCGGTTCAACTGCTTTGCAGCGGAACGCCCGCCGAACAGATCCAGCGCGTGGCAACGGAGAACGGCATGCCAATGTCTCCGTTGGAGCTGATGGACTGGATTGGGATGGAGACAGGATTCCATGCAGGGCGAGCGATTTGGCAAGCATTTCCCAGTCGTATTGAACCGTCGCCGCTCACCCCAGCAATGGTCAAGGCGAAACTGCCCGGACGCGCCGGCGGCGAAGGGTTTTACGTTTACAAAGCGGATCAAAGATCGGCAACGCTGGGGCCGACAGCCCAGATGTTGGTGGAACGCTACACTCGCGAAACGGTGGCGAGATCGGACGCCCAAGTCGCGGTGCGGCTGTTTTTCCCAATGCTGATCGAAGCCGCCTGTATCCTGCTCGAACGCGTTGTCGGCGACCTGGATTCCATTGAACGAGCGTTCCGCGGTGGGCTCGGGTTCCGCGATGCGAACGGGTTTATCCATCGATTCGATGCGTTCGGCAATGCACAATGCCTGGAAGAACTGTCGCAATTATCGACGCTTGGTCGTCGCTTCACCGCGCCACCGGAACTGCTTGCTGCACTGCAAGCGACCAGCTCGACGACCGATGCGTTGCAGCAACTTTGTCGGTTGGGTGATACCCAGCAACCGCATACCGCCGCCTCATCGTGACCGCATGCCAACCGAGCACGTCGACAGATTTCGGCGTCTCGACCCGCTTCTTCAATTTTCGCAAGCATCGTTGCCTGCGACTCCTCAACAAAACCGAAACGGAACCCCGATGATGCCTCATGCGTTACTGCTGTCGACCGACCTCTTTTTTGCCAGTCGGATTAAATCAGCCGCCACCGAAGCGGGTTACGAAATGTCGATGGGAAAATCAGTCGAAAAGGTGACACTCAAAGACGACTTACGCGTCGTGATCGTCGACCTCGCCACCACAGGCAGCACGGTTGAAGCGATCTCCGAACACATCCATCAACAGACACCCACGGCAAAGCTGATCGCATTCGGACCTCATGTTCAAACCGGCCGATTGGATGCAGCTCGCGAAGCCGGGTTCGACCTCGTCCTAACACGCGGCCAACTCGATCGCGGCCTATCGCAATTGTTTCCCGAACTCTAGATCTCCGTCGGCCATTCCCGTTGCCTGGACACCGACAGATCACAAATGCTAGCTAACAGCACGTGGTTTTGACGCCCGGTAGATGGATTTGCGAGCATTGAGCGAAAGTTAGTATTTTTGCGAAAAAGGAATCGGTTTAGGTTGAATCATGTCTAGTCTGCAAGAGAGATATGCGTAGAATGTTGCACTTGAGTTCGCCAAGGAAGTGCGACCCGACCGTTGTGAACTTATCCGCACAGGTCACAACTCAATTCAATCCCGCAAGGGGCCGACATCCTAATCCCGAATACAGGGCGTCGGTGACAAAAACGGAGGTTTGTCATGGAAGTGATGGAGAAGGAACTCGTTGATCTGATCGCAAAGGGAAAGTCCCAGGGTTATCTGACTTACGAAGAGGTCAATAACTATCTTCCCGACGAGGATGCAAGTCCAGAAAAACTCGACAACCTATTGCTGGCTATCGAAGACCAAGGAATTGAACTGGTCGACGAATCGTTAGCTGGCGGATTGTTAGCCAAGGGAAAACTTTCGGAAGTCGATGCGTTTGTCCCCTCTTCCGAACTGCCCAAAGCCAGCGACGATCCGATTCGGATGTATCTGAGCCAGATGGCAGAGATCCCGTTGCTGACCCGCGACGAAGAGATCGCGTTGGCCAAAAAGATCGAAGTCACCCGTCGCCAGTTTCGTCGTGCGATCTTGGAATCTGACTTTGCTTTGCGAGCCACCGTGGAAACGCTTCGCAACGTTCACGAAGGCAAACTGCCCTTCGACCGCACCATCAAGGTCTCGCTGACCGAGCGATTGACCAAGGAGCAGGTGAGTGCTCGGATGCCGCACAATTTGCGAACCGTTGGCATCTTGATGGACCAAAACAAACAAGATTTCGATGTGATCGTGCGGAAGAGCAGCAGCGACGAAGATCGTGCCACCGCGCGATGCAGCTTCATCCGCCGACGCCGTAAGTGCCTGCAACTGGTTGAGGAACTGAGCCTTCGCAGCCGCCGAGTTACCCCGCTGATGAAACAGCTGGAAAATTTCTCGTCGCGGATGGATTACATCAAGCAACGCATGACCCAACTGGGCAACGACGCGTTGTCGCGTGACGAGGACGCCGACCTGCGTCAGGAATTGCGCGAACTGATTCGCGTCACTCAAGAGAGCCCAACTTCGCTGCGAAATCGTGTCGCCAAGTTCCGCAAACATTTCGAAGCCTACGAAAAAGTGAAACGCGAGCTGTCCAGCGGCAACCTGCGACTGGTCGTTTCGATCGCCAAGAAGTACCGCAACCGTGGGCTCAGTTTCCTCGACTTGATCCAAGAGGGAAACACCGGCTTGATGCGTGCGGTTGACAAGTACGAATACCGACGCGGATTTAAGTTCAGCACGTACGCGACGTGGTGGATCCGGCAAGCGATCACGCGTGCCATCGCCGACCAAGCACGGACGATCCGGATCCCGGTCCACATGATCGATGTGCTCAGTAAACTGCGACAAGTTCAAAAGCGGATGCTGCAAGAATTGCGTCGCGAACCGACGATGGAAGAGATCGCACTGGAGACCGAGATCCCCGTCGAAGAGGTCCGCCGTGTGATGGACATCGGCCGCCATCCCGTCAGCCTCGACCGCCCCGTCGGCGAAGGGGAAGACAGCAGCTTCGGTGAATTCATCGAGGACAACGAGAGCGACAACCCGGTCCGATGTGCCAGCAACGGAATCCTGCGTCAGAAGATCGAAGACCTGCTGAAGACGTTGACCTATCGCGAACGCGAGATCATCAAACTGCGTTACGGCCTAGTCGATGGCTACAGCTACACTCTCGAAGAAGTTGGGCGGATCTTTAAGGTAACTCGCGAACGCGTTCGACAAATCGAAGCAAAAGCTGTCAGAAAATTGCAAAGCCCCAACCGCGCCGACCACTTGGAGGGGTTCCTGAAAAGCGAGGTGTAACGCACCACTCTCGCCGACCTTGGGGACATGATCATGCCGTCGCGAGCCGATCCCATCGCGACGGTGATCCAGCGTTCACGCGAACGCTGGATCGTGCCGGACAGAAACACGCGGCGATCGCCACAAACCGCGTTATCTCGTTAGGAACAAAGGGCTGAATCGGCTACAATTCTGCTTCGGAAACGAACAGAAGGCGGTTCACCCTAATTGACGAGGAATTGAACAGATGCATAACCAAGGCATTTGTGGCTCGGCTCATGCGCGACACGCATTCGAATCGTTTGGCGGCACCACGCACGAAGGCCTTTGCCTGGCCAGCCGTCGCAACTTCGTAAAGGCAAGCGCCGCCGGGATCGCTGGTCTTTCGCTCCCTACATTGCTCCAACAGCGAGCCGCAGCATCACAGGCCGGGCGCGGGATCTCATCTAACAAGTCGGTGATCCTGTTGTGGATGACCGGTGGTCCCAGCCACATCGACACGTGGGACATGAAGCCCGATCGGCCACTTAACAACCGTGGCCCCTTTTCGCCGATCAGCACCGCCATCCCCGGCGAATTCATCTGCGAGCACCTGCCGCGGCAAGCGGCGATGCTGGACAAATTCACGATCATTCGCTCGGTCGATTGCCGCAACAGCAGCCATGAACCGAACATGGTGATGCAAACAGGAAACCGCGACGCCGCCCCGCGAACAAATCGAGTGGGAGCCAATTACCCATCGATCGCCTCGATCGTCGCGAAGGAACGCGGCCCCAACCAAGCCAACATGCCGGCCTACGTCGCTTTCCAAAAAGCCGCCGGGCACGTCGGCCACGCGGGCTATCTTGGACATGCGTTCGATCCGTTCCAAGGCAACGATGCGGCGAAGCTGCCAATCTATGATGTCGTCGGCAAGGACAGCGGACGAATTTCCGACGCGTCGATGTTCAATTTCGCCAAGGACTTGAGCTTCCAACGGATCGAACAACGGCAACAACTGCTGCGACAGTTGGACCAGGTTCGCCGAAACCTGGACCATTCGCCAGCCGTTCAAACGATGGACCAATTCCAACAGCAAGCCATCCAAACCTTGACGGGCACTCATGTCCAACAAGCGTTTGACCTGCAACAGGAATCCCAGGCGACGCGCGATCGCTACGGAAACCATCTGTGGTGCCAGCAGGCACTGATGGCTCGCCGACTGGTCGAATCGGGAGTCTCGTTTGTGACGATCGATCTCAGCTACCATCCCTCCTCGGGAACCTGGGATAACCACGGCGATAACATCCCGCCCTACGGTGGGATCGAACGAGGCTTGAAGCCGTTGCTGCCTCTGTTCGACCGACTGATCACTACACTAGTTTCCGACCTCGACGAGCGGGGCATGTTGGACGACGTGATGGTGATCGCGATGGGTGAATTCGGCCGCACGCCCAACATGGGAACTCAGGGCAGCACCGATGGACGCGACCATTGGCCTCAAGTGATGTCGATGTGCTTAGCAGGTGGCGGAATGCGACACGGTCAAATCATCGGCGCGACCGAAAAAGATGGCGGCCAGATCAAGAACCGCCCGGTAACGCCGGGAGACTTGGCGGCCACGATCTATCACCACATGGAAGTCCCTCAAAACGTGACCTATGAGGATACGCGCGGCCGACCGCACTTTGCCGTCCAAGAAAACGGACGCCCAATCTCCGAATTGATTTAGCGTGGCGAAGGTTTCGCTCCAAGATTGCTAGCGGAAGCTGCTGGCAATTTGACGCGCGGCGTGTCGCCAGGCCGGACGGAAACGCGACTGAGACCTTGCCCGCCGCGGGACATCTGCGAATACTTCGCTTGGCCGGTTCGCAAAGCAAGGGAATCTCACTTGCTAGCGAAACGCTTCTTGTTGTATATCTCGATGGACTTAACGTGGCAGCGTTGATGAGCCGAAGTGCTGAAAGCACTTCGGTGCCGCACGAAATGGATGTTTTGGGCGGAGTTCGCTGTTTGGAGGATGGAATCGATGGGACGCGCTGGATCATTTCTGCTAGGTGTCGCGGTAGGTGCCGGAACACTCTATACCGCCATGAATTACCACGTCGTCCGCTCCGATGCCGGAACCCACCTGGTCCGCAAGACCGAAGTCGGTCTCGGCGGCACGTATGCCGATATCCGCGAATTCAGCATGACGGATTGGCGGCAGCGGCCGCAACTAACCCAAGCGATGCTTCAAGCCCAGCGCTCGGAACTGATGCCCGCCACGCCAACGCAGAGCCTTCAGCAGCGAGTCGGATCGATTTTTGGTGGTGTCTTGGGGCATCGACAGTAACCCGTTCGCTGCGTTCGCTACCAGCGGTTCAACCGCTACTCTTTACGACCGGCTCGTGAACGCCCTCTCTTTTGGCCGATGCTTCTTCTAGGAGCGATTTGCTAGCGTGCATCTCGCGTTACAAGCCCCCCTCTCCCGTCCCCAGCGATTTGCGGCTAATGCGTATCGCGTGGTTGATGCCGGTTGTCCCGCCTGGCCTCACCCTCGCTGCTTTGGCACGGTCGCCGCCATGAGGTTTGTCCAACGATGAAGTTCACACGAAACCACTATTTTTTGATCGGCATCCTGCTGATCTTGTTTGGAATTCAGTTTCGTCTAGTTGATTCGTTTGTGCTCAACGAACGCTGCACCAAGGCGTTGGATCGCGTGATGCGAAACACGCCCGTGGCCAGCAACGATCCATTTTCGTCGTTTGTGATGCAGGTACATCCCAATCCGACGAAACGCGTCCGCCCGCCGCGCTGGATCGGCGCCGCAATGGTTGTCAGTGGAATCGTAATCTCGTTGCACAGTTTTTCGCTCCGTCGCCACTGAGCCCACGCCCCGCCCCTGACCGCACGCCGCAGCAAGGATTGGCTGCACACCAAACCACACCTACCGCCTCACGTGACTTCGACGGATCGAACCACCGAGCGCAATCCCCCCAACCGTCGTTGGCGGGCGATTGATCATCGGAGTCCTTCCCCTATGTTCCTGTTGCCAATCGTGATCCTGCTGTTCCGCGTCTCCCCTTATGAACCGCGAGCGGTCATCAGCGTAATGTTCACCGCGCTGTTCGTTTTCGGAATTCCCACCTCGGCGGGACTGGGGGCGCAATTCGAGGATAACAAGAGCGGAGCGTTGCGACGGGAAGGATCGAAGCTAACCGAATCGGTTGGCGAAGTGGTACCGGTAGGGAACCGATGGGCGTTTGTTGGCAGCGACCAACGCACGTATCGCATCCACGAAAACCTGGCCCTACAACGGATCGTCCGCTCATTGCGTCGCGACCACGCCGACAGCCACTGGACGATCGACGGCACGATTACGGAGTTTATGGACGAAAATTATCTGGAGCTGACGCGGGCCACACGGACCTCCCAGTCGAAGCGGACGGAACTCAAAAAAGAGACACCGTAACCACTGGTTGCCTCAGGGACACGCCGCAGCCGCCGCGACGCAATTAGAGATCCAGCCGATCCAAGACGCCTCGCGGGACAGCCAGCCGAAACAGACTTTGCCCTTCGACAGACAGCTCTTTCCATTTTCGATTCAGCGAATCGCCCAACAGCGCTGCTTCGTCGTGCTTGTTCATTCCTCGCAAGCTGTTTTCGCACTGGGCCATTGCGATCGCTGTCAGATGGGGCGGCAGGTCGGGATCGTTCATCACCTGCCGGGCGAGCCGTTCGACACTTTCGGGCAAGCCTTGGTGATCGTATAGCCGCGCCAGTTGGATGCGTGCTTTGGCGGCATAGATCTTATTTTCAGTGCTGTCGGCCGGGGGAAAACTGCCCCAAACCGCTTGCCATGCGACGGGAGTGTTAATCCGCATCGCCTCGAAGAATTGTCGCTGAACCGTATCCTGCGGCTCGACCGTCGCTGCTTCAGTACTCAACAACTCGGCAACATCGGCTCGATGCCGCGCCGATACGACCCCCGCGGCCAGCCCCAACAGCGGCAATAGCAGTGCGGCCGTCCACAGCAAACGTCCCGTGTTCGGGGAAGGCTCCGCCGACATCACGCTCTGCAACGTATTGGTCGCTGCCAGCCGAACCGGCAGCGTTCCAAGCGTTTCCTGCCCACCCGATTCAACGATCTTCTTCTGAAGGTATTCGACCAGTCGCGCCGGCGTATCAAAGCGTGCTTTGGGCGCTTTGGCCATCAAACGCGCAACCACTTCTTCGATCCAAGGGGGAATATGATCGTCCATCCGCAGGGCGCTGATCCGCGGCGGCACTTCGTGCAGGTGCCGCACCGCGATCGCCAACGGGGTCTCCCCTTCAAACGGCGGCCTTCCGGTCATGACATGAAACATCGTCACGCCCAAGGAATATAAATCGCTCCGCACATCGACAGGTTTCCCCTGCACCTGTTCGGGACTCATGTACAGTGGTGTGCCCAGCGTCAATCCAACCTGCGTCAAATCGCTCTGGAAGCCGGGGTTGGCAATCCGCGCCAGCCCAAAGTCGGCGACTTTCACATCCCCTTTGTTGCTGAGCATGATGTTTTCAGGCTTGATATCACGGTGCGTGATGCCTTGTTCTGAAGCGGCGTCGAGCGCGGCGGCGACCCCCACCATCACATCCAAAGCACGCTGTAGCGACAATGGCCCTTCGCGATCGATCTGCTCCCGCAAATTGCGACCATCGACAAATTCTTGGCTGATGAAATAGCGGCCATCGGACCGGCCGACGTCATAGACTTGAACAATGTTGGGATGCGACAACTTGGCCGCCGCGCGGGCCTCGCGGCGAAAGCGTTCGACGTAGCTGTTGTCGTTGGCCAACGATGCCCGCAGAATCTTTACGGCGACCTGGCGTTCCAGCGAGACCTGCTTGGCCAGGTAGACATCCGCCATGCCACCGCGACCCAGCCGTCGCAGAATTTGCAGATCGCCCAATTGGCAACCGGTCAGATCGTTGCCGATATCGTGAGCGGTGAGCGCGTCGCCAGATGGAGTGTTGGGAGTGTCGGTCATTATCGAAGTTACTTCATGCCCGATTCGACCCCGGCTTCGATCTGTCTTTTGACAATCGAAACCAGTTTTACATCGTACTGCTTTTCGGGAACCTCCGCCCGGTGGGCGACCAAGCGAACGCGCACCAGGAACTCTCGCAAGCCTTCATCGGAGAACTCTTGGTCCAACGAATACCCCGATTCATGATTCGCTTTGGTGGAGATCGGTTCAAAAATATCAGTCATGTCCAGCTGGATGACTTTGTCCAATTCCGCCCCTCGCTGCAATCGCGAGAGATCGCGATGGCCGGCAGCTTTCTCTTCGTCGGAAAACGATTCGCGCTGTGCGATAACCGAATCGACATATTGCAGATCGCCCCAACTGAGGATCGGCGAGCGGACCAGACGCTGCATCACGCCGGCGATCTGCCAATCTTCCAGATCTCCCGATTGGCCGCGTCGGATAAAACGCCGCAACTCCGCGATCGTGGTCGCCTTGTCGTCCGGTTCCAGACGCGATTGTTCGATCAACGGGATCAACGTGCCATCGATCGTCCGCAACGCAAATTCACCGCGTTGCTGGAAAAGATAATACGTGCCCCCGGCACAGCTGATAAAAAACAGCATCGCCAACAACGCGCCCCCCGCGATCAGCGCAGGGGCCCAGGCGGCGCAACCCGACGGCTCGGGATTTTTCTCAGCAGCGGTTGCCGGATCGGTTTTATTCTGGGTGTTCAATCTTCACGACTTCAAATTTTTGAATTCCCGCGGGGACGTCGATCTCCGCAACCTGACCGACCTTCTTACCCAACAGCCCCTGCCCGATCGGACTGGTCACCAGGATCTTGCCAGCGTCCAAGTCGTCATCCCCCATTCCGACCAGGGTAAACTCCTCTTCGTCTTGGTATTTCAGATCCTTCACCGTCACTTTGCAGCCGAACACGACTTCGTCTTTGGGCAGCTGAGAAACATCCACGATGTCCGCTCGAGCGATCTTGCTTTTCAGTTCGTTAATCTTCGCCTGCAACAGCCCCTGATTCTCACGTTGGGCGTGGTATTCGGCATTCTCCTTCAGATCTCCCTCTTCGCGCGCCGCCGCCAATTTCTCGGTGATGTCGGGCATCAGCACCCCTTCCAAATGGGCGACCTCCGCTTTCAATCGATTATAACCTTCGCGGGTCATTGGTACCGATCCACTCATGGCACCTGTTCCTTCCTGCTTTAAGTGAGTTCATTCAAAATTAAAGCGATCGATTCTTGAGTCAAGAAGTCGACCGCTCGATAGACGGAAACTGTCGTTTGAACACATTTTCAAGGTTTTGCATCTATTGTGCAACCCGATCGGAATGGAGAGTCTTGGCAAAGCAGTATATAACGCCAGTGGCGGGGCATGGCAGTTCGGTTATCCCCCGTTGTCCGGTTGTCCGGGATGTAAGCTCTGCCGACCCGACGGCCTGGCGAACGACCGATCGACGACAACGCGGCCATAAAAAAATGGGAAACCAGCAAAACCGCAACGCAAACCGTTGGGTGCGTAGTCCGCAATTCGCCACCCAAGAGAAGGGGGATTGATGGCAATTCCTGTGCCAAACATTCAATATGGCCTAGTCAGCGTCGAAGGGATATGCACAATTCTTTCCAGGGATTCGTTGTGATGTCGTCACCAAACTCGGTTTGCGAAGCAGCGAATACTTGCCGGCGATCCATTCGCGGCGAACCAACCTTTCTGGAAAGCAGCCTGTCCTATGCGTCGAAATGATCTACGCAACGTCGTTATTATTGCCCACGTTGATCATGGTAAAACGACGCTCGTCGATTGCTTGCTGCGGCAAAGCAGCGAACAACGTGAATCCGATCTCCGCGGGGAACGAATCCTCGATTCCAACGATCTCGAAAAGGAGCGTGGAATCACGATCCTTTCGAAGAATATCGCGATTCCCTATCGCGGCGTGAAAATCAACGTCATCGATACCCCGGGCCACGCCGACTTTGGTGGCGAGGTCGAACGCGTCGTCCGGATGGCCGACGGTGCGTTGGTGTTGGTCGACGCCGCCGAAGGCCCTATGCCTCAAACACGTTTCGTGTTGGAGAAGGCGTTGGAAGCGGGAGTCAAGCCGATCGTTGTTATCAACAAGATCGATCGCCCCGATGCCCGTTCGATGGAGGTGCTCGACGAAGCCCTCGAATTGCTGGCGGAACTTGGCGGCGAACATTTCCTCGACGACGCTTCGTACGTCTTCGCTTCCAGCAAAGAAGGCTACGCCACCGACGACCCGACCAAGCCGGGGACCGACATGACACCGCTGCTGGATCGTTTGGTCGACGATCTTCCCGGCCCCGATGTCGAAGTCGATGCACCGCTGCAAATGTTGGTAACGACCCTCGATTGGTCCGAATACGTCGGCCGAATTGCGATCGGCCGGATCACATCGGGAACGATGTCGGCCGAACAAACCGTCGCCGTGCATCAATCGCGCGACCGAATCGCACGCCGCAAGATCGGCGGCCTGTATATCTTTGACAAATTGGGACGAGTCGAAGTCCAAAAGGCCTCGGCCGGTGAAGTCGTCGCGATCGTTGGTCTGGACGACGTCGAGATCGGCGACACGATCTGCCATCCCGACCATCCGATGCCTTTGGCTCGACTGAAAGTCGATGAACCCACGTTGGAGATGGTCTTCAGCATCAATTCATCCCCGATGGTTGGCCGCGAAGGCAAATACGTCACCACGCGCCAATTGAAGACGCGTCTGGAAAAAGAACTCGAACGAAACGTCGCCCTCCGCGTCGCACCGATCGAAGGAACCGAAGCTTACGCAGTGCGTGGCCGCGGTGTCCTGCACCTGTCGGTTTTGATCGAAACGATGCGCCGCGAAGGTTATGAATTGAGTGTCGGCAAGCCGCGCGTGGTCTTCCAAGAGATCGACGGCAAGAAGCATGAACCCTACGAAATCCTGAACGTCGAAGTCCCCGAAGAACGGATGGGGCCCGTGATGGAATTGGTCGGCCACCGCCGCGGATTGTTGGAAGACATTTCGCCGCGCGGCAGCTACCAATTGCTGCGTTTCAACATTCCCGCTCGCGGTCTGATCGGCTTGCGAACCCGGTTGCTCAACGCCACCCAAGGGACCGCGATCATTCACCATCGCTTCGACAGCTACCGTCCCGTCGAAGGCGAAGTGCCGACGCGCAGCAACGGCGTGTTGGTCTCGATGACCAGCGGCAAAGCAGTTCCGTTTTCGCTGTTTACGCTGCAAGACCGCAGCGAATTGTTCGTCCGCCCCGGCGATGAAATTTACGAGGGGATGATCGTTGGCGAAAACGTGCGCGACAACGACATGACCGTCAACCCAACCCGCGAGAAGAAGTTGACGAACATGCGGGCCTCGGGAAGTGATGACAACGTCGTCCTCAAGCCGGCGCGTGAGCTGTTCCTCGAAGCAGCGCTTGAGTTCATCGAAGACGATGAACTTGTCGAGATCACCCCGTTGAGCATCCGGCTGCGAAAAGCGGTTCTGCGGGAATCCGATCGCCGCCGCATCAGCCGTTCGGGGTCCAACGCGTAACGCGATCCGATTTGGAAGACTCTGCCCGATCGCGGGCAGAGCGAACCGGTTGGCCGGTTTAGACGATTGCGGTCTTGGAGGGTTGATCGGGCTGTTCGATCACAAATCGCGGGACCGCGTATCCGGGCAACCTCGTTCGCAATCCTTCGATCAGCTCGCAACCTCGTTCTTTTGAGACGTCAAAGTGAGCTGCCCCGGCGACCTGATCCAGCTTGTGCAGGTAATAAGGGGTCACGCGGAGATCGATCAGCCGCCGGCAGAGATCGGTCAGCGCGTCGAGGTCGTCGTTGACGCCGCGCAACAGCACCGCCTGGTTCATCACCGGGATGCCGCGATCGATCAAACGCCCCAGTCCTTGCCCGACCTCGTCGTCCAGTTCGTTGGCGTGATTCGAATGCACGACCATCCACACGGTTAGCCGCGAAGCGGTCAGCATCGTGACCAGAGCATCGTTGACCCGCGACGGCAGCACGATCGGCAATCGGCTGTGGATCCGCAACCGCCGCAGATGCGGAATCGATTCCAGGGCATCGATCAAACGAGCCAAGACCGGATCGGTCAGCATCAACGGATCGCCGCCGCTGAGCAAGACTTCTTCGATCGATTCGTCAGCGGCAATTTCATCGAGCGCCGGCCGCCACTGGTCGATCGAGTGGGGGACTTCGGAGTAAGGGAAATGTCGGCGGAAACAATAGCGACAATGGATCGCGCACGCCCCGGTCGTTACCAGCAGAACACGACCGGCGTACTTATGGATCAACCCGCCACAGCGTGTGAAGTTCGCCTCCTGCAGCGGATCGCCGCTAAACCCCTCCACCGCCTCGGTTTCGCTGGCCGCCGGAAAGACCTGCCGCAGGAGCGGGTCGCGCGGATCGCCGGGACGAATCCGCGACAGGAACTCACGCGTTACGAAGACCGGAAAGTCGGTGGCGGCTTGAGAGGAAGGAGCGATCGCGCCTTGTAGACCCAGCAATTCGACCAGTTCTTGCCCCGAACGGATGGCATTTTTCAGCTGAAACTGCCAGTGCGCAGAACTCTCCGACCGGGCGCGGACAGGATTTGTCGGATTCGCTAGAATCGGAACCTTCATTTAGACAGTTCTCTTAGAAACTTGGTGCGGTGGGGCTTGAAGCTCCCGCGTGGGAACTGGGCGACGGGTTCGGAGGCGAGGCATGCCGGCCTGTATTCAAATCAATTTGGGAGTTTAGGACCAGTGGCAACGTACAACACAAGCGATTTCCGTAGGGGCCTCAAGGTTCAGATCGATGGCGAACCCTACCTGATGACCGAGATGACGTTCGTCAAGCCCGGCAAGGGGAACGCCATGTATAAATGCCGGCTGCGAAATCTTGTTCGTGGCACGTCGCTTGACCGTACCTATAAAGGGGGCGATTCGCTGGAGTCGGCCGATGTCGAAGAAATCGACACCCAGTTCCTCTATCGCCAAGGCGATGGATTTGTCTTCATGGACAGCAAGACTTTCGATCAATACGAACTGACCGCCGAACAAGTTGACGATGCGTGGAAGTACCTCAAAGATGGTATCTCCTGCACGCTGACGCTTTATAACGGCAACCCGATCGTGATGAGTCCTCCGAACCATGTCGAGATGGAAATCATCGAATGCCAACCGGGAGCCAAGGGAGACACGGCGACCAATGTCACCAAACCAGCCAAGGTAGAAACAGGTGCCGAAATCACGGTCCCTGGTTTTATCAAAGAGGGTAACGTGATCAAAATTGATACACGAACCGGCGCGTACGTCGAACGCGTCAACAACTAAGTTATTCGCCCTCGCGTCAACTTGGCACTGCGATACCTTGGGATCGCAGCGAACGTTTTCGTTGACGCTTCCCCTACGCTTCCCGATTCCAAAGGCCTTCACGTCTCATGTTCTTGTCGATCGATGGCATTGATGGTGCGGGCAAAACGACTCAATTGGAGCGTTTGTGCGCCGGGTTGCGCGCGGCGGGAACGGACGTCGAATTTGTCCGTGACCCGGGCAGCACCCCAGCGGGGGAAGCGATCCGCGGGCTGTTGTTGGACAGCGATTTGGAAATGCACCGTCGCTGCGAAGCGTTGCTGTACATGGCCGCCCGAGCGCAGTTGGTGGAAGCCAGGATTCGGCCTGCGATCACGGCCGGTAAGACGGTGGTCTCGGACCGATACTTGTTAGCAAATGTTGTCTACCAAAGTGTCGGTGGCGAGACAGAGCCCGATCAGCTGTGGGAACTGGGACAGATCGCAACCGCGGGGATCGCGCCAGACCTGACGATCCTGTTGGATCTGCCTGCCGAAACCGCGGCGCTGCGGCGTCGCGGCCCCGCCGACCGCGTGGAACGACGCGGCGTCGAATATATGGAACAGGTCCGGCAAGCGTTCCTGAAACAACTGCCACGCTGCCAAGGCGCGACCGCGGTGATCGACGCGGGGCAGGAGATCGATGCCGTTTGGGAGGCGATTCGCCAGGCGGTCGCCGCCACGGTAGGCCAGCAAGTCCTTTGAATTCGCCAGTCCGAGAAGCTCAAATCACGTCGAAGGCTGCTGTCATGCAATGGGACGACTACATCGGTCACGCGCAACAGAAGGAATGGTTCGCCACGGCGCTCCGCAACGGGCGGCTGGGAAGCACGTTTTTGTTTGTCGGCCCCGCTGCGATCGGCAAACAAACCTTTGCGACCTTGCTGGCTAAAACGCTACTGTGCGTTAACAATCCTCCCGATCAAATGCAGCCCTGCGGTCACTGTGAATCGTGCATTCAAGTCGACGCGAAAACGCACCCCGATCTTTTGCGAGTCGAAAAGCCGGCCGACAAATCGGTGATCCCGGTGGAAAAATTAGTCGGGCCCCGAGAATCGCGAATGCAAGAAGGGCTGTGTCACGACATCCGTTTGCGTTCCTATTACGGACGCCGCAAGATTGCAATCCTCGACGACGCCGACCACTTGAACCAAGAGGGGGCCAATTGCCTGCTGAAGACGCTCGAAGAGCCCCCTGTGGGTTCGATCGTGATCTTGATCGGAACCAGCTTGCAGCGGCAACTGCCCACGATTCGCAGCCGCGCTCAAGCGATTCGGTTCGCCGAACTAGAGCCCGCCGAAGCCAAACAGCTGCTGCAGCGTAGCGAGATCGAAGCCGATGAGGCGGCGATTGAACAGGCGCTGCAACTCGCCGGCGGCGACCTCTCCCAAGCCGCCGAGATCTTGAACGAAGAATCGCAGCAATTCCGCACTGCGTTGGCGGAAACGTTGCAGCCCCACCCGATCAACGCGATCGAACTGGCCAGCCTCGTTTCAGACTATGTGAACGCTGCCGGGCAAGACGCAACCGATCGCCGTGGGCGGATGCGACAGGTCTTCCGCACCGTGATCGAATTCTACCGAACGCAAATGCTTCAGACCTGCCAAACGCAGCAAGCGTCGGATCCGGCGATGGAACGGATTCTGTATCGGATGGATCGTTGTGTCGAAGCGATCAACCAAGTCGATCGCAATGCGAACCAGCAGACCTTGGTCGAAAGTTGGTCTTGGGATCTGCAACGCGGAAAACCGCTGATCTAACCGCAAACTTGGCGGCGAATGTTGCGGGAAAAGTGAATGCATTTGATTTACTGGCAATTTTGCACTGGACGCAAACTTTAGGAATTGTCTAACGTTCTTGCTGGACGCTGCGTACCGTGTCCGTGATTTTTAAACCATTGCCGGGTGTCAGGGAGGACGCACGTGCAAACGATAAAAACTGCCGTCGTAACCATATTATTGCTTGTCGTCTTGTACGGGGCTTATGTTGCTATCAACACGCCTCCGGTGATGATGCCTGATGAATTGCAGGCATTAGTCGAACAGGATGGATTGCAGATCGATGATGGCGCGATCGATGTCCCTGAGATCGAAGTCCCGCCGTTTGGCGATTCGTTCGGTGGAACGATCAGCGCCACGCAAGATGGTGTCGTCGCCTCGCTGTCTTCGGTACCCGAATCGGACAATACGTCGACAAATTCCGACGCGCTCAGCGGGCTGCCGCCACTGAATTTTGGTTCCGATGAATCCGAGTCCCAAAAAGACGACCCTTCGGCGGCACCTTTGATGACGTTGGCACTTCCCAAGCCAACCGATGAAGGCCCCGCGGTCGTCGCCGATCCACAGCAATCATATCCCGAAACTCCCATGGCTGGGTTGTCGTTGAGCGGTCCCGGTGGAACCGCTAGCGAAGAAGCCCAACCCGAGGAAACCCCTCAACCTGCCGAGGCCTCGCTCTCGGATTCCGGATCCGGCTTCCAGATGCCATCGGGGCCGGCTTCGCCGCCCGCGGATGCACCGGCAGCCGAAACGCCTAGCAGCGATTCCGCTGCGGGTATCGATAACGCGATTCAAACTGCCGATCGCCAAGTCGCGGCGGGAGAGTTGCGTGAAGCTTTGTTTACGTTGAGTCTGTTTTATGGCAGCCCCGATCTGACTGCGGAACAAACCGCGCAACTGATGCCTCGCTTGAATGCGTTGGCCGGTGAAGTCGTCTACTCACAACGCCACCTGGTCGAATCGGCCTACCGCGTTCAACCCGGCGATACACTGCAAGCGATCGCGGCAGCTCGTCGCGTGCCGGTGCAGGTGTTAGCGAACATCAACGGCATTTCCGATCCTGCGTCGCTCGTTCCCGGAACCGAATTAAAAGTCTTTACCGGGCCGTTTCGAGCCGAGGTTAACCTTTCCAAGTCGCAATTGGCACTGTTCTTGGGCGATCTGTTTGCCGGATCGTTTACTGTAAAAACGGGGACCAGCCCCGCGCCGACCGAAGGCACTTTTGCAATCCAAGCCAAGCAGAAGGCGCGTGCCTACTACGGCATGGACGGCACGACCTTTGCCGCCGGTGATCCGCGGAATCCGTATGGGGACTTCTGGATCGACTTGGGCGATCGTTTGAGCATTCACGGCAGCCCTAGCATGCAGCCGGGTGTCAGTGGATTGGGTTGCATTCAGATGAATACTGCCGACGCACGCGATGTTTACGGCATCCTATCGGAAGGCTCATCGGTGACGATTCGCCGCTAACCGCTGGCGAGAAAATAACGTCAGGCGGCTAGCGCGGCTGCGTTCGGACAGGATGCCTGACGACGCATGCCATGCGTCCCCGTCAGCCGATGACGACGATCTGCACGTCTCCTTCCTTGCGTTCGACGTTCATGCCGACGTCGCGCCGGTGGCGGTGGAATGCGAGATCGACCACCCCTTCGCCAACCCGCAAATTTTGGATCCGCACCCAATTCAGAAAGTCGGGCAAGCGCGGGTTCTCGAACCGGATCTGTGGTTTCGTCGGCGAAAACTCGAGACCGAGCATGCTTTGCAGCAGCAGGAAGACCGCCCCAGTCGCCCACGCTTGGGGCGAACAGGCGACCGGATACAAGGTCGGTGCATGACCGGGCATTCGATCGAAGCCACAAAACAATTCGGGCAGTCGATGCAGGTCGTTGAATAGCGAAGCGTCGAACAGGCCCGTGGTCACGCGAGCGCATTCCTCGCGGAAACCATACCGCGCCAGGCCGGCAGCGCAGATCGCGGTATCGTGCGGCCAGACCGATCCGTTGTGATAAGACATCGGATTAAATCGCACCTCGCCGTCGCTGATCGTGCGAATGCCCCAACCGTTGAATGTCCGCGGATCGAGCAAGGTGGCGGCGACCGAAGTCGCGTGAGTTTCGTCGACGATGCCGCTGTACAACAAGTGCCCCGCATTGCTGTTCCGCACTTCGCAAGGTTGCTTGTCGCCGTCCAACGCGATCGCGTAGGTACCAAGCGAATGGACCCAGAACGCTTCGTTGAACTTGAGTTTCAATTCATCCGCTTGTTGGCGAAGTTCGCCCGCCCAAGCATCGTCGTCCATGACTTCGGCAAGCTCTGCCGCCAGCAGCTTCGCCTGGTAGACATATCCCTGCACCTCGCTGGCTGCGATCGCGCCCCCGGCTGCGCGGCCATCGCTGTGAAAAATCGAATCGTTGCTGTCTTTCCAACACTGGTGGGTGAGGCCGCGATCGTTGTGCGATTGGTATTCGACGAAGCCGTCCCCGTCAACATCTCCATAATCGTCGATCCATGCGATCGCGCGGCGGATGTTGGGCCAGATGAATTCGATGAATCCGCGGTCGCCGGAGCGGCGGAAGTATTGGCCGGCGAGCACGACGAACAATGGAGTCGCATCGACGGTGCCGTAGTAGCGTTTGAAGGGCACTTCGCCCAGCGTCGCCATCTCCCCATCGCGCATCTCGTGCACGATTTTTCCCGGTTCGGATTCGACCAGCGGATCGACCTCTGTCGCCTGAGTCGCCGCTAAAAAACTCAGCACCCCGCGCGACAGCTTGGGTCGCACCCACAGCGTCTCCAACGCGGTGATGATCCCGTCGCGGCCAAACGGCGTCGCGAACCAAGGGACCCCGGCATACGGATATCGTCCGTAAATCGTGTCGGAGATCAACATGTCCAGGTCGGCATTGCTGCGATTCAACCAACCGTTGAACTCTTCATTGGACGTAAAAATCTCGGTCCGTTCGGATTCCGTTTCGCGGATTCGCGACGTCCAACCCGCGACCGCTTCGGCGTGATTGCGAGGGGGCGTTTCGGGTTTCTTCACATGTCCCGGTCTTTCGGTCCGGCATTCCGCCATCGCGTGCAGCGTTGTCTCGCCGCCGCCGTCAAGTCGCACGCGAAGGATGCAGCGGTGGCGGTCGATCGATTCGATCTCCCCTTCGAACGCGAGGCTGACGTGCCGCTGTTGATCATCCAGCCCGCGATACGCCAGCTTGACGATCGAGTCGACGATCTCGGGGGGCAGCAATTCGCCCCGCTTCTCGCGGCGTTCCCCACGCACTTCAAAGATGTCGCGGAAATCGGCATCGAAGCGATACTCGATGGTCAGTTCGATCGGACAGCGAGAATAATTCTTCAGTCGCAGATGTTCGTAGAATCCGCCGCCGTCGAGCAGCATGCTGCGGAAGACATGCAGCGTTCCCTGCGGCAGCACGTGCCCGATTTGAGGAAGTTCCGGTGTGGTCATCTGGACGACCAGCGAACTGTTGTCCTCTTTCATCGTCGAATTCAGCAACAGCGGACGCTTGTTGTTGATCAACAGTTCCCAATTCGAGAGGAAGCGCGTGCCGAGATGGTACAGCCCCTGTTCCGATTCCCCCGCCGTTCCCACTTCGCCCAATCGGTCGAAGATCGCAAACGTGTCTCCTTGTTTGAGAACTTGAATGTCGGCCGGAGCGCGATTGGTTTGGGCTTGAACGTCCCAATCGGTCGTCCCGTTTTCAACTTTCCCTGGCAGAGGTGTATTCATCGTGATCTCGCATTGCAGTGCCGTTAGAAAACCATTGAATCATCTCACAGAGAGAGTCCAGGAACCGATGAACACGTTTGCACGCGCTGGTTGCCGAGCGAACCCCCCCGTAAATTCCTGGACGTCTCTCATCCCAGCGGACGCCGCATGGGCTAGGCCGTCTCCATCGTCAACGGTTGATCGCCTGGATTGACGATTCCCGGCCGCGATGCGATGGGAATCGTTGCTTGCGGAGCGAGCAGTTTTTCATAGACAGCAAGATAACCTCGGGTCATCGGTTCGACGTCAAATCGCTCTTGGAAATAGAGCCGACATCGGCGGCGGCTGATCTTGTCGATGTTCGCCGCGGCAGCCACCGCTTCATCGACGCTTTCGACGATGTAGCCACTGACCCCCTCCTTCATCACTTCGTCGACGCTGCCGTTGCGGAACGCGATCACCGGCGTCCCACAGGCCATCGATTCGGTCATCACCAGCCCAAACGGTTCGGGCCAATCGATCGGGAACAACAACGCCTTGGCACCTCCCAGCAACTGGTTCTTGCCATTCTCGTCGACCTCTCCGATGTATTCGATCAACGGATCATCCAACAGCGGTTGAATCCGTTCGGCGAAATAATGCGCGTCGACCTTATCGATCTTCGCCGCCATCTTCAGTTTGATGCCCAACCGCTTTGCGATTTCGATCGCTCGTTCGGGACCCTTCTCGGGTGAGAAACGTCCCAAAAACGCAAAGTATTCATTGGGTTCGGGGACCGGCTGATACATGTAGTTCTCCCCCGGGGTGCCGTTGTAAACCGTGTCGACCCAGTTTGCGATCCGGATCGGATGCCGTTGGGAATTGCTGATCGAAACGACGGGAATGTCAGGGAATTCCTCCAAGACCGATTGGAATTCGGGCAGGTCGAGCCGGCCGTGCAACGTCGTGACATGAGGTGTGCTCAGATATTGCATCGAGTGGAAGTGGCTGAATCCGGTGTGGAAATGGATGATGTCGAATTTATCCGCCATCCGCAGCACCTGATTCAATTGCCGTTGGTGCCAGAGGATGGGATCTTGAGGCACCCGACTGCAGCGCAGCGATTCTCGGACGACGGCGACATGATCGGCAGTGGTCCGCGAGTCGCCGCTGGCGAACAACGTCACATCATGCCCCTGCCGAACCAGTTCTTCCGTCAAGTAATGGACGACCCGCTCGATACCGCCATAGGTTTTCGGCGGGACGGTTTCAATCAGTGGAGCGACCTGAGCAATTCTCATTGTTGGGTTCCGTTATCAGCGTCCTTGGAAAGCTCGTTTAGCGACCAGCGGAAAAGGGACGATGACCGGTATTCGATCAGCACCACCTTCTCGGCTCACGTCAAACAACCGAAAATTAGATCGCAACCGCAGTTTGCAACCGGCGTGCCAAAACATCGCGTTTCCAATCGATGGCGATCACCCGACGTACCGGTCCACAGCAGCGACACGTCTGAACGGGGTTCGCATCGGTTTGTCGTCGCGAGATGGGACCGTCTGTCCTGGATGCGGCGTGTGGCCTCATTATACGGAAATCGGCCGCCTTCATATACAAGAACTTGCACCTGCACTCGAGAAACGAGGACGCTCGCTTCCTGTGGAGGAACGCAACGGTGCCTCGCTGGAAGGGGCACCGCATAACCAACCGTCGTCGGTTGGTGTGAGAGGTTCGGTCCGTTCAGATCGAACGACGCGGCGAGCGAAGGTGATTACCAGTGGCGGAGAGTAGAAATCCGCAAGTTGCATCGAGTGGCTGCAAAACCGCATCGATGGGGTGGCAAGAAACCGGCCGGCAAGAGGTGCTTGCGCCCAAGAATCGCTTCGCCGTGGTGGGGGGAGAGAGCGCGCAAAAAAAGAGACCGCCGAGTGAACTCGGCGGTCTCTTTTCGCTCGACGACGACATATTGCTATGGGAGGGTGGTATGCCGTCGGAGGCAATTGTACTTCGACGTGGCAGAACGATGCTGGCCTAGCACGGTGGAAGTTCCAAACCGCGTTGAAGTACAAACGAAATACTACAAGGTGTGGTGCACTAAAGGGGAACCTATTTGGCCGGTGTCGGCGCGGCGGTTCGCAGGCGGGTGCGGCGTTTCTTCTTCTCCGCTCCCCATTCCTTCGTCAACGACTCAAAGACTTCCGGCGATTCGTAACGGACCACGTTCTTCCCTTCGGGAATCGGGCCAACCAGGCCGCGGAAAACGGGCATCCCGCGAAGTCCCAGATCGGTGCTGCAGTCGTCGATCCCGATCTGAGAATGCATGTGCAAAATCGGATCGGCGTTGGGGAAGTCGCGGATTTGTAAATTGCCATCGCTGGCACGTGTTACGATTCGAAATGTGTCTTTGTGGGCCATGACGCCTCCTTAGCGGTTTCGCTGGGATGGAAGGAAGGGGTGACGACCTGCGACGCGCTCATGGAAGGGAGATATTAAAACGCGATTTCAACCGTCACTTTGTATTCATCGGCCGACGCTAGCAAATACAATGACTCGATTGTTCTGTGGCGTCATTCCACGCAAAACCGGACTGGCATGTCGAGACCCGCGATACCGGACCCTCCCCAACGGAGGGGCGTGGGGCCGGGATCCGACCGCACCGACCTGCCTTTTGGCACGCTGTTGATGCCCCCAAGCGATCCGTTACGATGAACCAACGTGCTGCGGAACGAGTGTATCCCGGCGGCGAGTCGATCATCGCCCCCGCTCGGAAGACCACGAAACCTCAACAAATCAATCAAAAACGTGCAAACCAGGGAGACTCTGTGGCACTGGAAATAAATCAATTGCATCAAGGCGATTGTGTCGAGAAGCTGGCGGAGATCGAAGCGGGGACGATCGACCTCTGTTTCGCTGATCCGCCGTTTAATATCGGTTACCAATACGACGTTTACGACGATCGCCAAGACGATGCCGATTATCTCGATTGGTGCCAACAATGGATGGCGGGGGTGCATCGTGCGCTTCGCCCCAACGGCACCTTTTGGTTGGCGATCGGCGACGAATACGCTGCGGAACTGAAGGTCCGCGCGACCCGCGAACTCGGCTTCGTCTGCCGCAGCTGGGTGATCTGGTATTACACCTTTGGCGTGAACTGCAAAAACGGTTTCAGCCGCTCGCACACCCATCTGTTCCACTTCGTCAAAGATCCCAAATCGTTCACCTTTAATTCAGACGATCCGGCGATCCGCGTTCCGTCGGCGCGGCAGTTGGTCTATGGCGATGGCCGCGCCAATCCGAAGGGGCGTCTGCCCGACAACACTTGGGTATTGAGACCTCAGGATCTCCCCGAGGGCTTTCAGAGCGATGGCGATACGTGGTACTTCCCTCGCGTCGCGGGAACCTTTAAGGAACGACAAGGTTTCCACGGCTGCCAGATGCCCGAACAGCTGTTGGGTCGAATCGTCCGCGCCTGCTCCAACCCAGGCGATACGGTTTTGGATCCGTTTGCCGGTAGCGGCACCACGCTGGTCGTCGCCAAGAAGCTGGGGCGGCAGTGGTTGGGGGCGGAGCTGTCCGAGGAATATGCCGCTCGGATCGCGCAACGGCTCGACGAGACGCAGATTGGCGATCCGTTGAGCGGTGTCGAAAACCCGCTGACCAGTGTTCCCAACACCGCTAATGGCAAACGCCATCGCGGCGCAGCCAATGGCCAACCGCTGACCAATGGAAAGCCGAAGGTGAAATCGGCGGCGGCATCCAAGAAGAAGTCGGCCGCGGCAAAGAAGAAAGCCGCTCAAAAGCTGGCCAAAAAGACTCCTGCGAAGAAAGCTGCAACAAAGCAGGCCGCGGCGGAGGCTGTGAAAGCGACCAATTCGACCGGCGCGAAAGCGAAGAAAGCCGTAGTTCCCAAGTCGGCCACCAAGAAGGTGAAGACGAAAAAGGTCGCCGCCAAGGGAGCGCCGACAGAACCGCCCGCGACCAAGAAGCGTTCAGCGAAGAAGAGCCCTTCGAAGAAGAAGGTTGCCGTTAAGAAGCCTGCCGTGGTGAAGAAGTCCGCTGCGGTGAAGGCAAAGGCGAAGAAAGCGGTCGCATCGACCGCAGTGACGCCGACCGAGCCGATCGCAAAAGCAACGGCGACGAAGCGGGGAGCGAAAAAGTCGGCCGCTGCAAAGAGGAAGAAGACGCCCGCGCCAAAGTCGGTTCCGACCAAAAAGGCTGCCGTAAAGAAGCGAGCGACGAAAACGGCGACCGCTGCGGTGAAGAAGTCGAACGCGGCTGCGCCCGAAACGCCACCGACTAAGAAGGGGGCTGTGAAGAAGGTTGCGGTAAAGAAGCGGACGACGAAGAAGGTTGCGGCCGAGGCAAAGCCTGTGAAAACGTCCGCTCCCAAAAAAGCTGCGGTCAAGAAACGGACGGTGAAAAAGTCGGCGGTCGCTAAGGTGACGACGAAGAAAAAAGTGGCCGCCGAGACGACGCCCGCGGAAGCGAAGCCGACGAAGAAACGGCAAACGAAGAAGAAGGGGCAAACGAAGAAGAAGGGGGCTGCGAAGCGAGTTCCACCCAAGGCCGCGCAAAGCGAAAAACGGCCGGAAATTGAACCCCCAGCCGAATCGAAGCCGTTGGAAACCGAGCCCGTGGCGACCGAAAGTCCCAAGCCGGTCGATACGCCACCCAAAGTGCGGCAACCTGAGCTGTTTCTGTTTTAATGCTTGCCGCTTGATCCTGAGCGCATCGGAGAGGTTTGCGGCGCGCCCCGATTACGGTTTGGGCTGTCGATCGCCGACGGCCGAATCGAACAGGGTGCGGCCGACCGACTTCAATAGGCTGGTGAATTGCCCGCGGAGCTGGTCGAGCCGATTGGCGCTGAGCTGTTTGTAAAACGCCTTCAGGATCGCGGCGGCATGTCCGTGGTCCAGGTTGCCGATCAACGCGGGGACCAAGTTGTCGGCGACGCTCGTCTCGTTGGGATGCTGGTCCCCGGTATAGACGCAAACGGTCTGGGCGATCGCGTCGCCAAACAGTTCGCGACAATAAGCGACCGCTTGGGCCATCGATTCCTCTTTCAAACAGGTGGGCGTCGTCCAGTCGTAGGGAGGTTCCCATTCGCGGACGGGACGCAAGCGATCGACATGTGTCAGCACGGCGATGATCGTCGGCGGTTTGAGATGCGGCTTGCTGCGATAGTGTTTGGTCAATTCCGAGATCGCTTGCACATCGCTGCGTCGCGCGGCGGAATTCGCCGCCATCACCAACAGCACGATATCGGCCGCTTCGGACGCCGTTCGGATCTCTTTGGCCTGCTGCCGATCGAAATCGGCTTCGCTGTAACCGGGGGTGTCCAACAGCGTGATCGAATTGTTCACGCCGGGCAATTTATATTCGAACCGGGCGACCGCACGCGTCTCGGGCAGGACGCTGGTGGCGGCGACATGATCTTGCATCAGCGCATTGATCAAACTCGACTTGCCCGCTTTGACTTGCCCGATCACCGCGATCGTGGTGCTGACGTTTTCGAGCTGTTGGAACGCCTGGACATTGCCGCCGCTGTGGTGCATCGCCGATGCCAGCGTCCCAAATTGTTGGCGGTAGCGTCGCGAGCCCCCCTTCAACCGGCCGCTGTACATTTCGATCAGATAATATCCGACCCGACGCAGATAGGCTTGGTAGAAGACACCGATCAGTTCGTCTTGCAAATCCAGACCGATCTGGCCCGCCTGACGCCACAGCGGGTAGGTCAGCAGTTTGGCCGGGTTGACGATCGCCGAGGTCCAATAGCCGAGGTGCCGACCGACTTCGACGACGCGGGCCAGCCCCGGCAGTGTCTGCAATTGCCCGACCGTCGCAACGTTGCTCAACGGCACGTTCTCCAACACCCAAGCTTCCATGTCCTCGACCGCTAGATGCACGACCGCCAGCACTTCGACCAGCGTCAGCCGATTCAATTCGCTCGCGGAGCCGCCTTGGTGATAATGCCCTGCCAGACGCTTGGCCATCGCTTGGGCATCGGACAGGTAGCGATGGGTATCGGCGATATTCGAACGGTTCATCTCCGGCAATTCGCGGCGGAACTGTTCGACCACGGCGATCGCCGCCGTATCTTGAGGCGTCCAGAATTCGGGAGCGGTCAACGGTGCGCCGGTCGCCGATTCGGACAGCCGCCGCGGCTTCCACAACCAGCCGACGATCCACGCGACAGCTCCCATCACGGGCAGCACCCATGCGAGCCACCCCAACCAACCGGCGCGATAAACCGCCAGCGTGCCGACAACGAGATAGGTCGCCACGGGGAGAAGCCACAGCACGAAGAGCACGATGGCGCGCGGACGCAGCAAACGCAGATACTTCATTTGGCCGTCCAGAGTTCGTGACCGCGTTGCAATTCGTCCGCAAAGATCTCACGCAATTGGTCGGTGCTGGGCGTGCGACCATCGCGCAGGTTGGCGAAGTACCAATCCCACGACATCCCCAACGCATACGTAAACGAAAACGCGCTGGCGGCGCCGGCGGCCATCCCGACCCAGGGGATCAATTTCAATACCTCGCGGAGCGCCATCCGCGTGGCGATTCGCGAACCGGCGGCGCTGCTGAGTGCGGCCCAGTGCGACGCCGTCAATTCCTGTTCATAGATCTTCCCCAGCCGGAGCGCCAGATGGGACTGGATCGCCAGCACGACCGGAATATCGACCCACGGAACCGGGACCGCGCCGGCTGTGGCGGCCAAGCTGCTCGACGCCAGCACCTGCCAACGGGCCCGTCGCTGACGCTTGCTGCGATGGCCGCGATCCTCCGTTCCCAACGACAACAGCGCTTGGCGGTAGGCATGCGGCAGGTATTGCAGGATCGCTTGCCGAAGCCGCGGTCCACCAAAATCGGGATCGGCGAATCCATCTTCCAGCCGCGTCAGATCGACGGGGATCATCTGGTCGTAGAGCCCGGCAAACTGTTCGGTCTTGCGATCGATTAAGGTTTGCAGCGCGTCGGGGATCGGCGGGGGCGATTCGCCGTCGGGATGTTCGGTGGCAAACGGATCGATGCCTTCGGAAAGATCGATCGCGCCGGTCGCTTCGTGCAGGCAGGTCAGCAACAGGAGCACGGGACGCTGGGGCGCCGATTTGCGAATCCGGCGGAGCGGTTCGAGAACATCGGCCAACGCCTGGTCGGCGACCCGGACGGTCACGATCATCAACTGAGTCGATTCGCTGTATTTTGCGATGTCGCCCACGGGATCGTAAGCCGCTTCGCCCAAACCACGCGTATCCAAGAAGGTCAGCAGAGGATCGACCGGATCGGGAAAATCAAACCGCCGCGACGACTTGGTCTCGGGACGAAAGCCCTCGCCGATCGTCGCCTGTTCGGCGCCGGTCAACGAATGGATCACCGAGCTCTTGCCGCTGCCGGTCTTACCAAACAACCACAGCACGGGGATTGGGGCGGCGGCCCGCAGCGGATCGATCTGTTGCTGGTATTCACTATCGGATTGCGGGATCTTGTTCCGCCAACGCTGCCAAACTGAGCTCATCGAATTTTGGGGGAATCCATGGTCGAACCGAAGGTGATTGTAAACAGCTCCGCGACCTCGGATCGGCCAGCGGAACTTCCACCGACAATTGTGACAGTTGTGGCGACCGCCAGCACCCCACGCAACGCCCGTTCGCGGAGGAATTGCCGGCAAAACGGGCGATCGCAGCGATCTACCGACCGCAACGCTGCAGGTCCAATGCGAGCCGAAGGAACAAATCAGGAGACCACAAGCGTTTCAAACGCATCGGCACTCGGTTCGTGCCAAGAGATCAGAACGCCACCGGAATCGTAGCGTTGAGGGTTGTTGCGTTGACATCGCGTGATCCTCAGCCGCGCCCAAAAAGTCGGCAACACGATCCGCACGATCTCCTCTGGGAAAAATTGGCGCGACGCGACAAAGCCGATTCCCATCTTGGAGAAATCCATCGTATAGATTCCCAGCGGGGCTGGCGATCGTGGGAATGCGTGTAACGTTTCTTCGAAAAACAAGATACCCCGACCGCGGGCTCGCATCCGCGGTGAAGCCCTGGTTTCGAAAGCGCAAGGTGACATTGCGCCATTGTCACCAAAGAACGCTTCGTGACCTTCGGTCAATTCGATATCCCAAACGGCGTTTTCAATCAGCTTTGCCAAAGCTTGTTTGTAATTTTCTTCCAGCATTCCAAAAATTCCTGTTCGTATCCATCGCGTTCATGTTCCAGTACTTCGATCGCGCGGCGTTTCGGCATCGGCGTTCGATAGGGACGGTTGCTAGTCAACGCCTCAAAGACGTCGACCACGGCGCAGATCTTGGCCCACGGATGGATTTCATCGCCCGAGATACCGACGGGATAGCCTCCACCGTCGACACGTTCGTGGTGCTGATAAACCATCATCAATTGGCCTTCGGTCAAGTCTTCGCGGTGGACCAATTGTCGAAATCCGGTTACCGGATGCATCTTGATCTCGCGAAATTCGAGTTCGGTCAGTCGCCCTGGCTTGCATAAGATCTTGTCGGGTATCTGCAGTTTGCCCAGATCATGGACTAAGCCGCCCGATGCGATTTGGGCAACGTCCTCCTGGCTGAAGCCGATTTCCGCTGCCAACATGCCCGCGTAAAACGCAACGTTGGCCGAATGTGTGAACGTGGCGTAATCGTGGTGAAGGACACGGAACAGATCGATGCTGGCGAATTGATCGCTGCAGACGATGTCGGCGGTCTGTTCGCCCAGGTAGGTCGCCGTGGAGACCGAAGCATTTGGATCACCCGATCTAAACGCCGATCCCAACAAATCACGGACGACTTCGTTTAAAGCCCCGGCGCGTGCGGAGACGGGAACGTTCGCCCCCGGATTGTCGATCATCTCACGTAGATAACTTTGATACGACGCCTGTTCGTTCTTGCGGATATAGAGCTTGTTGACGCCGCGGCTGCGCAGTTTCACCAGATCGATCTGTTCCAGCGGATAATCACTCCCTCGGTACAGCACGTAGCGCCGATCATCTTGTTCCTCCTGAAACAGCTCGATTCCAACAACCGACGAAGGAACCAACGTCGATACACTGATTGGAATAAAACTAGAAACGAGGTCGTCCATTACGCTGGAATCCTGAACAGTTGCCGACATGAGGGGCGCCCTAACGTGGATCGTAGGAGCAACCGATGGAATTGCAAAATACGCACAGGTCGAATCACGTGTGACGAAGACGAATTGAGGACAGCGTGGTTGATCATCTCGATTTTCCTCAACGAGTTGCCAAACGTTGAAAACGCGCGACAACACGCCTAGGCACGACGTGGCCAATGATTAAATCGCCGCGATCGAATCACTACCAAAGTGGCTTCGACGAAACTTCGACTCTCAAACCTAGCACGCCCACGGCCGTTGTCAAAGCTTTCCTATGGGTGGCAAATGTTCCCCATCGGTTCTAGGTGGATGCATGCTCCGGATGGACCGTTGCGATCGCGTTGTATCCCGATTTTCCCTGGGTGGGGCAGGCGACAACGAAATACGTTATGTTGGCAGGACGTAGTTTAAGAGGGACCATCGCAATTTTGTTTCCGCAACAGATGGCCGCGACAAAGTGAAATGAATCACGACACCGATCCCATCCGCACACCGAGCGTTGTTGCACAGCAGATCCCCTGCTTCCAAGGCTACAGGGAGACGCTGCATCGACGCGAAAGCGATCGACGGGTCCGCGATAAGCTCTGCGACTTGCTGGTCGCATCGAAGCGTATTGTCGACCGACATTTGGCGCGGCAAGTCGATCAAGGAATTCTCAACTGCCTCGCCGCTGGCGAGCGCCTGAAATCGCGGATCGACCAATTGCTGCAAACGATTCAATCGAACTGCGACGCGCCGTTTTTCGATTCGCGAGAATGCAGCGATCGCTTGCTAAGCGAAATCGATGCGATCGAGTCTTCTTTAATAATGACAAGCATTTCGATCGGTGAGATTGCGACAGCCTTGCCCAAACACGATACGTCGAGCCTTGAAACGATTGGCAGATTGAACGATGCGGTGAACGATCTTACGCAGCTGTTCGCCGAACGTTCGCAAAGGATCCAATCGGTGGCGATCTGACCGCGACCTCCGTTTTGCTGCTTTTCGGCTTCGCAACTTTTTCTCAAGACAATCCATGTCCATAAAGCATCCTTTCCCTACGCTATTCGTTGGTGTTCTTTTCGGTTGCACACTTGCATGCCCGGCACCGTCTCAGGGGCAAGAATCCGACCAACCGCTGCCAGCCGACCAAGCGGCGAGCAGCATGCAAGTTCCTCCCGACTTCCAAGTGCAATTGTTTGCTGGTGAACCTGCGGTACAGCAACCGATCGGTTTTTGCATCGATGACCGCAATCGACTGTGGGTCGCCGAAGCTTACGCCTATCCGGTTCACGGTACAGGAAAAAGTGACAGGATCGTGATCCTTGAAGACAGTAATGGAGATGGCCGTCACGATCGGCGAACCCTCTTTTACGAAGGACTCAATTATGTCACCGGGATCGAAGTCGGGTTCGGCGGCGTTTGGGTGATGTCCCCGCCCTCGATGCTCTTCATCCCCGATCGTAACGCCGACGACATCCCCGATGGGCCGCCGCAGGTGATCCTCGATGGGTTTGGCAACCATGCCAACGCTCACAATTTAGCGAACGGTTTCGCCTGGGGACCCGACGGTTGGTTGTACGGTACCCACGGGCGAACCAATTGGTCGATGATCGGGCGCCCCGGAACCGCCGAAGCCGATCGCCAACGGTTCGACGGTGGCGTCTACCGATACCATCCGGTGCAGCATCGCTGGGAAGCGTATGCCGATGGTACGACCAATCCATGGGGGATCGATTGGAACGACTTGGGGCATGCCTTCATCTGCAACTGTGTCAATCCGCACCTGTTCCAAGTGATCCAAGGAGCGCACTACGAACCGTGGCGCGGTCGAAAATCCAGCCAACACGCATATCAACGGATCGATACGATCGCCGACCATTTGCATTATGTGGGAATCAGCGATGTTCGCCGCGGGATCGGATCGGCCGACGAAGATGCCGCCGGCGGCGGTCACGCCCATTGTGGCACGATCATCTATTTGGGCGATGCGCTGCCCGAACCCTACCGTAACACGTTGATGACCAACAACCTGCATGGCCGCCGGATTAACAACGACATCCCGCGACGCAGCGGATCGGGCTACATCGCCTCCCACGGCCCCGACCTGATGCGTTCGCAAGACCCTTGGTTTATGGGAGTCACGTTGGCGTATGGCGCCGCGGGTGAGATCTATGTCAGCGATTGGAGCGACACTGGCGAATGCCATAGCGTGCGGAACACGCAGCGTCAAACCGGCCGAATCTTTCGGATCACGTACAAGCAGGAGTCGATCCCACGCGTCGATCTGAGCCGTTATTCCGACGACCAATGCGTGGCAGCTCAGTTGCACGACAACGACTGGCACGTCCGCCATGCCCGACGACGATTGCAGGAACGGGCTGCCAGCGGCGCGGACATGCGGAAGGTCCATCGCGATTTGCATCAGATGTTTCGTTCGCAAACCGCGGCGCCGAAGCGGTTGCGGGCACTCTGGGCGCTGCATGTTACCGGTGGTGCGTCGGACGAATGGTTGACCGAATTGATCGACGATCCCGAGGAAGCGATCCGGTCGTGGGCGATCACGCAGTTGTGCGAAGATCGGCAACCGTCCGCCGCCGCGATGGCGATGATGCTCGATCGCGCCACAACCGGCGATTCGCCACTGGTCCGGTTGTCGATCACCAGCGCGCTGCAGCGGATGCCGCTGGCGGCGCGTTGGGATTTGGTCGAAGCGTTGGCGCAGCGCGGCGAAGATGCCGACGACCAAAATCTGCCACTGATGTTGTGGTATGCAACCGAACCTTTGATCGACGACGATCTGCCCCGCTACGCTCGACTTGCACGGAACGCTCAAATTCCACGCCTGCGGATGAACATCGCCCGCCGGATCGCGTCGTCGCCACTGGCGGACCAGGGCATCCCGTTGCTGATCGATCGCGGTTCGGACAGTCGACGCGACGATGCGATCACCGCAAACATTCTGGATGGATTGTTAGAAGGGCTCAGCGGTCGCAAGGTCGCGTTGCCGGCGACTTGGGCTGACGCCTACAAAGCCTTTCAAGCGAGCGACAGCGCCGAGGTACGCTCGCTGGCGACGCGCGTCGCACTCGCCTTAAACGATCCCGGCGCGATCTCGCGATTGCGCCGCGTCGCTGTCGATCGGCAGTCTGCGGCAGTTGATCGCAACCAAGCGATCGACGCCTTAGTCGCACGGGGTGCTGTCGGTCTGGATGCCGATCTGCTCTCCTTGATCGACGATCCTGACGTCCGTCGCGCCGCAGTCCGTGGATTGGCCCGATACGCCAACGAAACGACGGCGTCTCAGTTGATTGCGGCCTACTCGAAATGGGAACCGATCGAACAACAGGATGTCTTGCAGACGCTAGCGTCGCGGCCGCAGTGGGCCCGCCAACTAATGATGGCAATCGACGACAACCAGATCGCGGCCAAAGATCTCACGGCGTTTACGGTGCGGCAATTGCGATCGCTGAACGACCAACAAGTCTCTGCGGATCTGGACCGCTTGTGGGGCAAAGCACGTCCGGCCGGGGAGGATCGGCAAAAGCAGATTGGTGGCTACAAAAAGTGGCTGACTGCCGAATTGATCGCCACCGCCGACACAGCGCACGGTCGCGAACTGTTCACCAAGAATTGCGCCACGTGCCACAAATTCTTCGGCAGCGGAGGGGACATCGGGCCGGACATCACCGGTGCCCAACGCAGCAACCTCGATTATTTGCTGGAAAACATCGTCGATCCCAGCGCGGCGGTCGCCAAAGATTATCGGATGCAGGTGCTGCAATTGATCGATGGCCGGGTGATCACCGGATTGGTGGAATCCTCCGACGATCAATCGATCACGATTCGGACGGTCAACGACCGCAGCGTGATCCTGCGTGACGATATCGATCTGCAAACCGAATCGCCCGTATCGATCATGCCCAGCGGATTGTTAGACCCGATGTCGGAGGCCGATATCCGCGACCTCATTGGTTATTTGCAGCAGCACCACGCCACGGGCTCCCATTAGGGCGACCGATGGTGTTCGTTCCTGATCTGGGGGGCAGCGGCCGGGGCTCGACTGAAAATGCGTCGCGTTTGGCAGGGCCGATCTTGATCGAAACGTCACAGATTTTGCAACTTTGGGATGCGATTGGCGTTAAAGCTTAACGCGGCACCAGCAGGTTGCCCACTTCGACTGGTTCGCCTGGTGTTTCTAGATCGCTTGCATTGGCTAACCGACACCCCTGTCAACGGAATTCCAAGTCGTACTGAACTGCGACCGTTGGCGTTCCGATAGTCAATACCATCGTATCGATCAGCACGACCGTTCCAGGTCGACGCGTCGATGGATGTTCTGACGACATTGGCAGGCCGTGATTTCATGATGACAAACCGCAACCGACGACGCACGCGCACCATGCTGCTCCACTCTTTGGCGATCGGCACATCGATCACCTGGGGAGGATTGTTTAGCATCGCCGTTGGCGACGAACCATTGCCCCTGCGGCCATCGGGCGTCAATCCAACGTTCCTGCCCGTGCAAGCGATTTCCGCGTCGGACGATGCGCCGTCCCCATCGCAATTCGAATCCTCGCGACGCACGGTCGCCCGCGACGCTTCCCCGTTGCCATTGGAACCGCCCGCGACCAAAGCGGCGTCGGATTGGACCGCTGCCGACAATCAAACCACGACCCCCAAGCAGGGAACTTGGGTCCCGCGGGGCAGCCACTCCCTCCGGACCACCACGTCCCAGCGTTTCACCCCGTGGACGACTCCGACGATCGATCGCCGATCGACGACCAAGTCGACTGAATCGACACAGCGGATCCACGTCGCAGATCGATCGAACGATCTGTCGACCTTGGAAACGACTACCGAAACCATCACCGAATCGACCCGCTCCCACACCTCGGGGGGACAAACACCGCCGAGCATGGAACGCGTGTCCGAAGCTCCTTCGAAGCTCCGCGCGCCGGAACCCGTCGAACGGAACGAAGCGGCTCCCGAAGCGATCCTTGTCCGTCCGACACAAGATGATCCGGCGCCAGCGCCGTTGCCCAGCATGCTGAACCAGCGGTCGGAAACGACCCAGACGTTGGAAGCGACCACCGAGAGTTCGCGTCGCACGCGCATCGCCCGTCGAGAGTCGACACATTCGGTGACCGAACAGCACTCCAGTTCGCATCAGTCCACGGAAACCGAAACCGTGCGATCGGGAGGGCCTCGTGAACTTGAGAAGCTGGAGATCCACGCACTGGTTCCTGTGAAGCCGCTCGATTCGAACGAACCCACCGAAGACATCGTGGAACCCAGTGAACTGCAACCGGTTCCGCAGGAAGAGAACACCGATGGCGACATCGATGCCGAATCGCTGGAAAAATTGCGGGCTGCGATCCGCAGCTTCCCGGGCCGATCGGCCGCTCAAGAGGAGCACGACGTGGCCCGATCGCCTAGCGATCACGAGGTTCAAGACGAGGGGACCGCTTCGTCCTCAACCGACGTCTCCCAAGCCCCAGAGCGACGCCGTTCCTTGGTCGTCAGCCGCGAGGTCCAATCGCTGCAGCCCCACATCGCTCGGGTTCTGACCGATTACCACCGTCGCCCTGAAAACGTGGCTCAACGCAGTCCCTGGGGTACGTTCCACCTGATGCTACCGTTTGGGGCCGATGCCAATGTGCAAGCGGGCCGAAGCCTTCAAAATTCGATCGCTTGGCTATGCAGCAACCGGCCATGTCGCGGGCAACGTTTGATCACGACCACCAAGAGTGGCCGAATCTATGTTCGCCAAGGTCCTGGACTGCAAGGACACCAAGCCCAGTTGTTGGCGATGCTGGCTCAGGTCAACGTGGAAGCGACGTACCCGATCACCGATGGCCGCACTCGGTTTACGATCGAAGATCTAATCCGCGCTGAAATGGCGGATTGCCGCCGCGGCCAGGAGCTGACGTTTTCGTTGATCGGACTGTCACACTACCTGCCAACCGATACGCGATGGCGGGCTTCCGACGGCAGCGTCTGGAGTTTTGAAACCTTGTTGGCCGAAGAATTGGCCCAGCCAATCGTCGGTGCCGCATGCGGCGGAACCCATCGTTTGATGGGACTCAGCTACGCCCTGCGACAACGTCGCATGGAAGGTCTGCCGATCGAAGGGCAATGGTTGCGAGCCGATGCGTTCATTAAAGACTTTGTCAGCTACGCATGGTCGCTGCAGAATCGCGACGGTTCGTTCAGCACTAATTGGTTCGAAGGACCGCAGGACAATCGCGAAATCGATCGCAAGATTCAGACCACCGGGCACATCCTGGAATGGCTGATCTTCACCGCCGACCAGGACGAACTGCAAGATCCACGGTTTGTTCGCAGCGTCCAGTTTTTGACGAATGCCTTCAGCCGATACCGCACGCACGAATGGCAACCGGGGCCTAAAGGACACGTCCTGCGGGCCTTGGCCGTCTACCATCGCCGCGTCTACGGCGACGCGCGTCCTTGGGCGAACGACACCCAGCTGGCGCAACCTGCCGGCCGCACGTATCGCTAGGCAAGAAGCCAACCGCGGGGCTGTTTTTCGCAGCGGATAAGGCGGGAGGATGGCTGCAATCCTTCTGCCTGATCGGATTCGCGACGCCCCTCGCCCGCTTGGTTTCCATCGCTTCGACCGGTCCCATGAGGCCGGTTTTCTTTTCGGTTCTTTTCTCGAACCGCATCGCCCCAAGCTGCGTAGGAAGTGGTCAAACGGAAGTCGTTTTCCTAGGCTTGACCGCACCTAACACCCACTGCCCCTACCGACAGCCCGTTGAGTGGGCGGGGATTACGGCTATATTAGCTGCGCTGTGGCGGATTGGGCCCAAGGGGCGGGCGTTTTGCGAGTGCTCTGCGACGCACCTTGGAGAACGCGGGGCGGCCGACCTACCTCTGAGCCAAGGTTTGGGCAACGATTGTTATCGACGGATCCGTTTCAAGCCAACGAAATTGGAAGATGAAACAAACGATAAATCGGGTGTTGTTTGCCTCGGAAGCCTTTCGCTTGCTTTTAGAATCAAGCGATTTCGGCTGCCGACAGGCGACGGTTCACAGGCGTCCGAGCGTTGACAAGATCGTGGTCCACCCCGAATGAACTGACCGATTGGGCCCAGCGAAGAGACGTTCAACGGCGACACCTGCCCTTGGAAGCCCTTTTGACCTCTGAAGATAAAGACAACGAAAGACATGAGCGAATCGAACGGAAAGCGACCGATGATCGAGGCGGTGGGACTGAGCAAGTTCTACGGTCCGTTTGCGGCGGCACGGGACATCAGTTTCACGGTCAACGAAGGGGAATTGGTCGCATTTTTGGGGCCCAACGGTGCCGGCAAAAGCACGACCATGAAGATGTTGACCGGCTACATCGCGGCTTCCGAAGGGGAAGCGCGGATCGCCGGACATAATATGCTTTCGGATCGCATCGAAGGCAGCAAGCGGTTGGGCTATCTGCCCGAAAATGGCCCGCTGTACCCCGAAATGACTCCCGCGAGTCTGCTGGAATTTTTCGCCGATGCCCGTGGCATGGGACTCCGCGAACGCAAACAACATGTCGAACGGGTTGTCGAAATCTGCGACCTTTCGACCGTCATGCACAAAGCGACCAGCAAGCTTTCCAAAGGTTTTAAGCAACGTGTGGGCATGGCTCAGGCATTGTTACACGATCCCGACGTGCTGATCTTGGACGAACCTACCGCCGGCCTGGATCCCAACCAGATTCGCGGCGTGCGTGCCACGATGGCCAAGTTGGCCGAAACCAAAACGATTCTGCTGAGCACGCACATTTTACAAGAGGTCGAAGCGATGGCGACGCGTGTCGTTTTGATCAACGAGGGACGCAAGGTGTACGACGGAACCGTCGACGACCTGGGGCATAAGGGGCAATTGGACGAAGCCTTCCACAAACTGACCCACGGCGAAAGCATCAGCTGATTCGGCCGCACTTTGTTTCCATCTGAATCGCGATTCCGGTAGGGGATCGCGAACCTGCCGTTGAAATCAAATCACCAGTTCTCGCAATTGAAATAGTGTAGAAGAATGGATCTAGCAACTCTCCTTTTGGCCCTGATCAAACTGCTCCTGATCGACCTGATCTTCGTCGGCGTGCTGTTTGTTCTGATCAGTCTCCTGGCACGCACCAAACGGGCTGCGTTTGCGGTCCTGCGTCGGAACTTCTTCGGTTATTTCAGCAACCCAACCGGATATGTGTTCCTGTGCATCTTTGTCTTTTTGACTTCGCTGGCCGCCTTCTGGCCATACGAATTCTTTAACGACAACTTGGCTACGTTGGACCAATTGAATCGCTACCTTCCGCTGATCATGCTGTTCTTCATTCCGGCGATCACGATGAGCATCTGGGCGGAAGAGAAACGCCAAGGTACCGACGAATTGCTGCTCACGCTCCCCGCGGATGACTTCGACATCGTGATCGGAAAGTATCTCGCGGCGTCGGCGATCTTCACCGCATCGCTGATCTTCTCACAGCTTTCGAATTTCATCACCCTGGCCGTGCTCAGCTACGGCAATCTCGATACGGGGCTGTTCTTCACGACCTACCTGGGATATTGGTTCGTCGGTCTGACGATGATTGCGATCGGTATGGTCGCGTCGTTCCTCACCGGCAACTTGACGGTCGGCTTCATCTTGGGAGCCCTGTTCAACGCACCGTTGGCATTTGCATCGATGGCCGATGTGATCATTCCCTCCGGTTGGTTCCAACGAATTGTCAGCGGTTCGGGCCTCAGCGCCCAATTCGACGATTTTGGTCGCGGCGTAATCAGTCTTTCATCGTCGGTCTATTTCGCCTTGGTGGCGTTGATCGGAATCTATCTATGCATGGTCCTGATCGGCCGCCGGCACTGGTCGGGCAGCAAGGATGGCAACACGATGTTTTGGCACTATGCAGCCCGCGCACTCGCCTTGATTGTGCTGACCGGTGGTGCGGTGGTCTTGCTTCGCAACTGGGACCAACGACTCGACACGACCGAAGGGAACGTCAGTTCGTTGGCGCCGGCGACGATTGAATTGATCAAGAACCTCGACGCGGATCGACCGATCGTGGTCGATGCGTTTATCTCGACCGACATCCCTGAACAGTATGCCCGCACGCGGTACGAATTGGTCAGCGTCCTTAAAGAGTTCCGCGCCGAAGCGGCCAAGCGTGGCAAGACGATCGACGTCAACCTGTATCAAGACTTGGAACTGTTTAGCGACGAAGCGGCCCTCGCTTCGGAACGCTTTGGAATCGAACCGGTTCCACGTTTTGTGCGATCTCAAGGATCGATGGAGAACCAAGACATCCTGTTGGGAGCGGCATTCCGCAGCGGCTTGGAGAAAGTCGTGGTCCCCTTCTTCGATTACGGCATTCCCGTCGAATACGAATTGGTTCGATCGATCAAAACCGTTTCGCAAAGCACCCGGAAACGCTTGGGAATCGTGAATACCGACGCCAACATGATGGGTGGTTTTTCGATGGCGGGCGGATCGCCACGGCGAATCGAAAAGCATCCTTTGGTCGTGGAATTGGAGAAACAATACCAAGTCGACGAGGTCGACCTGTCGTCGCCATTGGACCCCCAACGGTTTGATGCGGTTGTCGCGGTTCAACCCTCTTCTCTGGCTCCCGATCAATTCGATCGATTGGTCGAAGGGGTCAAAGCGGGCATCCCGATGGCGATCTTCGAAGATCCGATGACGATCCGCGGGATCCCCGGAACGGGCGAACCCAAGCAGTCTCCAGGCGGCATGTTTGGACAGCAAGGTGGCCCAGTGCCAAAGGGAGACATCCGCAAGCTGTGGGATGTCTTGGAGATCGAATCCCCCGGCATGCCAGGCATGACGGCCTTGTTCTCGCCCGATATCGTTTGGCAACAATACAACCCCTATCCGAAGATGGCCGCGCTGGGGCTGGACGACCAATGGTTGTTCGCCAAAGAAGAGGCTCCTGGAGCGGAAGACGCGCTTTCGGAAGCCAACCCGATTACGGCGGGGCTTCGCGAAATCTTGTTCATCTACGCGGGGGCCGTCAACGCGAAAAAGGATTCTGTGCTGAAGCACACGCCACTTGTTCAAACGGGTATGGCGACGGGGCTGATTCCGTTGGCGAAACTGCAACCTAGCCTGCGCGACCCCAATGCGTTGCGGGCCGAACAAGGCGACTTCAAAGGCATTCAAACGATTGCGATGGCCATTGAAGGTTCCACCAAGTCGGCTGCCAAAGAAGAGACATCGGACGACGCCGACGCCAAGCCGGAAGAGGGTGCCGATGCTCACGAAGGGGAAGAAACGATCAAAGCGGTCTACGTGGCCGACACCGATTTGCTGATCCAAGAGTTTTTGGCGATCCGGGCCCAGCCCGAATTGTTCGCCGAAGTCGATCTCCGTGTTCAAAACGTGACCTTCGTCTTGAACATCGTCGATTGGTTGGCCAACGAGGATCTGTTCATCGACGTCCGCAAGCACGAACCGCGTTTCAGCACGCTGCAGTGGATTGAAGAGGTCGAGAACGAAGCCCGCGAAAAAGAGAGCGCTGCGGGAGCGGAATTCGATCTGGCGTTTAAGGAAAAGGTTCGCGAGATCGAAGAAAAGAACACCGAAGAACTGCAGAAGCTGCAGAAGGAATTGGACGACGCGAAAAAGAACAACCAAGACGGCAAGATCGATCTCGGTGCGTTCCAAGCGATTCAAACCCGATTCATGATGAAGCAACAGCAGCTGGAACGGATGTTAACCGTCAGTCGCGAGAAGCTTGAACGCGAACGTGACAGCCAGATCCAAAAGGAACGCCGCAACGCCGACCTGACGGTTCGGGCGCGACAGAATCGCGTCAAAGCTGCCGCGGTGACGCTGCCGTGCATCCCGCCGCTTTTGATTGGCGTGATCGTCTTTGCGTCGCGTCGCTTGCGCGAACGAGAGAATATTTCCAAAAGCCGGCTGCGATAATCCCGACTTCAAACACACCGATAACAAGACAGATTTGCGGAGAATAGAAACGTGACTGAAAGTGGAAAGACAGGCGTCTTTTGGTTAGTCGCATCGGTTGTGGTCGCGATGGCGGCAATCGTTGCGTGGCCTCGTTCGACCGAGACCGATCTGGCCGCGTTGGTCGGTAAACCGATCTTCGAAAACTTCAACGATGTGTTGGACGTGTCGATGCTTAAGATCGATCGCTTCGACGAGGAACTGGGCCAGCTGAGTTCCTTCGAGGTCACACGCGACGCGAAAACGAACCAATGGTCGATTCCATCGCACGACGGTTATCCGGCCGATGCGACCGAACAGATTCGCGATGCTGCCACCGCGTTCTTGAACCTCGAAATTTTGGATGTGGCCAGCGAAGTCAAAGACGATCACGAGAAGTTCGGTGTCCTAGAACCCAACGCCAGCTCGTTGAAAGTCGGCGATGAGGGGGTCGGCCGGTTGGTGCAGTTTGAAAATGATCAAGGGGAAGTCCTGGTCAATCTGATCATCGGCAGCATGGTCAAAGACTCCGAAGACCAACGCTTCGTTCGCATCCCGACTCAAGATGTTACCTACGTCGTGAAGTTCGATGACAAGCCGTTGACGACTAAATTCGATGCATGGATCGAAGACAACCTTTTGGATTTGAGTTCGTTCGATATCCAGAAAATTGGCATTCGCGACTACTCGATCGTTCGCACCTTGCAAGGTGCCAGCATGCAACCAAACTTTGACGCCGACGTCGTCCTCACCGAAGACGACACCTGGCAACTGGATAAGTTGGATGTCTACGAAAAGGGGAAGCCGGTCGCGCAGACGCTGGCCGACGACCAAGAACTCGATGGCACCAAGCTTGGCGAACTTCGCAGCGCCTTGGATGACCTGAAGATCGTCGACGTTCGTCGCAAACCCGATGGACTCTCGGGGGATCTGAAAGCGGATTCGGGATTCATGAAGAACGACGATGCGGTCCGTTCGCTGATCACTCGCGGCTTCTACCCGCAACCGACCGAAGATGGCAAAGGCGAAGTGTTCGCTGCCAACGGCGAACTGATCGCAACATTGAAGAACGGCGTCGAGTATCTGCTCCGCTTCGGTGAAATCGATCAGCAGAGCATGGACTCCGAAGAAGAGACCGAAGCGGGCGAAGAGGACAACGTGACCGGGGTGAACCGTTACCTGTTGGTCACCGCGCGGGTCAATGAAGCGACCTTCCCGGAACCCGAATTGCAAACCGTTCCCGAAACGTGGGAGCAATTGCATCCGGAAGTCGAAGCGGCTCAAGCCCCTAAGACCGATCAACCCGCCGAACAACCGAAGCCGGCCGAAACCGATAAGCCCACCGCAACGGAGCCGAAGGACGACGCCGCTCCAGCGGACACAAAGGCCGACGAGGCTGACAAGCCGGCGACGGAAGAGCCGAAAGAAGAGTCCAAGCCTGCGGCCGATTCGGATACTGAACCGGCTGCGGATGATGCCTCTGAAGAGGCTACGGACGAAGAGGTGGATGGTTGTGAAGCGCCCAGCGACGATGCTTCCGATGAAGCGGAACCAACGCTTTTGTTGCAAGACGAAGAGGACGACCAGGCCGCAGCCGAGGCTGCCAAGCCAGCGACCGAAACCGATGAGAAGCCAGCGGCCGAAGAAGCGGCTAAGCCTGCGAAGTCGGAACTGACAGCGGAGGAGAAGCAGGAGGAACTGGAGGTCGCTCAGGAGTCGATCCGGAAAGCGAATCAACGCAAGTTGGACGAGCGGAACGACCAATTGGAAGAAGCACGCAAGAAGGTCCGCAGCCTCAACGAACGCTTCGCGGACTGGTACTATGTGGTCCCTGAAAGCGAGTACCGCAAGATCCATCTGTCGCGTGACAATCTGATCAAACAGAAAGAACCGATCCAGACAACGCCCGCTCCACCAGGCAATTGATCGCAGTAGGAGCCGACCGGCTCCCTAGGAACAACTCGCAGCACGGTTCGCCAGGACCGTGCTGTTTTCGTTTTCGGAGTCGACGTTCTTAAAACGCATGCGGTCACGGTCAGTTGCTCCGCTTCACGCTTCGTGCCGAGCGGTGTCGGTTCAAATCCAATACCGTTCAACGAAGCGTCGTGGACGAGGCTGAGAGTCCTTTTGCATGCATCAGACCAAATCGCTGGGACTCGTAACCTCGTCCACTACATCCCGCCGCTAATGATTGCGACGGTCCGAGGCTCCTTCGTTGAACGGTATTGCGTTTGAAACGCAAAGACGCAGCGCTATTTGTTCTCCACCAATCCCCTCTGCGATCGCGGTACACCTCTCGCTGTCGCTTCTCACACGCAACTACAACTGACGTATCAGGTTTTGGTACTGCGGGTTGTTGGGAGATCGCTGGATCAGTCGCTCACAAGCCGCTCTGGCTTCATCGATGCGTTCCAACTTTTGCAGCAATAGCACCAAGGCCAACAAAAACTGCTCGTTCTCGGGTTCCAACTCGACAGCTTTTTGGATTCGTTCCAGTCCGGCTTCGGCATCGCCTTGGAGGTACAACGCGAGGCCAAGTCGATACTGAAGCGGGCCGTTGTCGGGAGCGAGATTCGCATCGCGTTGAAGCAACGGCAACTCATCGGCACGCAATCGAGCGACTCGCGTCTGAATCTCGTTGGATTCCGCTGGCGGCAGACGTCCCGATTGCGCCAACGACTCTAATAACGCCGCCAGATTACTGCGCGGCCCCACCGCTCCAGGCTGCACGCGAATCGCTGTTTCATAAGCCTCGATCGCTTCGTCGAAGCGACCTTGGTTTTCAAGCACCACGGCCCAGACAAGATGCGCGCTCCCGCGATCGGACGTCTCCATCAACGCCTCGTGATACTCCTCCAACGCCCCCCTCAGCTGTTCACGTTGCCCAGGCGAGAGATCGTCAGCGGGGATCGTTGTCAAGATGCGTCCAGCTTCGCTGCGGACCAGCCGCGAATCATCGCTCAGGAACGGAACGACGGTTCGGCGAATTTGATTCGGATCGCGACCTTCGAACATTCGCAGCGCTGCGACGCGAACGATCGGGTTGGTGTCTTGGAGTGCTTCGCGGGCCACGCGGATCGCATCGCCACCGCCTCCGGCTCGCCGCAGTTCTTCGATCGCAGTCGCCCGCGCCAAATCGGGTACTCCCTCTTTGGCGAGTGCGACCGAGGCGAGCTGCGCCAGCGCGTCGGGCTGCTGTGTCCGCGCTGCATGTAATGCCGTAGCGAAGTGATCGGGGCGTTTGCGTTGCTCGCCGTACCAGCGATCGCAAGCCTCATCGCACCACTGATCGATCTCGTGCAGTACCGCCTTAATTTTTGTGTCGCCGTCGCGAGCTTGTTCCAACCACTTCGCATATTCGGTCAATTTTGAATACGAATCGTCGGGCAGATGCTCGCTCGACGCGACGAACTCAGCAAACTTGGGCAACCGTTTGCGAATCTCTTCGGGCTGCTTCTCCTGTTCCAACTCCACATGGCAACCGGTGCAGGCGTTTGGAGTCCCCAGCGCGACCGACAGATCGGGGCGGGGAATTCGGATGCTGTGATCGCGACGCGGATCGACCGCCATGTAGGTCGTTTCGGGCATGTGGCATTCGACGCACGAAGCCCCTGCCGTGCCGGGTTCGTGCCGGTGATGCGATGGCGTGTCGTACTTGCCCGCCGGATGCGCGTGGCACGAGGTGCAGGTCGCGTTGCCGGGTTGTTTCAGTTTCAGCGAATGCGGGTCGTGGCAATCGCTGCAACGAATCCCCTTGTGGTACATCTTGCTTTGGATGAACGAACCGTAGACGTAGACCTCGTCTAAGATCTCCCCGTTGGCGTGGTAGGTCGATTCCTGCAGCAATTCGGGTTCGTAGAAGTCACAAAATCGTTGCCCCGGTTGGAATCCCGATTTTAAAACGCGACGACGACTGTGGCACGGCGCGCACGCTTCGATCTGGGGAATTGCATCGACGCCTTTCAATTCGGCCAGCCCCATACCGTGGTGCCGATCCCAGAACAGCGACTTGCTGTTTGCCAATTCCACGTGCAAGCTGCCCGGCCCGTGGCAAGCTTCACAGCTGACATCGATCTCCGACCAAGTCGTGTGGTAGCGCGCCGTCGAGGGATCAAAATTCTTCCTTAGGTTGGTCGAATGGCATTCGGCGCACATCGTGTTCCAACGCTGCGCGATTCCCGTCCAGTGAAGGTCGTCGTCAGGAGCAAGTTTTTCTTGGACATCCGGCGGATCCAGGTGAAACCACTTTTTCGCATGGGTATCCCAGCTGACGCGCAGCACTTGCAAACGCCCCACCTCATTGTCTGCCATCCCGGCGGAACGATCGAATTCCACCAGGTACTGCTGCAGCGGATCGACTCCAAAGACGTATTTAATCTCGAAATCGTCCAGCTTCCCGTCGGGGCCTTCGGTGTGGATCATGAACCGATCGCCATCGCGATACATCCGGCTGGTGATCCCATAGTGCGTCAACTCCACGCCACTGAAATCGCCGATCACCGACTGGTCGGTCGCAAGATCCATCGCCAGATCATGGTGCGAACCGGCGAACAGCTCCGCCTCTTTTTGATGGCACTGGATGCAAGCGTCACGGCCTACATAGCTGGCCTTGGCATCGCGAGGGACTGCCGACCAATAGTCAGCAAACAACCCTCCGGCAGCCAATGTAAACAGCCCCGCAGCGACAAGCAGCCCGCGGCGTTTGATGATCTTGGAAGCTTGGGGCCTGGAGACGGAGGGTTCTTCGATGCGATTCACTCAGAGCACTCGGCAAGGGGACGGTCGTTGATTCATCGCAGCGGGGCTGGGAACGGTTGGGGATGGGAGCCTCAAGTTTAGCCGCAATCGGCGAGAAGCACCAAGTCGGTGACAAAAGCTGCGGGATATTCGGGTCGGTTTGGGCAGACCGGCACCCGTAGCGGCGATAACGTGGGGCTCAATTCGCTCTGTTCGTTGACAGTCGAGTTGCTGTCAATTTAGAATCGTCACCTGCACTCACCTAAATCCTACCGTTTCGTCGCTCAGAGAATACGCATGTCAGAATCCGCCGGTGGTAACCTCGACCACGTCTTATCCGAATCCCGGCTGTTCCCGCCGCCGTCGGAATTCACACAGCAAGCTGTAATCCAATCTCAAGCCCAATACGAAGCGCTTTACGAAGCGGCTAAAAACGACCCCGATGCATTTTGGGATGCCGAAGCGAAAGAGCACCTGCATTGGTTCGAACCGTACTCGCAAGTGCTGGATTGGAACAGCCCCAACGCGAAGTGGTTTGTCGGCGGAAAAACCAACGCCTGCTACAACTGCGTCGACCGTCATGTCGCGGCCGGCCGCGGTGACAAAGCGGCGTTGATCTGGGAAGGGGAGCCGGGCGACGCGCGGACGTTAACCTATGCCCAACTGCAAGCAGAAGTCGCCAAGTTCGCCGCCGGATTGCAATCGATCGGAGTCCAGCAGGGGGACGTCGTTAGCATCTACATGCCGATGACTCCCGAACTGGTGATCGCAATGCTTGGCTGTGCCCGGATCGGCGCAGTGCACTCGGTCGTCTTCGCCGGCTTCAGCGCCGAAGCGATCGCCGATCGCAACAACGACGCTCAAGCGAAGGTTCAGTTGACGGCCAATGGGCTGTATCGCCGCGGCAAGGTTTTGCCGTTGAAAGAAACCGTCGACGAAGCGTTGGCCAAATCCCCCACGATCGAAAAATGTGTCGTGCTGCAGCGGATCGAAGATCAAGCGACGCCGATGACCGAAGGACGGGACATCTGGTGGCACGATCTGGTCGCCGACCAGCCCGAAGATTTTCCCGCCGTGCCGCTGGATAGCGAAACCTCGCTGTTCATCCTGTACACAAGCGGCAGCACCGGCAAGCCCAAGGGGATTCGCCACACCACCGCCGGTTACACGCTGTGGGCCAAACGGACCTTCGAATGGGTCTTCGACCATCGCGACAGCGATGTCTATTGGTGCACCGCGGATTGCGGTTGGATCACCGGCCACAGCTATCTCGTCTACGGTCCGTTGGCGGCCGGTGCGACATGCATGATGTACGAGGGCGCCCCTAACCATCCGGCCGAAGATCGCTTCTGGGAATTGATCGAGAAGTACAAAGTCACCATCCTATATACCGCGCCGACAGCGATCCGAGCTTTCATTAAGTGGGGCGACGAACACGTCGAAAAACACGACCTCAGCAGCTTGCGGTTGTTGGGATCGGTGGGCGAAGGGATCAACCCCGAAGCCTGGATGTGGTACCACGAAAAGATTGGTGGCAAGCGTTGCCCAATTGTCGACACGTGGTGGCAGACCGAAACCGGCGGAATCATGATGAGTCCATTGCCGGGGGTGACGGCGACCAAGCCGGGCAGCTGCACTCGGCCGTTGCCTGGTGTGGTGTCGGTTGTGGTCGACGAAGCGGGCGAAGAATTGGACGTCGATCAAGGAGGCATGTTGTGCATCGCTCAGCCTTGGCCAGGCATGTTGCGTGGCATCTGGGGCGATGAGGAACGGTATGTCGAGCAGTACTGGAGCAAGTTTCCTAACAAGTACTTGACAGGGGACAATGCCCGCCGCGACCCCGACGGATATTATTGGATCATGGGGCGTATCGACGATGTCATCAATGTATCCGGGCATCGCTTGAGCACGATCGAAGTAGAGAGTGCTTTGGTCAGCCACCCCGCGGTCGCGGAGGCCGCTGTGGTCGGACGGCCTGATGAAATCAAGGGTCAAGGAATCGCCGCGTTCGTGACGCTCAAATCGGGCGAACCGACCGACGAACTGCGTCAGGAATTGCGGATGCATGTTCGCAAAGAGATCGGCGCGTTGGCACAACCCGACGAAATCCGCTTCGCCGCGTCGGTTCCCAAAACCCGCAGCGGCAAGATCATGCGTCGTCTGTTACGTGACATTGCGGCCGGAATTGAAACCGCCGGCGACACCAGCACGCTGGAAGATTACGCGGTCATCGCAAAGCTTCGTGAGAACGACGAGAGCTGATCGCGGCGATCGTCGTTTCTCCGGACGAGGACAATCGCGGACCACGCATCGCGTGGCGCGATGGCTCGGCGGACGCGAAGCCTCGTTGCGATTTGCTTGACTTCGGTCGCGGATCGTTCGATACTTGTGGCGACAGAGGCGAACGCAGATAGCTCAGCTAAGGATGGCGAGCCGATTGAATCGGGAAACCGCAAGCAATCCATGCGACTGTCGAGTGAGGAGGACGTTTGATTGTTCACCGTGGTACGACATAATGGTTGCGGAGATTCGCGAAATGAGACGTTCCATTCTTGAAGCTGTCCAAGAGGGCGACTGGGCATTTGAGCCGGTGCCATGCGACAAAGAGCAATACGAACCGACCGGAGCGCTCCCTGGCAGTCCGGAAAAGCTTCACGTGCTTCAAGGACGTGTCCAAAAGGGATTACCGTTGTGGCACCCCTCGGATCGAAGATTCTTTCGCGAAGAAACCGGCGCCATGGCCTAGAGGTCCGTTGCCCGGGTGTCGCTCGCGGAGACCGACCCGCCAATGCGCGGCAGCTCACCATTTCAAGCACCGGAATCCGTTTGCTTGGGCGCTTGCTGCCTTCGGATGGCGGCAGCGTGTTCCAATAGCCATCGATGTGGCTTACTTGCGCTTCATCGACGCGATATGCAGCGGTGCGGTCCAACGATCTCCCGAAGCGGCTTGTTCATAGACTGCCGGGCGAAGTGATTGCGACGATGAATTGCGTGTCGTCGTGGACTCCACATGACTCACGGGAGCGTGCTTCTGTGGTACCGCGGTGCGTCGTACGCGGACCGAATCGTCCCGGAAAGGATCGTTGGTCATGTCGGCTTTCGGAGCTGGCAGCGCGGATTCTTCCAAGTGGCGATGCGGCATGGTTTCCATATTCATGTTGGAATCGATCGGTTCGACGATCATCGGCGCCGGTGGCACAAACATCGGCTGAGGCTCACTGTGTCGGTAGCTGTTTGCGTTACTGTGAGCCTGCGGTTTCTTGCCACACCCGCAAGCGTGCTGACAGGGCGTATTCTTGCTGCAGCAGTTGCAATCGCTCGGGGTCGGACGCAACATCGTGGTCAGTTTGGATTTGAACTTGGACATCAAACCGGAGCTGCCCGACAATAATCCGCAGCCCTTCTTGGAGCTGCAGCCACCGTCACAACCGCCGTCGCATGTTGCTTCGCAACCACAGGCGGGCTGTTCGATGCCGCAGCTAGGTTGATCGCATCCGCAGGTCGGTGCTTCACAGCCGCAAACCGGTTCGCAACCGGCGTCACAGTCATCGCAGCTGTTTTTTCCGCTTCCACGATACCCGTTCCACAACCCGGTCAGCAGGGAACAAGAGCACTGCTGCACGTCGCCATGGGAAGATTGGGCCGCGGCGGTACCGCACGCGACACTGGAACCGACCAGCATGGCGACGATCGCGACAGCGCTAAAAGAGGCTTTGGCTTTTCCGTGGGCACACAACATTTGAGGTCTCATCGCTTCGTCGCTCCATCGAGGCAGGCTGATCGGTCGTCGATCGGGTCGTTGGAGTAATCGATCGGAACGGCAGAGCCTGCGGCAACAGAACAATCCGATCGAGCCGCAGAATCGGAAAATTGCAAAAACCCTTCCCAGATTGACTATTGTGAACTTCGCAGCGGTCTGCCCTAGCAGACAGACAAATCGCAAAACGCTATACTCCTCCTGGTTGGGAATGACACTAACACGTCCATTTAAGGCGGAAGGGTGCTGCTTTAAACCGTTCGCGGTTTCGAGTCGTGTTGATTCCATTTTTGGCTCGTTTATTAAGACACTCGATTAGGTTACCTCCGTGACGAAAACCGATCCATTTAACGCGCGTGACACGTTTGACACTGGCAACGGAACCGCCGGCATCTATCGCATCAGCCGACTGGAAGACGCTGGCTTGGGCGATGTCAGCAAACTTCCGTATTCGATCCGAATCCTTCTGGAAGCCGTCCTTCGCGGCTGCGACGGATTCAGCGTGACCGAACAAGACGTCAAAAATCTTGCCGCGTGGAATGCCGCCGCTCCGGCTGCTGAAGAGATCCCCTTCAAGCCCGCCCGCGTGGTGCTGCAAGACTTCACTGGCGTTCCGGCGGTTGTCGACCTGGCGGCGATGCGATCGGCCATGGGCCGCTTGGGCGGCGATCCCAAACGCATCAATCCATTGATCCCCGTCGACCTGGTGATCGATCACAGCGTGCAAGTCGATTATTTCGGCAGCGCTCAATCGTTGCAGCAAAACGTCGATATGGAATTCCAACGCAATGGCGAACGCTACGAATTCCTGCGTTGGGGCCAACAAGCATTCGACAACTTCCGCGTCGTGCCCCCCAACGTCGGCATCGTGCATCAGGTGAACCTGGAATATCTGGCCAACGTCGTCTGGTTGCGTGAAGACGCACAGGGACCGATCGCGATTCCCGATACGTTGGTCGGCACCGACAGTCACACCACAATGATCAACGGCTTGGGCGTGTTGGGCTGGGGCGTCGGCGGCATCGAAGCGGAAGCGTCGATGTTGGGACAGCCACTGTACATGTTGATGCCCGAAGTGATCGGCATGGAATTGACCGGGGCGTTGCCACCGGGAGCGACCGCAACCGACCTCGTGCTTCGCGTGACCGAAGTGTTGCGTGCCGAAGGCGTGGTTGGCAAGTTCGTTGAGTACTTTGGCGAAGGCATGCAGGCGATGACACTGGCCGATCGCGCCACGTTGGCCAACATGGCTCCCGAATACGGCGCCACGATGGGCTTCTTCCCCGTCGATGCTGAAACACTGAATTATCTTCGCCGCACGGGACGTCCCGAACCTCAAGTCCAACTGGTCGAGCGTTACTGCAAGGAACAAGGGCTGTGGCGCAATGATTCGGACAAGTGCCAGTACACCAAACGCTTGAGTCTGGATCTGTCGACGATTGAACCGGCCCTTGCCGGCCCCAAGCGTCCGCAAGACCGCGTTCGCCTGGCCGACATGAAGCGTGACTTCAACAGCTCCTTGACTGCCCCCGTTGGCGCCAAGGGCTTTGGATTGGACACGGCCAAGCTGAAGAACACCGCCACGGTCAAGGACAACGGACACTCGTCGGAAATCACGCACGGATCGGTCGTGATCGCCGCGATCACCAGCTGCACCAACACCAGCAACCCATCGGTGATGTTGGGCGCAGGCCTGTTGGCAAAGCGAGCGGTTGAAGCGGGCCTGACGGTCAAGCCGTTTGTCAAAACCAGCCTTGCCCCAGGCTCGCGAGTCGTCACCGATTATTTGGACAAGGCCGGTGTCAGTGAAAGCCTGGACGCACTGGGCTTCCAAACCGTCGGTTACGGATGCACGACCTGCATCGGTAACAGCGGTCCGCTGCCCGAAGCGGTCTCGGCGGCGATCGTGGAAGCCGATTTGGTCGCTTCGAGCGTGCTCAGCGGCAATCGCAACTTCGAAGGTCGCGTCAATCCGCACACCAAGGCAAACTACCTGGCCAGCCCTCCGTTGGTTGTCGCGTTTGCTTTGGCCGGAACGACCGATATCGATATGGCTACCGAGCCATTGGGAACTGGCAAAGACGGCCAGCCGGTCTTCTTGAAGGACATTTGGCCATCGTCGGACGAGGTTCGTCAAGTGATCGACGAAGCGGTCCAGCCCGAAATGTTCACCACGCAATACGCGCAAGCGATGACGGGGAACCAGCGCTGGAACGCGATCGAGGTTTCCGGTGGCGACATCTACCAATGGTCCGACGACAGCACCTACATTCAAGAACCGCCGTTCTTGTCGTCGGTGACCGCGGACGTTCCCGATATCCAACCGATTCGTGGCGCCCGAGTTTTGGCGTTGCTGAACGATTCGGTCACCACCGACCACATCTCGCCAGCCGGTGCGATCGCCAAGGACGGACCCGCAGGTCGATTCTTGCAAGAACATGGCGTTGGTCCCAAAGAGTTCAACAGCTTCGGTAGCCGCCGCGGCAACGACCGCGTGATGGTTCGCGGCACGTTCGCCAACATCCGGATCCGAAATCAAGTCGCACCGGGAACCGAAGGGGGCGTGACCCGCTTCCTGCCCGATGGCGAAACGATGTCGATCTACGACGCATCGATGAAGTACCAACAGCAAGGAACTCCATTGATCGTGATCGCGGGAGCCGAATATGGCACCGGCAGCAGCCGCGACTGGGCTGCCAAGGGAACGCTGCTGTTGGGCGTCAAAGCGGTCATCGCGACCAGTTACGAACGGATCCACCGCAGCAACTTGGTCGGCATGGGCGTGTTGCCGTTACAGATGGCCGCAGGAAACGACTGGCAATCGCTGGGGCTGACCGGTGAAGAGGTCTACGACATCCAGGGCCTCTCCAACGACCTGCAACCACGATCGACCGTCACCGTCACGGCAACCGCTGCCGATGGGAAGGTCACCGAATTCGAATGCTTGGTCCGCATCGATACGCCCGTTGAGATGGTTTACTATCGCAACGAAGGGATCTTGCCAACGGTTCTGCGAAGCTTGGCACAGGCGTAGATCCAAACGGATCTCGTGAACACGCGTCGCTCCGCTGGAGCGGCGCCGATGTCGAATCGCGTTGCGCGAGTGACGAACGTTGAGGCACAAAAAGCAAAACCGCCGCAACTTGCGATTGGCAAGCGACGGCGGTCATGCGAATCTCTTTTTCGGCAGCGAAGCGAGCCACCTTGGCTTGCCCACACCGCCGTCCGCCGCGTGAAGCGCTGGCGGAGTATTTGAAGTCGTCGTTACGCCTTCTTTTTCTTGGTCGTCTTTTTGACGGCCTTCGAAGCGGTTGCTTTCTTCGTTGCAACCTTCTTGGTCGCCTTCTTCGCTGTCGCTACTTTTTTAGTCGCTTTGCTTGGTGCAGCCTTTCCGCTTCCAAACGCCTTGCTCCAGCCATCGGCGTAGGCTCCATTGCTGCCAACTCGCGTGATCGTCACTTTATTCTTCTCCCTCGTGATTCAGTTGTGCGGCAATCATCCGCTGCCACTATCGATATGTAGCTGTTTGTTATCGTAGCGGTGGGAATTGGTCAACCATGGGTGCACGTCGCAATCAAGAGTTCTTCGACTTAGTCGTCCATGGCGATCGTCTTTTGAACAACCGCGTGAGCACGTTGGACCGCTAAATCGATCGCGTTGCGAAAGTCGTCGCTGCGTGCGTTGACGTAGATCCAACCGCGCGGAAACAGCTTCATGTCGATGTCGCAAACGCGCGGGCCCGACTTGGTCGCCGGATCGTCACGCAACTCCACCTCGATGTAATCGAGCTGATGCTGCAGGGAACCAATCGCCCCCATGATCCGAGTGTGCAGGTATTTGGATAGCTCGGGTTCACACAATGTATTGACGAGATGGATTTCCATTGGCATGTGGATGGCAACCTTGACCACGCGGGATATCGACGACGAGCGCCCAACAAAAGGACTGTAGACCTCTGTCCAGTCCCAAGCATCTTTCATGCCAAAGTTTCGAAAGGGGTGTCGCTTGGTCACGAAACATGAACCGGCTGGAAGTGACACCAGACGCCCCGCATTTTGGCGAGGTCGCACTTGCCAATGGATGTGCGGTGTCGGTCCATGACGCGCGCTATGGTCGAAAACCGCTCAGCCGACCCGATCGAAAATCGCCCGGCCCGACGCGATATAGGCTGACGCGAATCGTCTTCTCTGCATGGCCGTCGCCGTTCGACCAAAACTCGACAGAACCGTGAATGATCGCGCAACGCGACATTTGCTCCAATGCATGAACTTGCACTCCTCAGACTCTCAGCGAGCGAGAGTTTGGCAATCGATCCGCAATCGAACCGGAACGGGGGCAGTGTCCATGCAGCTCCGGAACCGCCCGCCGTCTTACCCGGCCGAACTCTGCGAAAGTGATTTCCGCAAGGGGCAATGTATCGATGGCGGATCGCCGCGACGGTATTGGGCTAGCAGTTCATTCGAACGCGCCGCCAGCATCCGCCGGACCTCGCGACGCTTTCCTTTCTCGCGAGGGATCTTCATCGAATCGTAAGCGGTCGTTTGGTGCCGCATCCATGCGATCACTGCGGCTTGGGCGCGCTGTTCGACCGGAATGCGCTTGGTCCGTGCGACGGTGCCGCTGCCGACCGGCGTGGCATGTTCGGTGACCGCTTTGGCCAACTGATCCGCCAGGGCTGCGTGGCTGCTGTGGAAGTTCAAAAAACGGACGACGGCCCCCAAGAAATCGTCGACGTATTCGGACTGCACCTTTTCACGCCGCTTGGCGCTGGCGGCCTGCCGTTTGGCATACGCATCGGTCGACCGTTCCGCATCGAGATCTTGCTGGATCCGATCGATCGTCGCGGCCGGAGCCCAGACGCCACGGGAGAACATCTTACGTCCCTTTTTCTCCTGAACCACCCAGTGAACACCGGCCGCTTTGACGCGTCGTGTGAGCCCAGGATCGCCCGGTGGCAGCAACCGCCAGTCGGCCGGTGCCGACATGACGGTGCCATCGGGCGTGCGAACGGTATTGGGAGTGGGGCCGGGGCTAAACATCTTGGCAATCTTTCCTAGCACGACGTGGTTGGGGTGTTTATCTTGGTGGACCTCAACCCACTTCGAGATGCCCACGACGGCATTGGCACCCTGTACCCTCAACTTGAATCCCCGAAGGATAACCCAAATGAAACGAATGAATCAAACCCTGCTTTGCACCGCCACACTGGCCGCGCTGGTGGCGCCGCTGGCATCGGCTGACGAATACCTGAACGGTATCCAATGGAAGGCTCCCGCAGTCGTCACACCGGGCGAAAATAACCAACCTCCTTCGGACGCCGTCGTGCTGTTCGACGGCACCGATCTGTCAGCGTGGAAAGGGACCGACAATTGGAAGATTGTCGATGGCGCGGCGGTCTCGGGAAAAGGGGACATCCGAACTAAAGAAGCGTTTGGCGATTGCCAGTTGCACATCGAATGGTCCGCGCCGACGCCGGCCAGCGGCAGCGGTCAGGGGCGTGGCAACAGCGGGCTGTTCTTCATGAACACCTATGAACTGCAGATCCTCGATTCGTTCGAAAACGAAACTTACCACGACGGCCAGGCCGGCGCGATCTACAAACAGACACCACCACAAGTCAACGCGATGCGCGCTCCCGGCCAATGGAACGTGTACGACGTGATCTGGACCGCGCCACGCTTTAACGAAGATGGATCGTTGAAATCCCCCGCCTACATCACCGCGATTCACAACGGCGTGGTCGTACAAAACCACTTCGAACTCCAAGGAGACACGCCCTACCATCGTCCGCCGCAATACAAGCAACATGCCGATCGCTTGCCGCTACGTTTGCAGGACCATGGCAATCCCGTGCGGTTTCGCAACATCTGGGTTCGCGAACTGCAACCAGCCGAAGGCGAACAAGTTCGCGAACCGTTCTTGAAGGACGGTAAAGGGAACGAGAAACCGATCGAAAAGTAACCGACGGATCGGAGTCGCGGATTGCGACGAGAGCGTCTCAACGAAAATTCGCCCCTTGCGGTTTCCGGCATCGTTTGCCGGAAGCCTCGCGGGGCGATTTGCATTTCGGTGGAGCGTGACGGGCTAGGCCCCCATCGCATGTGTTACGCTGCGGCGGCGACGCGAGCGATCTGAGCTTGGACTTCGCCTGCCAACGATCGATAGTCTTCGGCGCCGTTGGATGTCGATGCGTATTCCAAGATCGATTGCCCAAAACTGGGAGCTTCGGCCAATCGAATATTTCGACGAATCCGTGTGTCGAAGAATTTGGCGCCATCGAGGATGTGGCGTCCTCCTTGGGAAGTGTTAAAGAACTGTTCGACGTCGCTGGAAACTTCCGCAGCCAATCGCGTGGTCGAATCGTACATGCACAGCACCACGCCACTCATCCGCAATGATTCGTTCAATCGCATCGAAACGATCTCGACGGTTCGCAGCAGCTTGCTCAAACCGTGCAACGCCAGGAAGTGAGGCTGCAGCGGCAGGAAGACCTCTTCGACAGCGACCAAGGCGTTCAGCGTCAACACGCCCAACGATGGCGGGCAATCGAGGATCATGTAATCAAATGATTCGTCATCTTCGGCGACCTTGTCGCGCAAAATCATCTCGCGGCCCACTTCGCCCGCCAATTCCATTTCCGCAGCGGCCAGATCCAAGTGCGCTGGAACAACGGCCAGGTTGGGGCTGACCCATTGCCGGGCATGCCCCAGGCTGATTTCACCACACAGGACTTCATAGGTGCTGGGCTTGCCATCGAGGACCGAAATCCCCAGGTGCAGCGACGCATGCGCTTGCGGGTCGAGGTCGACGACGCAAACGCGATTCCCCGCTTCGGCCAACGCAGCGGACAGATTGACCGCGGTGGTTGTCTTGCCGACGCCACCTTTCTGATTAATGATTGCGATCGTACGCATATCCGACGACTCCTCCGTGAGCGGTGTAGACCGATTGACTGTTGCCACCACTTATAACAGCGTTTCCGGTTTCCAAGCCAGAGCAGTTAAAAGGTGCTGCAGTTGCAAGTATTCCCGATGAGATCGTAACGGCGAAGTGCCCCCACGAAGGGAACGTTAAAACACTACGCATCCGCTCCCTCACGCAGTCGGTTCTCTGCCGCCACCGCAAACTTCGCTTTACGAGGGTGAAGCCGGTCGATTGCGACGAAGCACTCCACCCGCCCAACGAACCAGGTTGTCCGGTCTTCAGGTTCTTTTGTCGCCGTGGTTTTCGGCGTACAAATAATGACCTCGCTTCCCCCTCCCTTTCAAGCGGCGTTTGGAGAAGGTGAAGTTTGCTTGGCGGACGCTCCAGGGTTGCTAGCGGGGCTTCAGAAAAAGCGATCTGGACGCGAACGGTTTCATTTGACGAAAATCTCAATCGGTTGTGAAACCGCAGAGATGTCGGGGATCGAATACATCTCGCTGCGGAAAATCCGAGCAAGAGGTGAGACCGATGTCGAAAGAAAAAAATGGAATGTGGGCCGAGCTGCGCGATGGATGCGCGGCGGTCCGAGAAGTCGCTATCGTGGGAGCGATCGTGTTGTTGTTGGTCGCGCCGACATCGTTTCACAGCATCTTAGAACGGGCCGGGATTTCATCGGTCGCTGGGCTTGAATTCGACGTCGATGCAATCGAAGCGGCGAACCAGCAGACCTCCGATGCCGCGTCGGAAGTCGACTACGTCAAAGAACAGCTCGCGATGCTGCAGCAACAGATCAGCGAGCAAGCGACGCGCAGCCAATCTCCAACGATGCTTGGCTTGGCCCGCACGGTCGACGGTCTCGAACAACGTCTTGGCCACGCTAAAACCTCCTTGGGCCAAGCGGCGGTTGGGGTCCACGATTCGGTCCCCGTCAGACATCGCGGCGGGCTGACGCCACCGGACGAACTGTTTAAAGGGCTTCGCCCCAGTCCCGACGCTCAGACCAGTCAACTGCCGCAAACACTGCCCCAACTGGTGACGCCGACATCGCAGACGCGATAGCATTTCCTTGGCCATTCGGAACTTGGTTATAGGATCGAATTACTTTCGCTGCAGCGTTAGGGACGCACGTTCAGTCGCGGATTGCGGCTGCGGATCAGTTCGCTTTCATAAGCTCTCCGCACCGCAACTTGTCTGGCTGGGGAGGTCTTCGGAAATGCGTGCCATTCGATCGACAGTCCCTCAACGGCGGTCTGCTGGATGTAGTCAGCTAAGCTGCGGCGATCGGAATCGGTGAGGTGCTGCGTCAACCGAACGCGCAGGTTTGCCGCTTCGCCGATGTAGATGTATCCGGTTTGGTCGCGGAACAGATAGACGCCCGGCAGTGTCGGTACGACTTTCAGGTCAGCGCGGACCTCCGCTAACGGTTTGACGACGACCTCTTTTTCCCAGTCGGCGACACGCAAGACGAGCTCTGGTTTCAGCCGTCGCGACTTCCTCAATTGAAAGGCGGCTTTGCGAACGTCGTACAACGATACGTCGGAGTCGACCGTTAGGGCTGCGGCATCAAAAGCCTGCCTCAACATTGGATCGGCGATCATGGTGTCGGTCGCGATGTCGAACTTCTCCATGATGGTCCGCGCCGCGATCTCCGCAATTGGCAGTACACGGTCGTCGGCTGGCTTGCCACGCCGAGTCGCTTTGACGGTCAATTTGCCCGACTTACGCAGCTTCAGCAACATGAGATTGCATGTCGTTTCATCGGCATCCGGCCGATGCGTGCGAACCGCGGCCAAGAACCGCGCGCGCCGCGCGTCGTCCAGAAGCACTTCGTCACTACTCCATCCGTCGCTCGACTTGGCAAACGCATCGATGACGATCGTCGATAGTTCCGACGGCGTCTGTGCGACGGCGATGGCTGGTAGGCAGAACAGCAGCAGCGAGGCAGTCAGGTTTCGCACGGTTGCATCTCCGGTCAAAGGAGGCGGCGGCAAGCCAAACAGCCGTTCGCCAGCATCCTTGGTGCTACACGTTCGTCATGGTTCTACCTATATCGCGTCATTGGCCGTCGAGGAACCGAATGCTTTGTGGGGATGTTCGTGGCGGAGCGTCAAGAGGAATGCGAAAACCTGCTTGGATAGCCAGATAAAACGTTGGCGACAGGAACCGTTTCTCAATTCTTTTTTTTGTCCTAGCGACCTTCCACCAACGCGTTGCCATGCAAGCGGAGCGGTCGCGTTGCTGAATTTGTATCGACAGCACGCCGCGAAACAGCGTCGGCAGCGGTACTTGCACCCTATCTGCCCCGCCGTATCATTAGGAAACGGCGACACTTTGTTGTCTGGGAGGTCAGTTGTTATCGCCCATCAACATATCTCCGAGTCCCCCCAACAGAGAGCCTTCGCCCTTGCTGGTGCTTCCAACGCCAGGGGCGCACGCGATCACGCGGCCCGCCAATCGGGAGAAGGGCAACGATTGCATCCAGACCGGCCCCGGCCCGGTCAGGGTCGCCAGGAACAATCCCTCGCCACCGAAGATCGTGTTCTTGATGCCGCCGACCATCTGCACGTCGTAGCGGACGCTGGGGCCGAGTCCCATCAGGCAACCGGTATCCATCCTCACTTGTTCGTTGGGAGCCAACACGCGGTGCAGCATCGTGCCGCCAGCGTGTGCGATCGCGATCCCGTCGCCACGCAAGCGTTGCATGATGAAGCCCTCGCCGCCGAACAGACCGACGCCAATCTTTTTCTGGAACGCGATGTCGACTTTGATCCCCTTGGCACCACACAGGAAAGCATCTTTTTGCAAGATGATCTCCCCTCCCAACTCGTCCAGATGCAGCGGAAGCATTCGGCCCGGATAAGGCGATCCGAAGGCAACCTTCGCGCGGCCGTGTCCGCGGTGGGTGAAGGTTGTCATGAACAGCGACTCGCCCGTCAACGCTCGCTTTCCGGCGCTCATTGCTTTCGCCCAAAAACCGCCCCCCGATTGTGAAGGATCGCCGAAAACGGTTTGCATTTCGATCCCTTGATCCATGTACATCATCGCTCCAGCTTCCGCGATCACGGTCTCACCAGGATCCAGAGTGATCTCCACGTACTGCGATTCGGTGCCAAAGATTTCGTAGTCGATCTCGTCGGCATAGACAGGGCTGCTGGTCCCGGCGTATGAAGTCGATTGGTGCCCACCGCCCGGCATGCCCGACGCATTGCCGCCGCTTTGCGATGGCAGCGGCGGAACCGAGAGCGCTCCGGTCGCGGGGGGATGCGTTTCAAACGGGACGTCGATGATCTCGGCACTGATCAAATCTTCCTCGATGGGAATCGCAAACGACGCCCCGCAGGCTTTGCAGCGGATGGTGCGTCCGGCCAGGTTGGGTGGAGCGGTATATTGTTTGCCACATTGCGGGCAGCGAACGTTCAGGTTGCTCATCGGTGGGCTCCTTGCACGGAGGAAAACGAGGAAATCGAAAGTCGCAACGCAGGATATCGTCACGTTTTCGTCGCGATGGTATGATCTGTCCGCAGTTTACAACGCGCCAGGCGGTCGGACAGCCTGTCTGGCCAAGGTCATTGAAAAGCTCTCGGAAAACAGGAACGTCTCTCGTGCGCATCGTATTGTGTTATCCCGTCGAACCGCATCATATCGCACAGATTCAAGCTGCCGCTCCCGATTGCGAAGTCGTTGACGCCGGGCAGGAACGGATCGACGAACTGCTGCCAACCGCCGACATCTTCATCGGGCACGCTAAGGTGCCTGTCGATTGGGAGCGTGTGCTGAAGGCGAATCGATTGCGTTGGATTCAGTCGTCGGCGGCGGGGCTGGATCATTGTTTGGTTCCGGGAGTGATCGATTCGGAGATCGTGGTCAGTAGTGCCAGCGGTTTGTTCGCTCCACAAGTTGCCGAACAAACGATGACCTTGCTGCTGGATTTACTGCGAAGCCAAGGCCGTTTTACGCGAGCCAATGCACGTCACGAATTCATTCGTTTGCCGACCGACGATCTTCGTCAAAAAAAGATCGGAATCGTCGGTCTTGGTGGAAACGGTCGACGGATCGCGAAGGTCTTGAAACCGTTTGATGTCTCGATCGTTGCGACCGACTATTTTTCGTTCGACCCACCTGCAGAAGTTGATCGTTTGTTGCCAGCCGATGCGGTCGACGAGATGTTGGCCGAGGTCGATATCGCGATCTTGGCACTGCCATTAAACGCACAAACTCGCGGGATGTTCGATGCCGATCGTTTCGCCAAAATGCGGCCGGGCAGTTACTTCATCAACGTTGCCCGCGGACAAGTTGTCGTCGAATCGGCGTTGGTCGACGCCTTGGACAGTGGTCACTTGCGCGGTGCGGGCGTCGACGTAACGGAAGTCGAACCGCTGCCTGACGAGAGTCCGTTGTGGGATCGTGAGAACGTAATCATCACGCCCCATGTCGGTGCGCAAAGCCGCTGGCGTGTCGACGACACAACGGTTATGGTTTGCGAGAACCTACGCCGCTTCCAAGCCGGCAAGTCGCTGTACAACACCGTCGACAAGCAGCTCGGTTTCCCGAGCCCCGAAGTCGTCTGGCACGGATAAGCCGAGCCGCATCGTTTTGCCACTGCTAAATCGCGGCGCGTGCTGGAGTCGAGGCTCTCGCCGACCGTGGCGAGTGTTTTCTCAGCGGGCCTGGTGCGGCAAGGATCGATCGGCTGACGCCGCGACTCCAGCGTTTGGGCCTGCCCTGCTCAGCTGGCGAAGTCTTGCGATAAGTATCACAAGCAATCCTCGACAAACACCCTCTTTTTTGTTTGACCGGCTCTCGCCATCTTCGCTACGTTCGTGGTTGGGGTTTCTTGTCTTCGCAGAGGAGTTTGACGCTATGTTTCTCGTGCCCAAAACCACTTGTGCTAAAGAGGTGATGCAAACTCGGCTGACCACGGTTGGCCCTTCGGTGCATTTTTCCGAAGCCGTCGCGATGTTGGTTCGCCGCTGCGTGTCGGGGCTACCGATCGTTGAAGCGGACGGAACCTATCTGGGAATGTTTTCGGAGAAGTGTTGTTTGCGGATCGTGCAAGACTGTCCCTCGCTTTGTGATCCGTCGGCGTTAACGCCGCTGGTTGCCAGCGATGCGATGGCGACTCGCTTGCTGACGCTGCACGAAGAGGACGATGTCTTCGATGGAATCGAACAATTGTTATCCCACCGTGTTTCAGGGGCTCCCGTTCTCAATCGCAACGAACAGTTCGTCGGAATCTTTTCGGAGAAGACGAGTGTCAGCGTGCTGATTCAATCGGTCTTCGATAACTTGCCATCGACTCAGATCGGCCGCTTTGCCGATCGCGACCGCGGCCGGGTCGTTGAGGAATCGACGCCGTTGACGCAGATCGTCGAGACGTTTGTGAAGACCGATTTCCGCCGCTTGCCGGTGCTGCGTGGAGGACAGGTTGTGGGACAGGTGTCGCGCCGCGACGTGATCAAGCAACCGAAGATCGCTCGATGGATTGGGCAACTGTCGGACCATCCCCATCCCGACCCCATGCGTGATGTCGACTACAACGTCCTCTCGTTCGCTGACAAAACGGCCAATACGATCGGCCCCGATTTGGACTTGCTGTCGATCTTGGGGTTGTTTCTCAGCACCCCCTACCGGCGATTGCCCGTCGTTGAAAATGGACGCTTGGTGGGCCAGATCAGCCGCCGCGATGTACTGCAGGCTGTCATGGATGAAACAAAGCAGGTCCCTGCCGAACCACATGGCACCTCGCTTTATCTGAGCGCACTGGGAGGGGAGTTTCCCCGTTTTGGATAGCGACCCATCGGATCGGTTGGATCATCCATGAAGATTGGTATAGGCCAGATCGAACGTGCTGGCGACCGCTAGGTTCGTGACCGCACCGCCGAGGATGTTGGCTGCGTGGCGGATCGGTTCGATCTCGCGAACCGCCGCCTCGGTTCCTTTGTCTGCTAACGCCAGGACCCATGGCAGTGTGGCGTTGCACAACGCAAAGGTGCTCGTGCGCCCCACCGCTCCTGGCATGTTGGTTACGCAGTAGTGGACGACTTCGTCGACGATAAAGGTTGGTTCCTTGTGCGTCGTCGGTCGACTGGTTTCGACGCAACCGCCCTGATCGACGGCGACGTCGATGATCACGCTGCCCGGTTTCATGATCCGCAGGTCTTCGGCGTGAACCAGATGCGGCGCTTTAGCGCCGGGAATCAAGACCGCTCCGATCACGAGATCCGCTCGCTTCAGCTGCTCCTGAATCGTATGCCGATCGCTGAACAAGACGTTCACGTTGGCGGGCATCACGTCGTCGAGATATCGCAAGCGATCCAAGCTGACATCCAAGATCGCCACATCGGCTTGAAAACCTGCCGCGATCCGAGCGGCATTGGCTCCAACAATCCCGCCACCCAAGACAGTGATGTGTGCCGGAGCGACTCCGGGAACGCCTCCCAACAAGATGCCGCGTCCCATCTGTGGCTTCTCCAAATACTTCGCTCCCTCTTGGACGCTCATCCGTCCCGCCACTTCGCTCATCGGCGTCAGAAGCGACAAGCGGCCGTTCTGATCGCGAAGCGTTTCGTAGGCGAGGCAGTTGGCCCCGGCTTGGATCATCGCTTCGGTCAACGTTTGACTGGCAGCAAAGTGGAAGTAAGTGAACAGCGTTTGCCCCTCGCGAATCAGCGGCCATTCCGGTTCCAGCGGCTCTTTGACTTTGATGATTAGATCCGCCCGATCGAAGACCTCTTTGGCCGTCGCGACAAGTTCGGCACCCGCTTTTAAGTAGTCATGGTCGAACAGCCCCGATCCCAGCCCGGCGCCGGCCTGCATGACCACGGTGTGTCCGCGTCGAGTGAGCTCTTCGACGCCGACCGGCAGCATCGACACACGATATTCATCCGACTTGGTCTCCGCAGGCACTCCAACAATCATTTGTCATTCCTTCGTCAATGGTTTGCACATCGGATGCGGGGCCATGCGGTCGAAGGTAAGCCCCGACAACAAACATCCGCTTCGCGTTCTGCGAGTCGCACTGGACTTGCTTTGTTATCATCATATCCATTGAAGCGTGAATCGGCACGCGTCGCTGCCGGCCCCGTCAATCGAAATTCGATGGTATGCGAACCTTCGATCTCGGCGACTTGTCTACAGCGTCAACAGGACGGTTGGGGTGTGGTTGCCTTTTGACGATCGATCACGCGCGTCAACGATCGGCGAGACCCACGGCGGTACCGATCGTATTCGTTTTATAAACAGGCAACTCAATCTTTAGGGACCCGTTGGCATGTCGATCCGAATCCTTCAAATCGATGCGTTTACCGATCGGCCGTTTGCCGGAAACCCTGCTGCGGTTTGCTTATTGGAAGCGCAGCACGAGGTGGATTGGATGCAGGATGTTGCGTCGGAGATGAACCTTTCGGAAACGGCGTTTGTCCGACCGATCGACGTCGGTTACGAGTTGCGTTGGTTCACGCCGGAGGTCGAAGTCGATCTGTGTGGCCACGCCACTTTGGCCGCCGCGCACGCACTCTGGACCGAAGCAGGGATCTCTACAAACGAAACGCTTCGTTTTCAAACGCGCAGCGGACAGCTGACGGCAACGCGTCGCGGGGCGTTGATCCAGCTCGATTTCCCCGCCACGCGAGCTCACGCATGCGATCCGCCAGCCGGTTTGATCGACGCACTACAAGTCGATCCGGTCTTTGTGGGCAAGACGAAGTTCGACAGCTTGGTCGTGATCGAATCCGAAGCGACGCTGCGTGCGCTGCAGCCCGATTTCAGCCGATTGGCAAAGATCGCCACGCGAGGCGTCATCGTGACCTGCCGCAGCGAATCGCCTGAATTCGATTTTGTCTCACGTTTCTTCGGTCCCGCCGTCGGCATCGACGAAGATCCCGTGACCGGATCGGCGCACTGTTGTCTTGCGCCCTATTGGGGACCGCAGCTTGGGAAGACGGAGATGCTCGGCTACCAAGCCTCGTCGCGCGGTGGCGTCGTGAAAACGCAGATCGCGGGCGACCGGATCCTGCTCTCGGGCGCTGCGGTGACCGTTTTGCGAGGCGAGTTGGTTTGATGAATCGTTTAACCGTGGCGGCAACGCCCTGCGCTGGAGTCGCAGGCTTCAGCCGAATACGCGCACGGGTAGAAGAACGTCTGGTCGGCTGAAGCCTTGATTCCAATGTGCGCTTGAAATTTGCGCTTGAAATTTGCGCTTGGTCGGCTGAAGCCTCGACTCCAGCGTGCGCTTGAAATTTGCGCTTGGTCGGCTGAAGCCTTGACTCCAGCGTGCGCTTGATATTTGCGATTGGTCGGCTGAAGCCTCGACTCCAACGTGCGCTTGATATTTGCGCTTGGTCGTCTGAAGCCTCGACTCCAGCGCGCGCTTGATATTTTCGCTTGGTCGGCTGAAGCCTTGATTCCAGCGCGCGCTTGAAATTTGCGCTTGGTCGGCTGAAGCCTCGACTCCAGCGCGCGCTTGATATTTGCGTCTGGTCGGCTGAAGCCTTGACTCCAGCGCGTGCGGCGCTCGGTTACAGCAGCTCGTCGAGTTGATCGACTAGCGAATTGAACCGCTGCAACGCGGTGGCGACCGGGCTCGGTTGGGTCATATCGACACCGGCGGACTTCAGCAGATCCAACGGGTCTTGGCTGCAGCCTCCTTTCAGGAAGCTCAAGTAATCGTTCAGCTCGCTCGCGCCGCCGCTCAGCACGCGCTGCGACAGGGCGATCGCGGCGCTTAATCCGGTCGCGTACTTGTAGACGTAAAACGCGCGGTAAAAGTGAGGGATCCGGAAGCACTCGAGTTCCAGTTGTTCATCGATCGCAAAGTCGGGACCGAAGTAGTCGTTCAACAATCCGCGATAGACTTCCTTGAACGTTTGCACCGTCAACGGTTCGCCCGCTTCGGCCATCTCGTGAGTCTTCTTTTCGAACTCGGCAAACATCGTCTGCCGCACGATCGTGGCGCGGATGCTGTCGATCTCTTGGTTGATCAGGTAAGCACGCTCTTGATCGCTGTCGGCGATCGACAACAGGTGTTCGGTCAATAATTGTTCGTTGAACGTGCTGGCGACTTCGGCGACGAAGATCGTGTAGTTGTAATATTCGTATGGCTGATGTTTTGACGAATACCAGCTGTGCATCGAGTGCCCGGCTTCGTGAGTCAGCGTGAAGACATCGTTCAGCACTTCCTCTTTGTAGTTCATCATGATGTAGGGATCGCCGTCGTAGCTGCCACAGCTGAACGCACCGCTCTGCTTGCCACGGTTGGGATAACGATCGCTCCATCGTCCGCGGAGTCCCTTGCCTAAGGTCGTGCAGTATTCGTCGCCCAGCGGCTTCAACGATTCGAGAACCACCTCGACCGCTTGGTCCCAGGTGTGATGCTTCTTGATCGAATCGAGGACCGGTACGTAGGTGTCGTATTGATGGATGTCATCGAGTCCCATCTTGCGACGGCGGACGTCGAAGTAGCGATGGACGCTCGGGAGCGATTCGCGAACGGCGGTGATCAGGTTGTCGTAGACCGTTTGCGGGACGTTGTCGGGGAAGAGCGAACTGGTCAGCGCGCTGTCGTAATTTCGAGCCCGAGCGTAGTAAACGTCGCGGTGGATGCTGCCGACCAGCGTCGCGGCGAGGGCGTGTTTGTGTCCTTCGAACTGCTCATAATATTGTTCAAAAGCTTGCTTGCGAACGCTGCGGTCAGGACTGACCATCAACTGTCCGAAGGTGGCGTTGGAAAGTTCCAGCTCGCGACCGGTGTGATCCGTGATCGTGCCAAACTTGAGATCGGCGTCGTGCAGTTGGCGGAACGCGTTCCCCGCAGCGCCAGCCATTTCGCCTTGCATCGCCAACAGTCGCTCTTCGCCATCGGACAATGTGTGTGGTTTGTAGCGGAGCGTTTGTTCCAGTTGGCGACGGAAGGGTGCCAGCTCTTCCGAAGCGATGAACTCTTGAATCCGATCGTCGGGAATCGCCAGCAATTCAGGCCGCATCCAGCTGGAGGCTTGGCTGGCACGGACGGCCAAGTTCTGGAAGCGGGCCTGCATCGCTTGATACTGGCCGTTGGTTTGGTCTTCGGTCGTCTTTAGAAAAGCGTAGGTTCCCAGACGTTCGGCCAGCCGGTCCATCTCGCTATCGAAACGCAGCACTTCCGCCAGCACGGCCGCGGATTCTGCCAAGCGTCCACGATGCGATTCGTATTCGGGCATCCGTGCGTCGAACCGCTTGAAATCGACTTCCCAGCTCGCATCATCGGCGTATAAACGCTGCAAATCCCAGGTGTCTTCGGTTGCAACTTGGTCACGATTGGGAAGCATCTCAACGCTCATCAGTTTGGAAATCCGTTGTACGTGGTGAAATCGAGTGAACTTGCGATCGTCATTCTACGAAAACGCCCGGCTCGCGAAACGGCGAGGGCGTTTGTGGGGAGGGCAAATCCGCAGGGACCGCCACGAATCGGTTGAAAGCAAGAGGCCAAACCGCCTGCGCCGACAAGCATCGGTGCAGGCGTGCGTTGGTTCCAACCGCGGCAAAGCCGAAGATCTAGACGTCCAGATTGCGGACGTCGAGGGCGTGCTTTTCGATGAACTCGCGACGCGGTTCGACTTTGTCGCCCATCAGCAGGCGGAACATCTCATCGGCTGCACCGGCATCTGTTAGGTTCACCTTGATCAGCGTTCGGTTCGCCGGATCGAGCGTCGTTTCGCGAAGCTCTTCGGCGTTCATTTCGCCCAGACCTTTAAAGCGTGTCAGCGTCAATCCTTTTTCACCCGCGGCCCGAACTTCGGCCAACAGTGTGCGGAGGTCTTCCAAGCCGCGGACGTTCTCATCGCGGACCAGTTTGAACCGCGGTTCGGTCGCTCCGGTTCGTTCCTGCGGGATCAGGTCTTCGATACCGAAGTTCAGCGGGGCGATCTCTTTCAGGGCGGAATTGATCGTGCGGACTTCGTGCAATTCGACAAGTCGTCCGAAGGTCGGCTTGTTTTCGGCAGCGGCCGCTGGTACCTCGTCGCCCGTTGCGTTCACCGAAGGAATTTCGATTTCTTCGGGCGCATCCAACGTGACGTTGTTGGCTTCCATAAACGCGCTCATCTCGGTTTGGTCCTGGAACCAATGCTCCTCGCCACCGATAAACAAGTGCAGCGGAGGCAAGCGTCCTGTCACGGGGTCCATCCGCAACGAGTGGGCTCGCAGGCTAATACCACGGCGTTCCAAGGCGACAATCGACTCTTCGCATTCAGCCAAGGTCTCGCAAAGCGTCCGCATCTCGGCACCTTCGACGCGACGGCCGTCTTCGGTTTCAAGAACCCCTTCGGCAAGACCGCGGTCGAGCAGCTGACGCTTCATTTCTTCATCGGTCTGGACGTATTCGCGATGCTTCCCTTTGACGACGCGGAACAGCGGCGGTTGAGCCAAGTAGACGTGTCCGCTGGCAACCAATTGGTACATCTGGCGATAAAAGAAACACAACAACAAGGTACGGATGTGCGATCCATCCACGTCGGCATCGGTCATGATGACGATTTTGTTGTAGCGGCGTTTGGTCAGATCTTGGTCGGCGCCGATGCCGGTGCCGAAGGCCTGGATCATGCTCTGAACTTCTTCGTTCGCCAACACCTTGTCTTCGCGACTCTTGTAGGCATTGATGATCTTACCGCGAAGCGGCAGGATCGCTTGGAAGTCACGCATCCGCCCGCCTTCGGCCGATCCACCGGCCGAATCACCTTCCACCAGGTAGATCTCGCATTCTTCCATGTTCTTGCTGATGCAGTCGCGGAGCTTGCCGGGCAAGCCGCCGCCGCCGAGGGCATCTTTACGTTTTCTCAGCAAGTCCTTCGCTTTGCGAGCCGCTTCGCGGGCTTCGGCGGCCAGCAAGCCCTTGCGGACGATCGTCTTGGCGACCTTCGGATTCTCTTCCAAATACTTCGTTAGATTTTCGCCGATGCCGTTGGTGATGATCCCTTCGACTTCGCTGTTGCCCAGCTTCGTTTTGGTCTGGCCTTCGAATTGCGGATGCAAAACACGAACGCTGATCACGGCGGTTAGACCTTCGCGGAAATCGTCTCCGGTCGGCGCGATGCCTTTGAAGAGACCTTCCTTTTTGCCGTAGTTATTCAGTGTTCGGGTCAGCGCGCTGCGGAAGCCCGAGACGTGCGTGCCGCCTTCAATCGTATGGATGTTGTTCACATACGACTGGACGTTTTCGGTGAATTCGGTCGAGTATTGGAGTGCGATTTCGTATTCCACATCGTCGCGATGGCCGGTGAAGGACATCACTTCGGGATGCAAGGCATCGCTGGCACGGTTCAAGTGTTCGACAAATTCGACGATACCGCGTTCGTAACAGAAGTCCGCTTCTTCGCCGTTGCGTTCGTCCAGGAATTTGATCCGCACACCGCTGTTCAAGAACGCCAGCTCTTGCAAGCGTTTGTTCAACGTATCGAAGTTAAACTTTGTCGTTTGAAAAATGTGCGAATCGGGTTTGAACGTCGTCTTGGTGCCCGTCTTCTTTGTCTCGTGTCCCTTTTGGACGGGCCCTTGGGGGATGCCACGCTCGTAGTTCTGAGTCCAGGTCATCCCTTCGCGATGAACCTCCACCTCGCACCACTGCGACAGGAAGTTCACGACCGTGACCCCCACACCGTGCAAACCGCCGGATGTTTGGTAGGCACCTTCTTTGAACTTGCCGCCGAATTTCAGGACGGTCATCACCCCCTCGAGGGTGCTGACTTCTCGGTCGAGTTCTTCCGACAATTGATCGTGGCGTGCGACGGGGATACCGCGGCCATCGTCTTCCACCGTGACCGAGCCATCGTTGTGGACCGTCACCAAGACAAGCTTCGCGAATCCGGCCATCACTTCGTCGATCGAATTGTCGACGACTTCGTAGACCAAATGGTGCAGGCCGCGCCCCGTGGTGTCACCGATGTACATACTGGGCCGCTCGCGGACGTGCTCCAAATCCGACAAGTGCGTCAGATCGGCCGAATTGTAGTCGGCATTGGCTTCGCGTCGAACGGGTTGTGAAGCTGCGTCGGATTCCGGGGCGGCGTCGCTCATTGAATTCCTGCGTTGGGACCGAAAAGAGAACGATAACAGGGCAGAATTCTATCAGAATCGCGTCTCGATGACGATGCCACTAACCCTCCGAGAGTCCCTTTCCGACGCGAATCAGGTCGAATTCGGGGGCTAAATGGTGACAATGCAAATTGCCCCATCTAAAGCCTGAAGATTTCATCCAAGAAGGACGGCGAGGTGGAGTGCGGAAACGTCACCACTGGTTGGCTTCGTCGCGGGGACGGAGCGATGTGGCACAAGCCGTCTAGCCGTTAAAGTCCGTTGGTGGAACGCTGCAAATTCCGACACGGCAACCTGAAAAAATGAATTCCTCCGACCCCAAGTCGAGGTGGAAGATAGGTTTCAGGTATTCAGCGAGTGGCCGTTTCTCGGTCCTTCGCATTCGGCTTTCTCACCCCCGTGCGGGCGGGGCTGAGCCTCCGGGCTCAGCCTCGCCCTCTTATATTCATTCCGGTGGGTGTTCAGATATCGGTTCCTTCGTTTCGGTGTTCGGCCCAGCCGCTTCACCGAAACGTGAGGATCACGATCGCCGCGGGGTAAGATTGTCCCAACGCGGCTTGCGATGGCCCTTTTGCTTACAGGGTCTTGCCAAGCTTCGATCCGTTGCCGGCTTGGCCGAAAGCGACCATTCGCGCTACGCAAACTTCTTTCATTGCCTCACGCGATGGCTTCAGGTAGGCGCGAGGATCGAAGGCCGATGGGTCTTCTTGCAATACTTTGCGGATCGCTCCGGTGATTGCCATCCGGTTGTCGGTGTCGACGTTGATCTTGCGAACACCGCTCTTGATACCGCGTTGGATCTCTTCGACAGGCACGCCGTAGGTCTGCTTCATCTTGCCGCCAAAGGCGTTGATGATGTCTTGCAGTTCTTGCGGGACGCTGCTGCTGCCGTGCATGACCAAGTGCGTGTTGGGCAGGCGACGGTGGATCTCTTCGATGCGGCTCATCGCCAACACTTCACCATCGGGCTTGCGAGAGAACTTGTAAGCACCGTGGCTGGTTCCGATCGCAACAGCCAATGCATCGACGTTGGTTTCAGCGACGAAGCGTTCGGCTTCTTCGGGGTCGGTCAACAATTGATCGTGGGTCAATTCGCCGACAGCACCGTGGCCGTCTTCTTGTTCGCCTTCGCCACTCTCAAGCGATCCCAGGCAACCGAGTTCGCCTTCGACCGAAACGCCCTTGGCGTGCGCCTGTTTGACGACTTCGGCGGTTACCTTAACGTTGTATTCATAAGAAGCGGGGGTCTTGCCGTCCTCTTCCAACGAACCGTCCATCATCACGCTGGTGAAGCCGTTTGCGATCGCGCTCATGCACGTCTCAACGCTGTTGCCGTGATCTTGGTGCATCACGATTGGCAGGTGCGGATACAGTTCAGCCGCAGCCAACATCAGGTGACGCAGGTAGTTGTCTTGCGAGTAGGCGCGAGCGCCACGAGAGGCTTGCACGATAACCGGCGAATCGGTTTCGTTAGCAGCTTCCATGATCGATTGAATCTGTTCCATGTTGTTCACATTGAACGCTGCAACGCCGTAATTGTTTTCGGCGGCATGATCCAGGACGACGCGAAGAGGTACGAGAGGCATCGGGAAATCCTCGGTTTCAGATTGGTTTAATAAGGAAGACGAGTCAACCTGCTCGTTTCATCCTCCGCATTATCCCGTTGGATCGCTGCGACGCAAGGGTGCCGCCACCGACGTTTAGACGTAGTTTGGCGTCGGTGGCCGGTAGTCGTTCAGGTCGATCGATTGGAACCAATCGATGGTCTTCGCCAAGCCATCGCGAAGCGGTGTCGTGGGGGTCCAGCCCAGATGCTTTGTGGCCAACGTGATGTCGGGTTTGCGGCGCGTCGGATCATCGGCAGGCAACGGTTGTTGGATCAGCTTCGATTTCGATCCGGTCAATTCGATCACGAGTTCTGCCAATTCACGGATCGTGAATTCCCCTTGATTACCGATGTTCACCGGCCCAACAAAACCGTCGGTGTTGTTCATCATCCGAATGATCGCGTCGACCAGGTCGTCGCGGAAGCAGAACGACCGGGTCTGTTGGCCGTCGCCAAAGATCGTGATGTCTTCGTTCTGCAACGCTTGACGGATGAAGTTCGAGACCACGCGGCCATCATAAGGATGCATTCGCGGCCCATAGGTGTTGAAGATCCGCACGATCCGGACATCGACTTTGTTCATCCGATGGTAATCCATGAACAGCGTCTCAGCCGCTCGTTTGCCTTCGTCGTAACAAGCACGCGGTCCGATCGGGTTGACGTTGCCGCGATACGATTCGGTCTGCGGATGCTCTTCAGGATCGCCATAGACCTCGCTGGTGCTGGCTTGCAAAATTCGGGCGCCACAGCGTTTGGCCAAGCCCAGCATGTTGATCGCTCCCATCACGGAAGTCTTCATCGTTTTGATCGGGTTGTATTGGTAGTGCCCGGGAGCCGCCGGACAGCCCATGTTGTAGACCTGGTCGACCTCCAAGAAAATCGGCAACGTGATGTCGTGGCGGATCAGTTCGAAGTTTGGTTTCCCCAGCAGGTGGGCGACATTGGTCTTTTGACTGGTGAAAAAATTGTCCAAACAGATTACGTCGTGCCCCTCGGCAACCAAACGTTCACACATGAACGAACCAAGGAAGCCGGCACCACCGGTGACGAGAATACGTTGCATCTTGTTGCTCTACTGCTGGGAGATGAAGACGAACCGGCCTTGGATGCCGGGAAGACATAACCGGCCAACCAGGCATGCCGTGGATTGCTAAGTGTATTCCGAAATCAGCCCATGTACAGGCTGTCGTCCCCGTGGAATCCACGCACGTTGGGCTAACGACAGTCGAACTAAAGCGTGCGATGGTACGCCGATCCGGCGGCCACGTGGTGAAACCCGAGTCGGGTTAGGAAATCGACTCTCGCCGGGGACGATGGTTTTTCCGAATTGATGATCGCCCGCACGGTGTGAAAACGGCGTTGAACCATCGATGGTAGCGAACCGGCAACCGCGTAACGCACCTCCGCCGCGAGGTCGACGTCCAACGGATTCCCGGTCAGGCTCATGAAGCTGGCCAGATACAGAAGCCCGCGATCCATCACCAGGGCGTCGCGATCGGCCAAATAATACGTTGCCGAAGCCAGTTCTTGGCCCGTCCGGTTGGAGACGACAAATTCGGTGATGTCGAAGTGCGAATGAGCGCACGCGGCACGCCACTCGGTCGGCAGTTGCAGCGGGCGTTCGTCGATCGTTGCCATCCGCCGCAGCAGTAATAATTCGCGATCGACAGGCGCCCGGAACGTTGTCAGATCCAACTCCATCGCGATCATCGGCGTGCGCGGTAGGAAGCCGGCGGTGGTCAACAGGTCGACCATCAAGTGATCACTGTCGGGGATTCCAATCACGCCCGAGTAGGGTTCCAAACCGACCAAGCCCGACAGGTCGCCCAGGACCGTGCCAACTTCAAAGTCTCGGATTCCGCCCGCCGCGGAGAGATCGATCGACGCTTGCAGCAACGCGGTTCCCGACGCATGCCGGTCTTCACATTGTCCAATGCAAAAGCTGGCGATCCGAGCCCGGACGGGAGGGTCGTCGCTGGGGTCGGTTTGCAGATGCGAAAATCCGACAAGTTGGCCCGCTTCTTCGATCACCAGCATGTGGTCGAACTCGAAAAAGGGCTTATCGAGAATCGCCTGTTCCAACTGCGCGGCGGTCGTTGTAACGATCGGACCTACCGTCTGCCAATGCTCGCGCCAAGCAACCGCCAGCCGGTTCGTATCACTATTTTGGAATGGGCGAATCAAAGCCACAACAGTTTTCCTGCATCATGCGGGGCGTTCTTGTGACAGCAAATCATGGCACAGGTCGCCGCCGTTGGCCATGCCAGGCAATCGTGAAATTGGGTCGGTCTGGCATTATATCCAATTTCAATGGATCCGTGGCGCTGCGAAACGTTGGTAAAACGGGTAGATTCCCTGTCGCGATTCCCTTTGGAGCATGTGATGCCCGATATTTTATCAAATGAATTTAGCGAACCAGGATTTCTGAAACGGCTTCGGAACTGGCGCGATGCGATGCCTTGGTTGGTCCTGGCGCAGTGTCTGCAATCGGCGACGTCGATTGTGGCTTTGATCCTTGCGCTGGCAGCCTTGTTCGCGGGATCTTGGGGGGCGTTTGCCCTGGAACGCACGATCGAGCAACGGAACTACGAAGCGTTTCCCGATTGCGCGGCGATCCCTGTTCGCGTTCCTCTAACCGGGAGCGTGAACCTGCTGCCGGCGGAACTTTCGCAAGTCCGCGGCCCATCGGTCGCCGGTGTCCATCTCTATCTGACCAGCCCGCTTCGCCAGTTGGCGGTCGAACAACACGACCCGTTGGTCGTGGGGCTTCGCCTGCTGCAGCAGTTTTGGCTGTTTGCCGTTTGGATTTTACCCGCTGGTTTTGTCATCCGTGCGGCGGCGCTGAACGTTGCCGGACGTGAGCGGATGTCGACGCCCGATTCCCTCAAGCTGGTCGTGAAACGTTCGCCAAGCTTTTTGTCCGGACTCGCGCTAACGCTCGGCTTTATGCTTTTCTGTCTGACCTACTTCCTGCTGTTGGGCTTCGTCGACCGAATCCCTGCCGTGGGAACGATCCTCGCCACGATCGGCGGTCTGTTAGGATTGCCCGTCCTGATCCTTGCGGGCATTTTGATGTTCGGATCGCTGATCTCGTTTCCGCTGATGTGGAGTTCGGTGGTCGTCGAACCGTACGCCGACGGCTTCGATGCGGCGAGCCGCGGGTTTGAGTACATCATCCAACGCCCCTTCCGATTTACGGCCTATGTTGTGATGGTCTGGCTTTTGTCGATTGTGATCGCCAATCTTTTGAGCGGTATTTTTTCCAGCGGCCTCGCTTTGGCAAGCACTGCGTTTGGACTGACCGCGGCCGCCGACAGCCATTTGCCGATTGCTGTGCAAACGATCGCCCAGCACGTGCCTACAGCGATCGCCTTCAATCTGTTTTGGGCCTTCTCCGCCGGGATCTATCTGTTGCTGCGGCGCGACGCCAATCATCAGGACATCGAAGAGGTTTGGGAGCCTCCACAGCCGCCAGCCAAACCGTTGCCCGATCTCGACCTGCCGACGGATCCGGCGTAGCGACGATCGACGGAGACGCCGTGGATGAGGCAACCGTGTGTTTCGCGGCGATTGCAAATCTCGCAACCGATAGCACTATTTGTCTTTTAACGCGCGAACGGCGTCCCGCGCGCGGGCCAGGAAATCGTGTTTCGGTTCACCCGCTTCGAGCCACATCGGGGCCCCGATCGTGATGCAGCTGAGCAGTGGCACCGGAAGAAATTCGCCGCGAGGCAGGATACGGTTGACGTTGTCGATGTAAACGGGAACCAATTCGAGGTCGGGGCGTTTCTTACTCAGATAATACAGCCCGCTCTTGAACGTTCCCATCTCGTCCCCGCTGCTGCGGCTTCCTTCGGGAAAGACGATCAAACTGTAGACGTCTCCCATCTCGCGGATCATGATCTGCACCGGACTTTGATGCACCTTGATCTCTTTGCGATCGATCAGCAAAGCGTTAAACGATTCGGCGATGTGTCGGCGGAATCGGCTGCTGTCCCAATAATCTTTGGCCGCAACGGGGCGCGTCAGCGCGCGAATCTCACGCGGCAGAGCGCTCCATAAAACGGCAGCGTCCAGATGGCTGGTGTGATTCGCAAAATACACGCGCTGACATGTTTCCGGCTGGCAATCGACCCAGCGGACGGTAAATCCGCTGAACATTTTGGCCAACAGAACAATCGCGTGACTCGTGAGTTGCATCGAGGCGAACAATTTGCGAGAAGAACTGCTGTCCTCAGCGGTTCCCCCAGGGAGATGAAATGCGAGCTGGCAGTCCTCCAACAGAGGACCCTGGGGGACTGCGGTCTTCCGCCCCGCATTCTATCCTCTGGCCCGCCGCGAGCCCAGGCCAGCCAGTGGTTCCCATTGGGGCCAAATCGATCGCGGCGAATGGACTTGGGCGTCGTATTGCTCCTGAATCAGGCTTTCGTATCCGTCGACCATCGCTTCCAACGAACCGGTCCCGACGACAAGCTCGCGTCCCGCTTCCCCCAGCCGCTCGGCTAGCCGGGGCGTCTGCAACAGCTCTACCGCGTGCTGCGCCATCGCGGCGGCATCGCCGGGCGGAACAAGAAATCCCGTCTCGCCTTGCCGCACCGATTCCTTGACCGATCCGACATTGGTGCTCAAAACCGGCGTCTGGCACGCCAACGCTTCGAGGATCGAAACCGGACTCGCTTCGTTGTGACTGCACAGCAAAAACAGGTTGCTCGCCGCCAGTAACCGCGGCGTGTCATGACGTGTTCCCAACAGATGAACTCGATCGCTGACGCCCGCTTCGCTGCAAGCCGCTTCGATCGCCGGACGCTCGGGACCGTCGCCAACGATCAACCAATGTGAGCCAGGAATCTGCTGGCTCACGCGTCGGGCGACGTCGACATACATCGCGTGATTCTTTTCCGGACGCAGGGCGGCGACGATGATTCCCAGCGGTGCGTCGCCAGGAATCTGCAGCTCTTCCCGGACCGCGAGCGCTGCATCGGGATCGGGAGAGAAACGCTGGACATCGACGCCATTGCGAATCGCAAAAACCTTGGCGTCGGGAAAACCTTCCTGATTGCGCAAGTAGTCGGCATGCGATGCCGCGACTCCGATGAAAGCCGATGTGATCGGTGTCAGAAGACGGTTCAAACGTCCGACTCCATCGGGCCAGCCGGTCGAATGCAACGCGCTGGCGATCACGGGGACACCGGCAAACCAGGCGGCCAACCTTCCCCAAAACATTTTGTCCCCAGCACCAACGGTCACGACGGCGTCGATCTTTTGGCGGCGGAACAGCGAGATCAAACGCGGCAGCGTCCGCGGGTCGAACTTCGACGCCAACAGATGGCTGTGCACCTCGACACGGTCGCGAATCGCTTCGCCCAATGGCCCCGGTTCTTTGAGACAACAGACCTCGGGAACGATTCGATTGCGATCGAAGCGATCGATCATGTTGACCAACAGCGTTTCCGCACCGCCGACCGGCATGCTGGTGATCACAAACATGGTTTTCAGCGGGCCGCGGCGATTGCGCGGCAGTTGGCGTCGAAACAGACGGATCATCATTTGGGTTCCATCAACGAAATGCGAAAGGTTTGAGGTCGGAGCGTTTTGCGAAACGGATCAGCCGACGAGTTCTTTGGTTTGTTCCCAGTTGCTTGCCGGCGGCAACCAGTACCGGATCTCGGGTCGCTGGTGCAGCTTGCGAGCGTCGAACGATAGCCAGTTTTTGAATCGGGACATCTCGGCATCGCCGTGGATGCGGCGGATGTGAAAGGCATCTTGGCCGGGCAGGTTGTACGCACCGTAAGCGCTGCAAAAACCTTGGAATCCAGCGGCATAAGCCGCTTGGATGCCAGCGATCGGAATGTTGTCGGGCAGCCCGTAAGGAAACGCAAAGTATCGCAGCGGCATATCCAAAGCAGCCCGCATCTCCGCGGCACCGTCGGTGATTTCGTCGCGGAACGCGTCGGCGGTGATCAGTTCTCCGCAATCGCAATGCGTCCGCGTGTGGTACCCGATCTCGACGCACGTGCCGGCGAGCGATTTCAATTCATCCAACGAATTGACTGGCAACGGGCAGCCGGCGGCGACATCGTGTGGGAACGGATCTCCCGTGACACAGTTGCCGTACGAAACGAAGTAGGTGCAGGGAATCTTGTTGCGAATCAGATAGGGCAACGCAAACCGGCAGTTCTCCGCATACCCGTCGTCGAACGTAATGTGGACCGCGGGGCGTCGACTGTCTTGCCGGCGGATGCGTCGCTGCACCTCCTGCATGTCGATCACTTCAAACCGCTCGCGAATCCATTCCATCTGCTCCTGGAACAGATCGCAGGGAATCGTCCAGTCGTTGGGATGTTCGTCGGCGACGCGGTGATAGAACAGCACCGAGATCGGTGCTTGGCCCTTCGCACCCAGGCGACGTAGCTGAAGCTGTCGGCAAGGGGTTGAAACGACGCGGCGGAGGTCGATTGCAAGTTGACGGAAATTGGACATGGAAGCGACAGCGCGTGTATCTAGGGAACAGGACATATTCCCAATGGATACGTCTTCCGACGCCGCTGGCAAATCAAACCGGTCGCTCGTGACCACCTGACCGCCGATCCGACAACGATCGCTACGGATTACAACGATCGTTTGCTCTGTGCCGAGATTAGCGTTGTCGATCCGATCGGCGGTCAGCCGCCATCGGCCGCGCGGACGCAGATCAGACAATTGCCGACGCGCAGCACGATCGAATTCTCAACGACCGCCGCTCCGTAAAGTGTCGGCTTGCTGAACATCGCCACGCCGCGGCGGCGTTCGGGAGATTCCTCTTCGGCCAACAGCGGTTCGGCTGGCAGGGTCTCGTCGTTCCACGATTCGTTTTCCGCCAACACCTTGAACTCCCGCCCCGCGGCGATGACTGAGACGATCCCATGTTGGCCAAACAGATAGATCCGGTCGCCGATCCCGACCGGCGTCGCCCAACACGACTGCTTGGTCCGTTTGGAATAGATCGATTCGCCCGTCTGTGCATCGAAGCAATAGATGACGCCGGCGCGATTGATCCAATACGCCAAACCTTGGTGAACGATCGGCGAAGCCCAGCTCGGGACAGCGTCTTCGGCAATCCATTTGCGTTCCACGGTCCAGCCGTCGTCTTGCCGAGCGATCTGCAACAGACAATTCGAATCGGCCGCCGAGCCGGCGTTTTCGCCATTGCGACCGGGGGACGCGCCGATCAGAACGCGTCCGTTTCCATAATCGATCGGCGACGTACCGGTGTTCCCACCGACATCGGTGAACGACCACAACACATCGCCTGATTCGGGATCATAACCATCGACGCTGCCAGCGGAACTGACGACGATTTGCGTCGCACCGTCGACATGGATCACCGCCGGTGAACTCCAGCTGCGGCGAGACTCCCGGTCGACTTTCCATTCCGTTTTCCCGGTCGCCTTGTCGATCGCCAACAGCCCGCTGGGACCGTCGTGTTCGATCAAGACGAACATCTTCGACGCGGTTTGGCAGGGGGAAGCCCCGATCCCAAACTCCGCTTCAAAATCACCGAGTTCATCCACCAGCGACCGCTTCCAAAGCACTTCGCCAGCGTGCGAATAGGCGACGCAATCGCCACTCTCAAAAAAAACGATCAATCGGTCCTGATCAACCACCGGCGTTGGAGCGGCACGGCTGACGTAGTAACTGTTAGCAACAGGAGCCGAGTTTTCGATGCTCCGCCTCCACAATTCTTCGCCACTTTTCAAATCGACGCACACCGTGTGGTAGGTCTCTTTGTTGGGACCTTCGACACCGGTGACAAAGACCCGTTGGCCCCAGACGACCGGACTCGATTGTCCGTGTCCCGGCAGCGTCGCGCGCCAGGCGATGTTCTCGGTCGCGGTCCATTCCTGCGGAAGCGATTGGGTTGCGCTGGTCTGGGCCCCCGCACCAAGAAATGCGGGCCACCGCACGGGTTCGCCATTTGCCATGGCGATAAAAATTGTCAGGAACCAAAACATGCTTTTACCTTTCAATGATCAAAGTCGGGGCGAGGGACCAGCGGACGGCCGCGATTCGCGATCGGTCCGCTGGTTGATTTTCTGACCTGCAAACCTATTGAGTTGCCAACGGTCCTCGGACGGGAACGTGCAGCGTGACCGTTGCGGCATAACTTGTGAACTCGTATTCGTCGGTTTTCTCGTCGTCCGCTGTATAGTGAGCGACGATCAGATACCGATTGCCCGCCTTGGGGACAAACGTGGCCAGCCCGTCGCTGTCGGTGCGGAACTGGAATTCGGGATCGAATTCGCCCCGCAGTTCGGCACCTTGAGGGATGAAGCTGACGACGACATCTCCCTTCGGTTTGCCTTGATGCAGAACCTGCACCGTTACTGGCTGACCAACGGCCGTTTCGGTGAACGGGCACGTTTGCAGCACGACCTCAAACGGCATGCCGAGCGGCTTTTCGTGCGCGTGGCCAACGACCTTCGCATCGTCGATCGATTGGCTGACAAGCACGTAACTCTTCGCCGTGCGAACACCTCGCACGCTCTTGCCGTGCTGCATGACACGATCCAGTTGTACGGAGATGCAGTGGACGCCGGGGGCTTCTGCTAACAGAGGTTGAGTCCAGTAACCTTCCTTTTCCGCCATCGCTGTCGATGTCATTTGGTCGCGTAGATCGACGCGGGTGCCGTCGGGCAATTGATGATCGGCCGAGACCCAGTCGAGCGAAACGAGGCCGGCGAGCTTAAAGTCGCGGTGGTGGTTGCCGTGATTTCCCAAGCAGAGATCGACGTGTACGATTTCGCCCGGTGGCACGACCGGAACGTTGGTTTGCGTCCAGATGTCGTGGGCCGAGGCTGTTAGTTGAGCCAATGCGAAGAGGCTTGTCAGCAAGTAGGTCAGTTTTCGATTCATCGTTTTTTAATCCCAGAAGTTTGGTTTGGTTTGATTCTAGATCTGATATCGCGATAGCCCATTAATACTCGGGAATCACTTGGTTGTCGGCGATCGAGCCGATCAGTTGCCAGGTGTACCGGTCGATCGATTCGGCGACAAATCGCACCGAACCATCGGCTAGCAGCAGCGTGACGCCGCCGGGGTGACGGCTGCGAGCGCTCTTGCTCGCGGCGTATCGTGAATAGCAATCGTTCTCCAGAGCGTTGGGCCCTCGGAAATGATGATAGCCGGTATCGTTGACCGATCCGTCGGCCCACTTTTCGCCGCGACGAAAGATCACGGGACTCGAGTCGTTCAAGCACCAAGAATCGTCGATCGTTGCCGCCGATGCATTCCAGACGGAGGCGAGCAAACCTTCGGGGCTGTTGTTGGCGACGCCTCGGGTGCTGTCGGGACGTCCCGAACCAATCAACGTCTCGCTGAAGGCGGCGGTATGCGAAGTCCCATCAAGGATATCTCGGAATCGTTTTTGCGAATCGATGTAAAACAGGCCGTCGCAATGGACGTACAGACCGCCATCTTGAGCCGTCCCGTTATTGGCGTGGTAGTTGGTCGCGCCCCATTCGTCGCTGATCCGTTCATGGACATCGCTAGGGCACAAGAAAGTCGAGACCTGCGTCGCGACAGCGGCGCCCAAGTCGGGGTGCGTGACGACGCTCGGGGGTGGTCCCACCGAATAGATCAACAGCGGCTGCTGCAAATCGATCGCTTGATAAATCGCCGATTGCTCTAAATAGGGAGTCAGCAGTGCCAACGGTCCCCAGCGGTAGAACGATTGTTCCGAAGGTGGAACCGGTGCTTTGGCTTGGTCTCGCTGCGACGGAAACCGCTGCAGCGTGTCGTGGTGCATGTGCAGCGCCAGCCCGATCTGTTTCATGTTGTTGCTGCACGACATCCGCCGCGCAGCCTCGCGAGCGGCCTGAACCGCCGGCAACAGCAGCCCAACGAGGATGCCAATGATCGCGATCACAACCAACAGCTCGACCAGCGTGAAGCCGGCGCGAGGACGTTTGGCAGGTGAGGTGAAGGGGGAGTTTGATTTCATGAGTATGGAAAGTCTTTTGTCTATGGAGATTGGGTGGATCGATAGCCACGGCGCGATCGCATTTCGGCGCGCGGCAAGCGACGGAGGACAGACGTCGGATCCAGCATCTCGGCACGCGTGGCGACTTGATCGGTGCCAAGCAGCGCACAACGGTCCCTGGGATGGAATTCCGACGGAATCAAGAAACCGATGAAACGATCTGGAAGCTCCCCCGCTGCAAACGCTGCAGCGACGGCGCGGGGGGCGATCCGTGATTTGAAGGGATGAATCAGCCAGCAGGCGTTTACGTCCGGTTCGCCAAGGAACCGCGCAGCCACACTGATTTCATTCACTCAAGACCCGAACCTCCCGGGCGTTGGACGGCAGGAACGGCGCAACGGAGCATCCGAGGATTTCTTCGGCAAAGAAGAACGCGCCTACGGGTAGGGCTGCGCGGGAGCAAATTTCAGAGGATGGGCGAACTGATCGTCGAGCGACGTCCAGAACAATAGCGGCGGCGTGGGAAGCGCCAGCGTCGCTGGAACGATCTCGACAACGACGCTCGAAAGGACGTTCCAGAAGCTATCGATACCGCGACATCGTGCGGCATCCTCCAAGCGGACGATCCGCATTTTAGGAGACTCGACATTTGCCGTATCCGCCGTCGGTTCGTCCGCAGCCGCCTGCGTCGTCTCGCACTGGGAACCACTCGTCGAACAGCAGCAGCACGACTTTTTAGCGGGAGCGTCGTTGGCAGCAACCGCTTCTTTTGAAGCTCTTTGAACGCGAGCGATCAAGAAAGCGGGAGGCAGGACGTCGTTTTCCGCCGCCCATTGCAGCTTCTCCACATCGCTGTGGCAGCAGCACTTATCCCAGCAGAATTCCGCAGAAGAGCAGCCGCAGGGGCAAGCTTCGCAAGGGAATCGCCCGGTTTTCTCGGAAATCGGAGCGTAGGTGGGCAAACCGATTATGCCACACGCCAACACAACCAGCAACGTCAGGCAGATGCCACGTCGGGTTGTCGTCGATCGAATTGGATGAATGAAATCCAAGATAGCTTCAATCTACTAAGGCGTGCCAAGTCAGCTCGCTCCTCACGCTTCCGATCCTAATCAAGGCAGGCCGGTTCGTAAATCACCAGCTTCGTGAAAGGGCCGCGGTATGATGCCGCATCCACCGGCCCACCCTCTCCCTTCACACTGTGCCGGATCGCTCCGAAAGCAACCGTTGCGTTGCGAAGTTCAGGCTCACGGACAGCGTGCCACGCGACCGCAAAGCGAGCTCGTGGGAGGTCCCTTCCGAAGTTTGTGAACGGAGTGCAGAGAATCCAACATGGACTAGGAGAAGCTGAGCGCGAAGACACCTTCGTTTGCGAGCACTGGTCCGGACATGGGGCTTGCGCTCGACTCAGCTCGCATCGTGGTGGGCGAGCGAAGACAAGATGAAATTCTGCAGCCGATTTGCAACGGTGGGTGGAGCCCCGTTGATGCGAATAAAAGGACGATTCAGCACCGCTGAAATCTTGTGCTTGATCTTTGTTGGCGAATCGGTTTGGATGTTCCTATCCTCCGGCCAACAGACTGGGGGGACGGACTGCCTGGGGACATACCGCATGAAAGGCACAGATGTATTGCAAAGATGATTTTCATGTCGAACGATTGGGCGAATGTCGATTCGACTCGCCCCTCTTGCCACTGCTCGATTACCGGCAACATTCGGTCAACTACGTCGAAGAGTCCGACCGAATTCTGGCTGAGAACACCGCTTCGTCGGTCGCGCACTTGCGAGAGACAACCAGCGAACTGTTTGGACTCGAACCGGCCGGCGCGCGGCGAAAGATCTTCTTCAATCCACCGCACACCCGCGCCGGTATCGTCACTTGTGGTGGCTTGTGCCCTGGACTCAATAATGTCATTCGCTCGTTGACCAATGAATTGACCTGCCGCTACGGGATCGCTCAAGTACTCGGATTCAGCAACGGATATCAAGGATTGGTCGAACGCTGTAATCGTCCCACTGTTGAACTGACGCCTCACTGTGTCGCCGATATCCACGAGCATGGCGGCACGATTCTGGGATCTTCCCGAGGGGATCAACGTCCCGAAGAGATCGTCGATTATCTCGAAAAATTGGAGATCGACATCCTGTTTGTGATTGGGGGCGACGGCACGATTCGGGGCTCCATGGCGATCGCCGATGAGATTGCCAAACGGGATCGCAAGATCGGGGTGATCGGGATTCCCAAAACGATCGACAACGACATCATGTTTGCCGACCAGAGTTTCGGTTTCCAGACGGCGCTCAGTCAGGGGACCGAAGCGATTCGCGCCGCGCATGTCGAAGCTTGCGGCGCGCCCAACGGAGTGGGGTTGGTGAAGTTGATGGGGCGGCACAGCGGCTTCATCGCTTGTTATGCCTCGTTGGCGGTGAACGACGCGAATTTCGTTTTGATTCCCGAAGTGCCGTTTTCGTTAGAGGGAGCGCATGGTCTGCTCGCCTGTCTCAAACGACGCCTCGACGACGCGGGACACGCCGTGATCGTTGTCGCCGAAGGCGCTGGCCAACATCTGATGCAGTCGTCCGGCAAGACCGATGCCTCGGGAAACAGTCGGCTGGGCGATGTGGGAGTTTGGCTGAAACAGCAGATCGAAAGCCACTTCACATCCCAAGGAAAAGAGCTGAATCTTAAATACATCGACCCCAGCTATGTCATCCGTAGCGTGCCGGCGAATCCCTACGACAGCGTCTTCTGCTCGCGTCTAGCACACAACGCGGTGCATGCTGCGATGAGCGGCCGCACGCGGATGGTTGTCAGCCGCTGGCACACCAAATTCGTCAACGTCCCGATGAGCTTGGCGATTCGCCAGCGAAACTGCGTCGATCCCAACGGGGATCTTTGGATGACGGTCTTGGAATCGACCGGCCAGCCGCCGCGTTTTGAATAGGACCTGCAAAACAAAAAACGCTCCGTCGACAAACGCTGACGACGGAGCTTTCATGTGCCGGTGGACTACGAAGTCCTTGGGTTCTCACGCCAGCCCCAATCGATCTTTTGGATCTGGCACCGCGTGATGTGAACGACGCGTGTTAAGGAAGATCGAAGATCTTCAACTGAGGTGCGTCGCCCGGCTTGCCGATCAGCGCGATGCCTTGCGTATCGCTCAGCTTGTCCATTTGAGTGACATCAACAAGCGATTCGATCTTTTCAAAAGGTTGGCCAGCCGTCCCGCCGCCACGAACCGGTTCGGTCAGGCCGGGGCCGTCGTCGATCTTTTCGGTGCTGACCTTCATCACGCCGCGTGCAGTGTTGCTGAGCAGCAAGTGCGTGACGCCTTCCTTCTCATAGACGATCATATCGATTGGGCGATTGCGATTGCCGAGTTCAGCGACCGTCTTGCCACGAACTTTTTCACCGCCATCCAACTTGCCGATCGGGAAGTTAACCAATGGCGTGCAAGTGAATCCGGCCAGCAGCGACGGTTCCCCATCGATGTTCAGCGGAACAAAGGTTTGGATCGCTGCATCTTCGACGCGGCCATGCGCGGCGTGGAAGATCTCGACGTTGGAGACGATCGTGTTGTCGGCGAATGGGAACGGGAACTCAACCACTGCCGAAGGGGAATCGCCAGCCGACAGCCCCGAGACGATCACCTTGCCATCGAAGTAGGCGACGTCGGTGATCGATTGGTCGCGGAGGTTGCGTTTGCGTCGCCCCTCGCCACTGATCTTGTCGGCCGGCGGGTTGGGCAGCTGCTTGCGGCCGTGATCGATCTTGTCCAAGTTGATCTTCTGAAACTGGCCGTCGCGATTCATGCGAACCAAGCCACAGCGATTGTTTGCTTTCACCGAAAAGGTCACGTTGCCGGTCTCTGGATTGACCGCCATGTCACCAATTTCGAGCGCGTCGGCTTCGGCGCCGATCGCTGCGGCTAACTGGCCGCGCAGATCTTTGGGCAGCGAGTTTTGCAGATCGCCATCGACCTGTTTGTCCTCGGTTGCGATCGCGTAAACGGCTGCAGCCTTCGGATCGCCAATGATCAGAACGCCGGAAGTGGCGAACGTCATTGGGCCCAACGATTGCAGTTCAACGGGGCCAGGAGAAAGTCCACTGGCGGCGTAGCTTGTCGCCGAACCAAGTGAGATTGCCAGCAGCGCGGCGAGCATGACACCAAACCGACCATTGCGAATCGACATCCGACAGATTCCTTGTAACGAGGTGGGGAGATTTGACCCCGCGAGTATATCACGCCGAATGGGGTCTAGGTAACGTCGCCTGTCTTGAGCACTTCCGTTCCGGTAGGGCCGAGGCTAACGAGCCGGTGGGGCGACTTCATGCAGCGTCGCGCCGACGTCTTCCGCGACGACCAGGATTGCAAACTTCTCGGTTGTCGCGAGTTCTGGTGTGCTGAGCGATGTGTAATCGAAACGGCCGCGCAGGTCGGTGTAGCCATCTTTATAAAACCGGATTTGGCCGTCGCGGTGTTTCGCATACACCTTCACATACGCACCGCTGATCGGGCTGCGGTTGCCGGCCTGCAGCACCTGAACCTGCCCAAACGCTTCGGCTACGTAAGTCGTGAGATTCCCGCCGTAGTAGAAGATCGTTTGCCGCACGCCCTGTCCGGAGACTTCGACCAGCAGCGTCTGTTTCACCAGTTCGGGCGACAACCGATATTCGAGCGTCCCGCTGGCCGCTTGCAGCGTCAGCGGTTCGCTCGCATTGGCGGCGATCATTGCCAATTGGCTGACGTCGTTCTGGATGAACGGCGTCTTGCTGAACAACAGTTCGAGATCCATCGAATAGAAACGGATCTCCGCTTGCCGAATGTTCTGGTGCCGGATCAGAACGGTATCTTGCCGCAAAGCCAATTCGATCTTCGGCTCGTTGGCCGCCGATTGACTCTGCGCGTTGTCGCGTCCCCAAACCGAGAGGTCGGCAGCGTCGGCGGTCGGCAGCGCGTCGACGGGACGCTCCGCCCCCGCGATTTCCGCTCCCGACATCAGCACCCGCCGCTGCTCCAATTGGTTGCTCAGCTCGGTAAACCGCTGACGCCAGCGTGGGATCGGGAAGCCTTGGTAGTTGTCGGCAATCGCTGCAGCCCGCCTGTAATCCTGAGCGAACAGTGCCAAGTAGGCGTCCAGGTAATCGTATTGCAACTGCGGCGTCGCTTCGTCGCGAGCAACCGCTTCAAACCGCTGGATCGCTTCTTCGATCCGGTTCTGAATCAACAGGTAATAACAAAGCGCAAGCTGTTGCTCGGTCGAAGGCTTTTGTTGATGCGACAAGACGGTCATCAGATGCCGATACTGCTGCAGCAGTCGATCGTTCATGATCTCCGGCTGATCGCGAAGCGGATGGATTCGCGACCGGACCAACGGCGCGTATTCCAAGTGCTCGTACAGATCGCGGTCGACAGGATCGATCGTCAGCAGATTCGACCGCAACACCGGACCGCAAGCGGCGACAAATTCGTTGTCGTTGGAAATCAGTTCGGTGATCCGCGGTGCATCCTTGTGATACACCGCGTATCCCCAAACGGTTTCATCCCAAACCTGGAATTCGGTCATCGCGCGAAGCACGACGTCGTAGATCGCGCGGTCGCGCAAACGGGGGGCGACGTGTGTCCAATCGAGCTTCCGCAGGTTGGCGGTCTTCAAAAAGTTGGCGATCTTCGCGGCGTCGCCACGCAGCGCGATGTATTCCCACGTCTCTTCATCGATCTGCGTCGGATGGTCGACGACGCCAAAGGTGCGCGGGTCGCCCGAGGCGAGCGCCATGCCGTCGGCGGAAACGCTGGCCGGATAATGTTTGAACTGGCCAGCCGATGGGAAGTAGAACTGGTACTCGAGCGTCTGCGTGGCAAACGGTTCCAATTCCAGTTGCCGGCTGTCGGTCTCGCGGCCGCCCCCCAGCGGCATCGCGCCGGCGGGGATCTGCCACAGGACATCGATCCGCTGGATCGTAGGAGTCGGGTTGGTCAAGACGATCTGGCCGAGATAGGGCTGCCCAACCAAAAACTCCTCCGGCGCGAACGCTGTCGGTTTCTCATCGTCTCGCTCGCTGTCGGCTTCAAAACGTTGGCCGACCAGCACCGGCGAATCCCCATCCAGAGGACGCACTTCGCGCAATTGTTCGGTCACGACCGCCACGGGATGTGCCGGCGCGAACTGCGGCTGGTCCTCTCCGGTGGGCAGATCGGCGTCGCTGGCGAAAGGGAGTCCCGTCGTCGCAAGGGCGATCAACGCGGCGGTCCGCGTTTCGGTGGGGACCAGCAGTTCGCTGCTGACAAAAGGTTGCGTCCGATCGTGCTCCGCAAGATGCTGCCAGAACCGACCGACCGGTACGAGGTCGGGTGTTTGTTCGATCCGTCGGATCCGATCGTATTGGCTTTCGGCCCACTGACGCGTGGCGGGCAGCGGCCGGAAAAAGCCGCGACCGGCAACGCGCTGCAGGTCGCTCTCCCCATAGAACAGGCTCATGTCGGAAGCTTCGTCTTTGGATAGCTGTGCTTCCACTGAACGCTTCTTGCGTCGCATCAATTGGCGGACTGCGGACCCCGCTTTTTCATCGGCTTCCATTTCGGGCATTGCGGAGAGCGATTCGGAGACCACGCCGTCGGCGAATGCATCGCCCATGCCCCCCATGCCCCCTCCAAATCCGAACATCACAGCGCCCCCCTGGTCGTCCAGTTCCAGTCCCAGCAGCGCCGCATCGATCCGGCTGCGGACCGCGTCGAGGTCTTCGTCTTGAAGTGCGATCCGATTGGCGAACTCGCGCACGACCGCGGCTCGAGCCGAATCGAGCCGCATCGCCAGCAACGCTTTTTCAGCAGCGTTTAACTGCTCATATTTCCACAACTGGGTGTAAGCCGACAGATCCTCTTCCAACAGCCAGCGATCGACAAACGTCTTCTCCAGCTTGTTCTTCAGATAGGGAAGCACGACGGCATCGAAGAAGGGGCGATCCTTGTGATACAGGAACAGATGCAGCTCGTGGCACGCCAAGCGTCCGTAGAGATCCAAACGCTCTTCATTGCTCAGTTCATGCCATCGCGACAGCGGTTCGAACTCGATCCATCGTTCGTCTTCGACGACGCTGCTGTACAACCGATACAGATCGCCGATGGTGGAATAGATCTGCATCCGTGCGGCTCCCAGTTCGCTGAGATCCAAGGGATTCGCTTGCGAAGCGATCAAGACGGCGCGGGTCTGTGACAGCCGTTTTGCCGGATCCAAGATCGTTCGCAAACGGAGGTCGTTCGGTTGCAGTTGCGGAAGGTCGCGCGTGACGGTCTGTTGCACGATCGCGATCGGGTCGCTGACGACGACGCGGATCAGCGAGGCATCGCCCAACGCGTTCAACGGAATCGATAGACGCCCGTTGGCGTCAACTTCCAAGTTTGTCAGCACGATTCCCTGCGTCGGCAGAAAGTCCCAGCTGGCGGAGAGCGAAAGCGGGTGTCCAAAGGGCTCATTGCGGTGCATCGAATCGGCGGCCATCGGCGGTGCGGCCGCGGCGCGACTCTCCATCACATCGCCAGCCATCGCATCTTGGCGAGCGTTTTCGGTGGTGTCGGTTTCCCACGGATTGAGGATCAGCGAGGGCTGGGGCAACAGATTGCCCGGGTATTTGGTCGCATTGCGACGCCGCAACACATATTGGTACTCCTCGTCCAACCGTCGGTCGCTGACAAAACCGCTGGCCGCGATCACTCGCGGTTTGATTCGAGGCGAATAATCGTCCAAGCCGAGGGCCGCAGCGGGCGATTCGCCGGGAAGGTAGCGGCCGCCAAACAGATGGACGCGCGAGAGCGGATTGGCACCGGCCAGCTGAACGACAAAGGCGTCCCCTTCGACAGCCGCTTTGGCGATCGATGTACTGAGCGGCGGTCGGCGTTCCAGTTCGCGCGTCGGGCCCATCAAATAATCGCCGGCGGCAACGCCCGCGGTGACGCGGATCGCAAGCGAACGGTTCTGATCGTTGTCGACCAACCGATAATCACCTGCCAGCAGCGATTTCAGTCGCACCGCACCATCGCGAACCGATAACGCTTCGTCGACGCTGGCGTACGGTTGGCCAGCCCGTTCCTCCCAGATTCGGAATCGATCGGCGTCCCCCTCGAGATCGCTCGCAGGAATCGCGATCTCGGTCTCCGCCAAGGCGTGGATCTCTGCGGGCCAATGCGATCCCGATTCACGCAGCGACCAATTGCGCGAGGGCAAGCCGCTGGAGACGGCGGCCAGCGAATCGATGCCCGACAGCGGCCCCAGATGCAGCGTCCCGGTTTCATCGGTTTGCAACGTCACATCGACGTTGTTGTTGCGGTAGCGATGGCGAAGGCTCAACCGGACCGCTTGGCCGACCAAGGGTTCGCCGCTGCGGCCGCGGGCTTCGATGGACCAACCGCCGTCGTGTCGCGCCAAAAACAGGTCGGCGATCGCGTCGGTCTTCTCCGTTTCGTTGATCTTCCACGACTTGATCGTCGAAACGTCGACTCGCTCCCCTCCGCTGCGACTGGGCACTCGGCCACTGACGCTCGCGGTGATCTCTACCGTCCGCCGTGGGACGCGGAATTGGATTTCGAGTTCCCGGTCGAGAGCGAACTCGAGCTCCCGATACCGTTTGGTGGTGACGACGCCATCGAGATCGGTCGCGGTCACTTGAACTTCGATGTCTTCGACGAGCTTGGGATCGATCGGCCGATCGGCGACCCACAGTCGCGGGCGGATCAAGATCTCGGCCAACTTGCCCGGTTGCAATTGTTGCCGATGGGTGTGGAAGCCCGCTTCCAATTTGTAGCTATCGTCGCGGTGGCGGAACTTGATCGGCATCGCAATCGCGTCGTCGATCAAAATCGCATCGCGCGTGGTGGTCTCTGCGGCGAAGGGAACGATGATCGTGCCCGATTCATCCGCCGTAAATTCCTGCGTTCCAATTTGCAGCCGCGCTTGCGATGCAGGTTTTCCATCCTCGCGGAGGACTTGGAAGCGATGCCCCGCCGCGCCGATGGTCTCTGCAAATCGCAGGTCGCCACGGCGGATCAGGGCACGCGATCGCCGCCCGCCTCCCAACAGATCGACAACCCAGACACCACGCCCCTGAATCTCGGGCAGTTCGATCCGCTGGCGATGACGCCGCAAAGCGGGCAAGTCGTACTTCAGCGATCGACTGTGGTTGGCGACCAGTCCATCGAGATCGATCGCCGTGCTCAGCGGTTTGCGTCCTGCGCGGCAATAGGCTTCGGTGTTGATCCGATAGATGCGGATCATCAACTCGTCGACGTTTTTGATATCGACATGCAACGCTGCCGGTTCAGCGACCGATTGGTACTGCGAATTGGTCGCCGCCAACGTGACTTCGACTCGCTCTTGCAACGCCTTCTGTTCTTCCGCCGTCAACAGGGCAAACCATTGGTCGCGCGGCTCGATCCCGGCCAGCAGCTTCGTTTCGGCAAACAGACTGCGAAGATATTCAGGGCGCAGGTATTGGGCGAAGGCATCGGGCGAAGCGGCATCGCGGAGAAAGTGTTCCAGATAAGCACGGACCAGCGGTTGGTCGTCGCCGATCGGTGGCAGCATCGCTTGCGACCGGTAGTCGTGGTCCAGTTCCGCGATCGCGCCGCCGAGGCTGCGTTCGATCAGTTTCGGCAAAACGATCGGACTTTGCCGCGGCAGCGCCAGGTAGTCGAGAAACCGCTGCTTCTGGAACTGTTCATTCTGTAGATCGGCGGCAAGGCGATGATACAGAACCGACGCCTTCAGGCTGTTGTAAGCATCGGGCAGCGTCCGGACAAACTCTTCGGCACGCTGTAGATAGTCTTGGTAGACCTCAGGTTGTTGGCTCGGATCGCTGTCGGCCGACGGACGCAATCGCAGCAGGATCGCGGAAACAAGTTCATCGTCGCTGGCGACTTCTTTGACCTGCTGGCGGACTTGTCGCAATTCATCCAGCGTGAGGACGTCGTGCACCGGAAGATCGCCAAACATCCGGTCTTGTGGACGCCGCTGTTGCAGTTCGGCGACCACAAGATCGACGATTCCGGGGAGCCCCGGTTGGTCGAGACGTTCCAACAACCAACGCAAGGTCTTGGGGGAGACGACGTCTTCGGGTTGCTCCACTTCAGTCCAGATCTGCACCAACCTTCGCAGCCCCGCGGGTGTGAGCGTCTCGCGGCGCTTGGCAGCTTCGAGCAACAGTTCATCGCCATCGATCAACGCCCTATTTAAGGTTGCAGGCAATTGCCGTTGGCCGCGGACGCGAGGGGGTTGGTGGTCGAGGTCGACGTTCAGGTGACGCCGCAGGTATTCGAGCGTCCGATCGGGAGTCGCTTCAAATTCGAGCAGATGCTGTCGATGCTGCATCCCCAGCAGCCGCGGGTCTTGCTTGAAAACGTTGTCGGCGGACCAGTCGGCAAGGTAGGCCGCCGCCAATTCGGGCTGCCCCATCGTTTGATGGTGTAAGACATGGAAGTAGTAATAGTCTGCCGAACCGGGGATCAGGTCCTGCAAAAATCGTTGGCGGTCGAGTGCCAATGCGTAACGCTCGATCGATCCGATCTCGGCAGCCCGCGCCGTTCGATGGGGGATCGAAACCATTCCAATGAACAATCCGATCAGCAGCACCCATTGTTCAACGACGTGAAGTGACATGAACGTGTCTTTCAGAAGAGAAGAAGTGGTTGACAACCACGGGACAGCCAAGGTTCGCCGCCTCGCGTTCCAGATCGATGGCATCCGGTCCAGTTTACATCAAGACAGACGCAAGCTTGGGGGGCCGGTTCCCAAAAAAGAAGACGAGCGGATAAATGTGCCAAATTTGCGGGGGGCTAAGGGATTTCTCCGAGACCTTGGAGCGCCGTGTGGGTTTAAGAAGCATCAACTCATCCGTTCTCTAAATCAACAGCAGCACGCCGGGCCGATGTCGGTTCGGGCTCCGCTGCCCGCTTCACATTGGAGGTCCATAAGCATGCTTCGTGATCTATTAAAGGCAACTCTGTTCGGAACGGCGATCGCGATCGCAACAACGTCCGCAGTCTTCGCGCAGGACGAAGATCGAGAGCGTGGCGACGACGCGCCTCCGCGTCGCCCTACTGGCGAGCACCGTCGACCGAGCGGAGATCGTGAAACGCCGATGCATGGTTTTGAAGGCGAACGTCGTGGGCCGCGTGGGGACCGAGGTCCGGGTTCGATGGAGTCGCGTGGTCGTGACATGAAAGGTGGCGATGAATCGCGGCGAGATCGCTTTGATGGCGAACGTCGTGGGCCGCGTGGGGACCGAGGTCCGGGTGCGATGGAGTCGCGTGGTCGTGGCATGAAAGGTGGCGATGAATCGCGGCGAGATCGCTTTGATGGTGAACGTCGTGGGCCGCGTGACGGCCGGGGTCCGGGGTCGATGGAGTCGCGTGGTCGTGACATGAAAGGTGGCGATGAATCGCGGCGAGATCGCTTTAATGGCGAACGTCGTGGGCCGCGTGACGGCCGAGGTCCTGGTTCGGTGGAGTCGCGTGGTCGCGACATGAAAGGTGGCGATGAATCGCGGCGAGATCGCTTTGATGGCGAACGTCGTGGGCCGCGTGACGGCCGGGGGCGCGACGCGTTGGAATCGCGTCACCACAAGATGAAGCGTGGAGAAGCCGCGCCGTGGCATCGTTCGTATCGCGTGGCGCGTAGTGAACAGGGACCCGGCGCGATGGAATCAAGGCACCACCGTCGAGATCGTGATTGCGAAGCGACGGGGACGCGTCATCAGGGGGAAAAGGGTTTGAAGAAGGGGAAAGACAAGTCGAAGCGGCACGAGAAATCAGCCAAGCATCGTGGCGGCAAAGATAAAAAGGTTTCGGCGAAATCGAAGGATGGAAAACGCGACGGCTCAAAGAAGGGGAAAGGGAAGGGAAACGGAAAGAAGAAGCATCGCGACGGGGATCGCGGGAAAGACCGAAGGAATCAATAGCAGTAATAGATGACGGTGACGTCGGAACGAAAGTCGTTCGGATGTCGGTTTGAGCGAACAGAGGCTGCCCCAATCGTGGGGCAACTCACGGTAAAAAGAACGGCCAACCGCCGCTTGGGTACGACCCAACGCGGCGGTTTTGTCATACCGGTTCTGGTTTCCCAGTCGTGAAACTCGGAAGAATCGTTGCTTTTGAGCCGAATTCGGGCGAGAATGTGGCTTACGATTTGGCTTTGACCGTCGTGGCAATTAGGATTCATCAGTAGCAAAATCCACTCAACGGCGGTCTCCCTCTTCGCTTGTCAAGTTTTCTTGGGCTTCCATGAATCAACTGTGCACTTTCATTGTCCTGACCGCCAGTCTCTTCGTGGGCGTCGCCGCTTCATTGGCTCAAGCCCCCGCAGCGATCGACGACGCGGCCCGTTTCGCTCCGGGAATCGTTCGCGTGATCGAGCCCCCGCCGGAGCCTGACGAGACGTTTTCTGGTCCGCTTCCGCTGCAAGAATTCCTCGCCAACAATCCGCAAATCGATTGGAAGGCTCCCGATTTCCCCGAGGGGCAGCCTTTTTTCAACTCGCGCAGCCGAACCCTGATCGAAAAAGCAAAGCAAGTCACGTTGCGCCGCGAAATCCATGGGTTTGAATTTGCTTTCAAACCGATGCGACAGATTTATGTCGACATTCCGCAGGCCACCGGCGTGATGAAACGCAAGCTGATCTGGTACATGGTCTTCCGCGTCCGCTACCGTGGTGGCGACCTGCGATCGAAGGAAGTTGTCGACGATTTTGGCAACAAGACCTACCCCGATATCGAAGCGATCGCCTACAAGCAACGCCGCTGTTTCCCGATGCTGGTCCTTTCGAATCACGCCAAGGGGAAAGAATACATCGATCGAGTGTTGCCAACCGCTCGCGAACCGATCGCACGGCGCGAACAGATCCGTTCGAAATTGCATAACACCGTGGAAATTGGAACGTTAAACATTCCGCGAACCACCGATCCGGATGCTCCTGGCGTTTGGGGCGTGGCGACTTGGGAAGACGTCGATCCTTCAACCGACTTTTTCTCCGTCTACGTTCACGGTTTGACAAATGCTTTCCGAACCGCCCAATCGAACGGCGAAGAGAAGGTTTTGCGAAAAATTTTGCAATTAAATTTCTATCGGCCTGGCGACAGTGTGCGTCAACTGGCCGATGAAATCAGGTTCGGTGTCCCCGCTTACGAGGATCCGACCGAACAAAGCTACATATTGAAGCAATATGGACTTACCGAACGGCTTGATTATCAGTGGCTTTTCAGGTAAATTCCCCTCTTCAATTCACAAAATCCCAAACCACCTGGGCTTGTCTGCGTCGCAGATTGGTCCGCAAGCAAAGATACAGGAAGCCCCACAATGGCGCATAAAAAGGGACAAGGCTCCAGCCGTAACGGTCGCGATAGCAACGCACAACGTCGCGGAGTCAAGAAGTTTGGTGGTGAAAAGGTCACTCCTGGCAACATCATCATCCGTCAAGTTGGCACCAAGGTGCATCCAGGACGTGGCGTTGGCATGGGCAACGACTACACGCTGTTTGCGTTGATCGACGGCGTGATCAAATTCGACCGTGAAGGTCGCCGTGTCAACGTTGTTGACGCTGCCTAGTCGACCGCGTTTCACGCATCCGATTTAAGTTAAAACGATCAACGGCTGTATCGCGTCTATCGCGGGACAGCCGTTTTGCATTGGTATTCTTCCAATTGTTCCATGTTCGTGCGGCGGGCAAGAGTTCTCGGCGCCATCATTAGGCCTCTCACTATGTTCGTTGATCGCGTTGAAATCGAAGTAACCGGCGGCAAAGGCGGCGATGGTTGCATGAGCTTCCGCAAAGAGAAGTTCGTCCCCCGCGGCGGTCCCGACGGTGGGGATGGTGGCGGTGGCGGCAGCGTGATCCTGGTCGCACGCGACGGCGTGAACAGCCTGAACGATTTCGCGGGCCGCAAGTTCTGGAAAGCCGAACGCGGATACCATGGCTCCGGTGCCAAGCGAACGGGCCGACATGGTGATGATCTGGTCCTGTACGTGCCTCCAGGCACGACGGTCATCGATGCCCAGCAGGGCTTTGTCATTAAGGACATGATCAACATCGACGACACCGTTGTGGTGGCGCGAGGCGGTCGAGCCGGAAAGGGAAACACGGCGTTTAAGACGGCCACCAACCAAGCGCCGCGTGAGCGTTCGTTGGGGGAACCGGGGGAGGTGCGCAATCTGATCCTGGAACTGAAATCGATCGCCGACGTCGGTTTGATCGGTATGCCCAACGCCGGAAAAAGCACGCTGTTGAGTCGGTTGAGCCATGCACGGCCAGAGATCGCCAATTATCCGTTCACGACGAAACATCCTAATCTTGGGCAGGTGAAAGTCGATCGCGATCGATCGTTTATCCTGGCAGATATCCCCGGTTTGATCGAAGGGGCTCACGAGGGAGTTGGTCTGGGGCACGAGTTCTTGCGGCACGTTGAACGGGCCGGAATTCTTGTCCATCTGGTCGAGCCCGAACCGGCCGACGCGACCGATCCGATCGAGAATTACAAGTCGATCCGCCACGAACTGACCGAATACACGAGCCAGTTGAGCGAGCGTCCGGAGATCGTCGCCGTCACCAAATGTGAACTCCCATCGGCCGATGAGGTCTGCCAACGGATGGCCGAGGTCGTCGACCAACGCATCCATCGCATCAGCGCGATGACGGGCGAGGGGCTCAAAGATCTGTTGGAAGCGATTGTCGCCGAACTTCTCAAGCGTCCGACCGAACCGGTTTCCGGTGTCGCGCCGACGGCCGACGAAAGCCCCAAACCGAAACGTCTTCCACCGCACTTGGCGGGGCCAACGTCGAAGCTTTCCAATGAGGTTCAGGCGCAGGACTATGTTCACGAGGAAGAATCTCCGTGAGCCAACGGTTTCGCATCGCCGTGGACGTTGGCAATTCCTCGATCAAAATCGCACACACTCCGCCGCAAAATACGCAGCACGATGTCGACCTGTGCATTGTCCGGGTCTCGTTAACGGGGACCGATTGGCAATCGCAGATGGCGGCGCTGGCGGGATCTTTCCCGGAATCGAGCGGCTCGGTTCAGTGGTTGATCGCAAGCGTTAATTCGGTGGGGTGCGATCGATTAACAACTTGGATCCAACAGCACCGGCCAACGGATCAGGTGCGTGTCATCGATCGCGCCGATGTGGGGATCGAAACCGACGTCCGGATGCCACATCGCGTCGGCATCGATCGATTGCTGGCCGCCAAAAGCGGCTTTGATCTGGCGAGCGAACGTTCGGCGATCGTGATCGACGCCGGCACGACGATCACCGTCGATCTTGTTTCGGCCGCAGGCGTCTTCCGCGGCGGCGCTATTTTGCCTGGTCTGGGACTACAGTTTCGAGCGCTCCACGAAGCGACCGACAAGCTGCCGCGATTGGAGCCTCCCGACGACCTCGCGAACATGGAATCGCCGGGCCGTGATACGCAAGCCGCGATGGAACTGGGCGTTGTATCGGGCATTGTCGGGGCGATCGATCGCTTGATCGAATCTTTCCAAACCCAGTGCGACGTGTCACAAATTTTCTTAACCGGTGGTGATGCGAAGCGGTTGTCCCCGGCGATTCGCAGTTCTCACCGGATCGTCGCCGATATGCCGCTGCGTGGACTCTACGGCATCGAACTTTCCGCCCCCCATTCGCCATGAACGCTTCGGCAAACGATCCCCTGCTGCGTACCTGCGTACTGACAGCGATCGGCCGTGGCGCGATCGCAACGATCGCCCTGTGTGGCGCAAGGGCCAGCGAGGTGGTTGGTACATTCTTCCGTCCCAACGCGGGAAGCAATCAGTTGCCGATCGATCGCATCCGTTACGGCATCTGGAGCCGGGAGCCCGACGGCGAGATCGGTGAATCGATCGTCGTCTGTGCGACAAGCGAAACGGAGCTCGAAATCCATTGCCATGGCGGCCGCGCGGCGGTCGAAGCAATCGTCGGCGACCTCGTCGCGTCGGGAGCGGAGCGGATCCGCGGTGAACAATGGCTTCAGGGACGGTCGGATAGCTATTTAAGCAGCGAATGTCAGGTCGCTTTGGCCGCGACGCAGACATCAACAACTGCGGGGATCGTGTTGGATCAAATCCGCGGCGCCTTGGCGACCGCAACGCAAGCGGCGATCGAACAACTTCAATCGGGGAACGTTCAAGAACCGGGCCAAGCGATTCAAGACCTGATCGATCGATCCTCGCTCGGGCGCGGCGTTCGCCAACCATTTCGCGTCGTGATCGCTGGACCGCCGAACGTCGGCAAAAGCAGTCTGTTGAACCGGTTGCTCGGTTACGATCGCGCGATCGCCTACGATCAACCTGGGACCACCCGCGACGTGTTATCTGCCAGCACAACGCTTGGCGGCTGGACGATCGAGTTGCGCGATACCGCGGGGATCCACGAGACCGATGAAGCGATCGAGCGGGAGGGAGTTCAGTCGGCTCGTCGCGAAGTTCAGTCGGCCGACGCGGTCTTGGTGGTCGTCGATGCGTCGATCGGTTGGACAATTCAACATGACGAGATTGCCAAGCTGGTATCGGATCCCATCCGAGTCTGGAACAAAGCCGACTTGATCGATCCCAAGGCGATGCTGTATTCCGAGGAAAGGGTCTTTACCAGCACGGTGTCGCAGGCGGGTATCGACGACCTGATCACAGCGCTCTTGCAGCGACTGATCCCGCTGCCTCCGACACCTGGAATGGCTGTACCCATTACTGAGCGGCAGATTGATTGCCTGCATGAGGCTCGAACTGCAATCGCATCAGGCGACATGGCGTCCGCAATCGTTCCCTTGCAGCGTTTGCTGCAAGGATAAGCATTCAACGCTGAGGAGCGGGAGCGTCTACGGCTTCGCTGACTCATGTGGCCAGCGAAGCGAACTCAGCTGCCCAGGCCTAGCGACGGTCGCCAAGCGCCCGGAACAGGAAGTAGGCCAGCGTCATCAGTGCTTGCAGCGTGGCAGCGACGTAGGTCAACGCCGCAGCGTTGAGAACCTTGGAGACGAAGGGCAGATCCCGTTCGGCGATGATTCCCTGAGCGACCAACTGATGTTTGGCGCGGTTGCTGGCGTCAAATTCGACGGGCAAGTTGATGACTTGGAAAAACGCGACCGCAGCAAATGCGATCACTCCCACCCAAACCAGCGGTTGCAAACCAAACGCCAATCCGACCATGGCGACCGTGCCGCCGAGCCCCGAACCGATTTTGGCCGCAGGAACTGCCGCGTTACGGATCACCAGCGGTGCATAATGCATGGCGTCTTGCATCGCGTGCCCTGCTTCGTGGCAAGCGATGCCGACGGCGGCCATCGAATTGCCGCTATAGACGTTGCTGCTCAAACGCAACACCTTGGCGCGAGGATCGTAGTGATCGGACAACTCTCCCGGCGTCTGTTCGATGCCAATTTGTGTCAATCCGGCCGAATCGAGCATCGCGCGGGCGGCTTGGAAGCCGGTCATCCGGGCCGGCATCTGGCTCATTTCATGGTAGGCGCTTTTGACCCGCCACTGGGCAAACATTGCCAACAGCATCGGCGGGATGACAAACAAAAACCAAATCGGATCGAAGTACATTTCGGTAACTGCCAAGGATATGAAATCGCGAACGGAAGCCTGCCACGATGGCACGGCGACGTCAACGGTTCCCTTGCTAAATGCAACTTGCGTGCCAATTCACCCAAACCACGTGGCTTCCCACCGAGCAAGGGGCCAGGCGACGCCAGCCCGATCTAAAGATTCACAATCACGGCGTCCAAGGCGACGCTGTCGCGAGGATCGTAGCGGTGGAAATAACGCGCGACGCGACGCGAAAGGACGTCCAGAAAATCGCGACGGAACTTGGCTTCGGTCGTTTCCGAGGCATACTTGCCGGTGTGTACGGGGAAGGTGAAATCGTCCAGGCTGCGGCGAAATTCTTTTCGCCCACTTTTTACATCGTAAACCGTGGTCGTCACATTGGCTCGGCCGCGATAAAGTGTTTGCCCTTCGCGCAGTTTCAAGCCCGTCAGCTCGATCCCCAGCACTTTGTCGGCCTTGATCCCTTTGCCCAGGGCGATGAAGTCGACCTGTTCCCAGCCGTTGATGTCTTTCCAGCTGTCGATCTCTTCTTCAGCGATCAATTTGATCCCGTCGACTTCGATCTCCAGGTATTCGCTCACTTTGCGGGTGAGCGTCCGCGAGGTGATGTCGTCGCTGTACTGGCTGCCATCGGTGATCACGACGACCGCGGTTTTGGTGCGAGCGAGATCTTTGTATTCGGCCGGTTCAAGGTCCGCACCGACGGCGTACATGATCGACGTCAGAGCGCTGGTGCAGCCGAGTTGAGCAAAGATTACCAACGCCAATAAAACGCAACCGATCAGCTGCGTGAAACGAGGTCTCATGGGGATTCCCTTCGCCAATGCGACTTCCAAAATTGATTCTGTACCGCTCAAACGAGCCGGATAATCCAGTCGACCAGGGCAACGGATAGCGCACCGATCAAACTGATTGCAATCCACCAGGTCTGCTGTGGATCGACTTGCCGGCCGCTGTATCCGACGCGGGCGGCCCCCACGCCAACGACAGTGGCTAGCACCGCCAACATGAATCCGCCAGGATTCACGCGGAGGCTGGAAACCCATTGCCCACGCACGTAGTGCGACCACGATGTCGTCATACCACAGGCTGGGCAACGCATTCCCAACAACACACGAAACGAACAAGGAGGCAATCCGAGCTGGTGGTGAGTTCCAAGTCCCGCCGCAGCGGGACGCAACCAAGCGGCGGTTGCCAGCATTGCGAACAAACACATCGCCAGTCCTATCGCTATCGTTCGACCTCGCCAGCCGAAAAGCCTTCTTGCTGTGGCGACCTTAGCGGTTTGAGACGTCTCGACGCAAGAGACGTTCGCCGAACGTTCGGCTTCGCTAGTCACCGCTTCTCGGTCGCCAATTTTCGGAAGTAGGCTTCGATCGCTTCGCGGTAATGCGTCGGCAGATCCTGGCTGATCTTTTGCAACGCCTCTTGTCGCTGGGCTGGCGGAAGATTGCCCCAACCATCGCGATCGCCCAATTTCTTGCGATCGATGTCCCCAGGGCCGCTGCCGCCCGCGATTTGGCTATCCTCCATCGCTTTGGACTGCGAACCCCCTTGGCTGCCGCTTTGAGCTTGCTGCATTTGCTGCTGTTGTTGTTTTTGCTGCTCCTCCATCTTCTCAATCATCTTGTCCAATTTATCGATGATTTGTTGCTCGCGTTCCACAACCGGATCACCCGAACGGCCCAGGTCCAAACGACGGGAGACATCGTTCATCAGTCGTGCGATCTCGTCGAGCGAGTCTTCTTTGAGCGGTTCGATGTCGGCCAGCATCAATTCCGCGGTCCGTGTGAACCGTTGAGGAATCTGTTCTTTACGTTGCAATAACGCCGTAAGATCTTCGATCGCTTCGTCCTTCTTCAGCAGCGCGTGATAGCACGCTCCGCGATAGAACAGCAATTCCGCGGGGGCGACGACATCGATGGGGTCCAGCGATTGCATCAATGGCAAGGCCTCGTCGAACAACCGCACGCGGACCAGCGCCCGACCCGCCCACAGCCGCGCTTGGTCGCGCACCGACGGGGCAAATGCGATGAAGGGATCGTCGCCGATCGCACCGGGGGATCGTTCGATCTGTTGCAATTTATCGGCCAGTTTTGGCAGCGCGGCGACGCTCGCTTCCATAAACATATCCAACCGATCGGCTTCGTTCGCTTGCATCATCTCCCCGAGCGAAGCGAGCGCGGCGGCCAGTTTGGCCGGATCGAGCCCCTGTTCGGTCAAGCCCGATCGCATCGTTTCGGCGATCCGTGCATCGTCGGCCAACGCCCATTGGGCTTCCTGCTGCAGCGAATCGTCCGCGGCATGTGACCGCAGGGAGGATGAAAACGTCCAGACAACCAACAGAATGGCAACGTGGGCAGCAGCGCGTTTCATCGGGCGATCCATTTGTGAGAGTTCAGCGGCAGAACATTTCAGCATAGCACAAGCCGGATCACCAAGTCGCCAGCAAGCGGCAGACGTCTTGGCGTACGATCCCCATCGGTTGGGTTTAACAGTTCCATGGTACGGACATAAACACTGGAGTCGAGTCGTCCGCCGATTCCTTCGTCGCTGAAATCGTTCAAGGGCTGAGCACCAACCAATAGACCCACGATGCGTGCGATCACGGTGCCATTCGTTTAACGATTCTTTTTCAGGACGATGTCACGGGTCACCCGGTACAACCTCAATTGACGTTGCGACAGTTCGTCGACCAATTCCCCCAATTCCTCGGGCAATTGTGAGGTGCCGTCGGGCAGCATCTTGGCGTAACGTTCGGTAGTCGTTTTGATCCGTGTTTCCAAGGTGCGAATCAATTTCAGTTCCGCAATCGGCTGGACCAGAGGCGATTCGCCAGGCTGACCCTGTTGCGGTTGTCCTGGTGGTTTGGGTTTATCCTTCTTTTCTTCCTGCTCTCGTTGGGCTTGTTGCAACGCCGCGATCATCTCTTCGATCGCCGCCAGGATGTCCTCTTCAAGGCCCTGAGTGATCGGACCGATCTTCGATTCGGTCAAACGTTCGCTGACCCGCTGCATGTCGCCGCGCATTTGTTGGACCACCTCGGGAAAGGCCACGCTGGAACCTTCTTCCTTCAACACCAACAGCGCCCGATCGGCTTCCAAAATGATCTTCTTCTCTTCGAAAGCCAAGTTGCCGGCGCGGATGTCGACCGACCGATCGCGGACGTCTGCCGGAATCTCATCAAGCTCCTTTGTCCGTTCGTAGACCTCGGTTTGCATCTCGGCCATTTTCCGGAACCGTGCTTCCAGCCTGGCCAATTCGCGTTCCTTTTCCTCTTCGCGCAACTGACGCAGGATTCGGTCGAGGTCTTCGATCGCTTGCCGCAGCAACTGCTCCGCTTCGCGTTGCTTTTCCACAGCCCCTTCGCGTTTGGCGTCGTCGAGTTGCTGTTCGGCTTCACGCATCTTCTGTTGCGCCTGGTCCAGACGCTGTGCTGCGGAGTCTTGTGGCGTCTGAGGTTGGTCTTGTTGTTCGTCCGGTGGCGGCTGTTGTTCGGAATCTTGACCCTGTTGTCCCTGTGGAGGTTGGCCTTGTTGCGGCTGACCCTGTTGAGGTTTGCCAGACTCCGAAGGCTTCTGATCGCCCCCCGGTTTGGACTCCGCGTCGGATTTTGGCTCGCCAGCAGATTCCTTGGATTGCTCCGATGGCTTGCCGTCCGAAGGCTTGGATCCGTCTTTGGAATTCGAATCGTCGGTCGGCTTTTTGTCGTCGCCAGAGGATTCTTTTTCCTCGCCGGCTGGCTTTGGATCGTCCGACTTAGGGTCTCCCGAGGGCTTCTGTTCGTCGGAAGGCTTCGGGGTTCCCGATGATTCTTGAGCCCCTTCCCCTTCGCTGGGCATCGATTGTTGATCGGAATCCTTCGACTGGCCCGACTCTCCTTCTTGCGATTGCTGGTCGGACTGCGACTCCTGCGACGTATCGGAGCCTTCTTCTTCGCCGCTCAGCTCTTCGCTCAACGCTTTGGTCTTCTCTGCGATCTCTCCCTGTTCATCCTTGAGTTCCTCCGTATCGACGCCGTTTTCAGTTCGGGCGCGCGTGGCGGTCTGCTGACGCAAGCGACGTTCGATATCCTGTTTGATCCGTTTGATGCGATCCTTCTCTTCGCGAATCCGTTCCTGGCGATCTTCGGTCAAAAGTAGCTTCAACAGCCCGGCGAGGTTCTGGCTGGCGGAGGATTGATTTTCAATCGCCAGTTGAAATTGTTTGCGGTCCAAAGCTTGGGAGGCTTCTTCGAGCTGCTTGAGCACAAAGGTTTCGCTCGATTGCCGAGCCGCTCGCCGCAGCAGAGCCGCCCGTTCGGGATGAGTGCTTGCTTCGACATCGGCCAATCGGATCAGCAGCTCTTCCAAGCGCTTGTAGTTCTCGGCGACTTGTGTTTGCCGCTGCTGGATGTCGGGACCAGCGAGCGCCGGTTCGCCAGAGGCGGGCGTTTGAGCGACGCCCTCAACCGGGGCAAATCCCAAAAGGAACAGCGAGACGACCGCAACACAGGTCAATATTTGCAGAGAAGATGGTTTCATGGTTCTTTGATCCCGCAAACTGGAACAGGTGACCGCGGTTCAATTGTTCGACGTCGCCAGCGTCGGTGGTTTGCCGACGTTTCGCCTATTGCGGTTTAAATAGGTCCAACACCCGGCGTTTCTGTTCATCCTTGGTATCATCGATCAAGCGGTTTTGCCGATCGATCAGGTCGCGGACGATATCCAGGATCTCATTGTAGCTCTCCAAGTCTAACATGCTGTCAAGGATTGCCGTCAATCGCAACAGAACTTCTTCGGCCGCTTCGACAGCTTGGCCAGCAACTTCCGGTCCCGATGCGGGATCGCGGGCAACCCGACTTAGTTCTTCGATCAACGCTCGCAACGATTTCAATTCGCCGCCAACAACAGCTTCCAGCGGTTGCCGCACTTGGCTCGTGATCCGCTGCCGGCGATCGACCGAATCGACGCGGTTGTTCTCCATCTCGAGAATGATATCGCCTAGGGAAGCGGCAATTCCCGTCAATTCTTCGCCCGTTTTATTGGCTTGTAACGACGATTGTTGGATTCGCAAAACACGCAGTTGTTCAGCTCGCAACGATTCTTCGTCGCCATCTTGCACCATGGCGGTGGCCGATTCGGGCGCCTGCCAATCGTCGCTGGAGATCGTTTTTAAAACATCGCGTAGTTGGCGGATTTCATCGATCGATTGCTCCAACCGTGCCCGCAAACCCAATTCACGACGTTCCAGACGTCCCAACAACTCTTCGGGCGATACAACATCCAGCCCGTAAAGATCGCTTTGCGTGACGTGCCGGTCGGCTAGGCTGTAGCGATCGGTCGCTTCGGCAAATAGATTCAATCGTTCACCGGGCGCCATCGATTTCATCACGTCGTCGGCCACCAACGCTCGCAGATCGACTTGACCTTCGAACGATCCATCGCGCTGTGGTTGAACGTCGCGAAGTACCGGTTGCACGTTTTGTTGATTTGCCGCGGCCAACGCGATCTCGGTGCGGCTGAGTTCGTAGTCGTCTTTGACCGTTCCCATAAACGGAATCTTTGCGACCGGCGTGATCGCCGAACCGATGCCCACGAGATTCAGCGAAATCTCAGGCGGTTGATCATTCACGACTCCCAGGAAGAACCGAAACGGTGCGCCGGCGCTGATCTCCAATCGATCCACTGGCAACAGTAGTAGCGTTTGGTCTTCGGAAAAACGGGGCAGCGAAAGTGCGAACGACATTCCGTCGGAGGCCACCTTGGCCGATTCCACTTTGCCGTCGCCATCGGCCGATCGCAACATCACATCGACCCGAGAGAGCGGCTTGCTGCTGTACCCGACCACTTTCAGGTCGGAGCCTTCGCGAATCCGGAGGCCGGGCGCGTAGTTGACGATCAGGTCGGCAGCGTCCGAGGTGTTTTGCGGATCGCGGAGGTATTCTGGATACCGGCACTGGATCTCTAGCTGCGCAATGGCGGGCGGGTCGACAACCCGGACTCGGAAATCACTGAGCCGGTCGTCCAGCCCGCGGACCGTAAATCGAACGTCTTCGGCCAGGCCATCCAACGGCGGACCGTCGAGCGAAAACTCTTGGTACCCGTTCCGCTGTCCGCCCACACGTCGCATATTCGCTTGGCCGCGCTGTCCCGAAGCGGTTTCATAATGCACGGTACATAATTCCGGAACCACGCGGTCTTCGGCGATCGCGCGAACGCGCAAGGTTGCCGAACCGCCGCGGGCCAACCGCAGGCTGCGATCTTCAAACGTCAGCAGTTTCACTTCCGGCGGCGCCGAACTATCGGGATCGGCAAACGAGACGATCGGAACTTCGACACCCACCATCTCCAATTTGGCCTTCCGCGGCCAGGGATCATCACTCAACGTCAACAACCGCGAGATTGCGTGCGAAGCGATCGACGGGGTTACCACGACAAACACCATCACCGCCAGTAGCATCAGCCCCGCCGCGATCGCTTTGTGAATCAACGGCTTCCATTGGAAAACGCGGCGAATGTCCAACCCATCGCTCAACTGAGCGGCTTCGCGGCGAACGTGTTCATACAGCGGTCGTGAATGTGCGTCGAGATTCGATTCGGCGTGGGCCAATTGGACGCTGGTCATCAAGCGTTCGCCCAGTTCTGGATGCTGCCGTTCCAACAACAACGCGAGGCTCTCATCGGGCAGTTCGGCCGACAGGCGTTCGCCCAACAAACGGATCGCCAACACGACCAGAACAACGAATAACGCAACCAACAACAAGATCCGCGCCGAACGCGGCATCTCCAATCCGCCCAGCAGGATCGGGCCGTAATCCAACAACAGTCCGCCCCAGAAGGCGGCACCGATGGCGACCAACGCCGTCAGCACAAAGTCGGCGACAATGTACTTTCGCACCATCGATCGCAACCGCGTTAAGACGGCCTGCAATTGAGGATGAATCGATGATGAGTGATTTGGTTCAGGCATGGGGCGGTTAATTACGTTGTTCGTTCCGTTTTACAGGGAGGTTGCGGCGGCGTCACCGCACCGCTGGGTGGAGGCTACGCCAAACGATTGAGTCTCCGCAGCAGCCATTCCAACGTCAGTGCGCCACCGATCAGCCACAGCAGACTGGCATTGCGGCGGCGATGGAAATCGCGATCGGGCGTCCCTGGCAAGATCGTCGTCTGCGGTCGCGGTTCGATTGCATCGACGAGATCCAGGGGATTGCGCGTCGCCGATTGCGGCCCTTCGCTACCCGACCCTTCGGCGAACAGCCCGCCGGTCGCGGAGGCCAGCGACATCAAAGGTTCATCGCCGCGCTGCGGTCTTTCCAATTCCAGTGTCGGCAACAGGATCTGCACCGGTTGGCGTAACATCTGTTCGTCCAAGGCGTCTCCCAGCAGCAACTGCAATTCGAAACTGCCCGACTGGCGGGCGACAAATTGCCCACCGTACGTCCCCGGCCGTGGCTGGCCTTCCAACGGTCGCAGGACGACTTCCTGCTTCGCACCCGAGGGGGAGACCAGTTCGGCGGTGACGCGAGGTTCGGTCAAAGGCCGATATTGTGCATCGGTCAGGACCGCGCGAACGGCAATCGTTTCGCCGACCATCGCCCGCGGTTTGTCGACCAACAAGACACCGCGGGTCGAATCTCGCAACAACCGGCCCTCGGTCGCCCAACGGATCAGTTTGGTGTAGTAGGTTTCAAAGTAGGCGTCACTAACGGCGCGCAGTCGCCACATCTCGCCGCTGCCTTGAAAGAAGACGCGGCCAGAGCCGTAGAACTGGGAGGCCAAGTAGATGGGAAACCTTTGGTCGACCGAGCTCGTCGGATCGGAGAAATAGGCCAACACCTTGGCCCCTGGTTTCGCGTCTTTAACCCCCACGAAATCGTAGACCCCGCTGAACTCTTCCCAAACGCTGGCGCTATCGGCGGGGTTGTCGGTCAACGACAGGAACTCGGTGCGCTGGCCATCGGCAGTGAACTTCAAGGGCCAGGGTGTCGTGCCACCAACGCGTCCGTTGTCGATCAACGGGCCACGGCCGGCCAAGCTGACCGGGAAAAAGCCTTTGATCGTCGTGGCTCGCACGTCGCCTCGCAGCCGGCTCCATTCTGGCAAATGGACTGGTCCAGCGACCAGAATTAACCCGCCAGACATGTCCGATAACCATCGATCTAAGAGTTCAATCTGCGCCGGTTCGAACGCCATCCAATCGGGATCAAATGCGACGATCGCATCGTATTCAAACAATTGTTCAGCCGACGAAGGCAATTCGGTCAGGATTTCGCTCGCCTCCTGGCTCATCCCCTCCTGGCCAGTTTGTAACAACACATCCACCGACACCTCGCGATCACGGTGCAGCAGATTGCGAACAAACCGATACTCGCGGGTGGGGCCACCGGCGATCAACAGCACGCGGACTTTCCGCGCGACCACTTCGTACCGCGCGTCGCGTTGGTTGTCTTCGGGGCTTTGGTCCCCTGCAGCTCCACGAATCCGAACGGCGATTTTGCGAGCGCCGATCGACGGCGGGTCGAGATCGAATCGGATCCCCGTCAACTTGCCATCTGCGTCCAACAAAATCGTCTTCGATTCAATGATCTCGCTAGGGGGTGTTTCACTATCGGGGCCTTCGAGGATTTCCAGATCGACCTTTTTGCCCATCATGCCACTGGCTTGCAGGACCACCGAAAGCGCGAACTTATCGCCGGGGTAAACCCTTCTCGGCAGATCCAGGTCGACAATTCGGACGTTCACCGGTGGCTTGGGCGATCCAAAACCGATCGGATAGACGGGCACGCCGTCGCGGGCGGCAAACGCCGCGGCGTCATCGATCGGGATCCCCGCGTTGTTTTGTCCATCAGTCATCAACAAGATACCGGCCAACGTCGACGGATCGTGGCGACCAAGCACCCCTCGAACCGCATCCCCGATCCGGCTGCTCGATCCGGCCGCGATCAACGTATTTCGCCAGTCTTTCGCTTCTTGCGACTCGTCGTTTTGCGTTTCTTCGGTCGTTTCGGCCTCCGCGATCGGCGGCGCCGCAAAGCCCAACAACTGTCGGAACGAGAGCGACGTCTCAACGCTCCAGACCGATGTCAGCAAAACCGTTCCCAACAGCAAGCAGATCGTGCTGGCAAGGATTAGTCCGCTGGCCCAACGCCAATGGAACATCGGCGCCAATGCGGAAACCAACAGCGTCAACAGCCCGAAGCCCAACACAACCGCCCCGACCAACGCGAGCCGAACGAATCCTGACCGCGTCGGCGGCGTGGCTTTCGTCGTTTCTCCCGCGGACACCTCGTTGGAATCGGTCGCAATCGATTCTCGTTTTGAAATCGATGCCAGTTCGCGGATCTCCGTCGAATCGTCGAACCCATAGACGGATACCCGATGTTCCGCCGCCACCGATTCCAGCCAAGGCGTGTCTTGCAACAGATTCGCAACCGCAGCGATTCGAGCTTGCGATTCGGGGCGTTGGTCGGCGGGCAGCGACATGCTTTGACTGGTGTCAATCAAGACAACCGCTTCCGATGGTCGTGTGACCTGTTGTTGGGCGCGGCGTTCGAAGTTCAAGAAGAAGAACATGAGAGCGACGATCGCGGACAAACGCAGGATCAGCAGCGCCAGTCCTGTGGCTCGCGGCAATTCGGCAGTGTCGCGGCGGTACAGCTTTGCAATTGCAAACAACAACGCGATGCTGCCGACAACGATTGCCGCCCACGTCCACCATCCAGTCAGCGAGATCAATCGCTCGAACTGGTAGACAATCTGTTCTTTTGCGTTTTCGCTTGTGGCCTCGTTCATGCCTTGGCCCTCAATGGTGGATGGTAGCTGCCGAAGTACCCGAGCACCTGCTCGCCGACCATCATCGCCGCCAGCAGTGCCAAGAGGATCCCCGTTCGACCACCACTTTCGGATTCGCTGGCGCTGGCCATTTGTCCGGCATCAAAAAACGTGACCATTGTGGGCCGCAGCGCCCGGTCGATTTCCGACCGAACCGCGCGACGCAAATCTCCTTCGCCGTCGGGGATTACCGATGCCACGGGGCGAACTTCTCGCGAACCGTCTAAACGCGTCAGCCACCATTCGAAGATTCCCGGTTGCAGCAGCGTCGTGACGTCGACCGAGCGGTCGATCGCCGCGGCCGATGGTGAGACTTCGACTTCCAAATCTTGATTCTCCGCGTCGGGTTCGGCTTGCAGTTGAATCGACAATCGCGGCGGCGCGGTCGCGGCGCCGATTAAGTCGACACTGCGGCCATAGGATTCGTTCCCCATCACCATCGTCAACGGTTGACTCACCAGTCGCGAAGTCGCAGGGTTGGCGGTCGACCACAGAAATGCATTGGTTCGCAATAGAAAAACGACAAACGTCGGGTCGCCAGTCCAGTTGGTCCACGTGTTTCCCAGATCGGTCAGGGCGGTCACGATACGGCCACGCCCCAGTCGATGTTCGACAACAAAGGGTGCATCATCGCGGCGTCGAATCACCGTCCGGACACCCAACGCAAGGTCGCGATCGGTTTCCAAAGACAATGACCGCAGGACGCGGACCAATCCAAACGCGCCTTCCCCGGCAGCGGCCAATGGTTCAACGATCGGATGCGAATTGTCGGGCAACAGGTCGGGCGTTTCGCTGTCGCTGGGCAAGGGCAAGTCTTTGGCGGCGTTCAGCGTTCCGGGTAACAGTCCGGGATACTTGGCGATCAAGCGGTTATAGTTTTCACGATCGGTGGCATCACCCAAAAAGAGCGCTAAACCGCCACCATCGTTCACGTAATCGTTCAAGACGCGCGCCACAGAGTCTTCGATCCGCGGCAAGTTTAGAAGGTACACCACTCGGTACTGCGCTAGTTCATCGCTGCGGACGGAATTCAAAAAGCTGACCGGTCGAACTTCCGGAATCGCCCCAGTGCGAACCTGGCCGCCGGGATTCAAGACGCTGGCGACAAAGTAGGCGCCACGTCCTTCGACATCGCCATCGACGATCAGCACTTTTTGTTGGTCGATCAACGGCAGCGTGCAGCTGCGTGAATTGTCGGCCGTCAAAATGTCCTCGGGAATCGAAATGGTTAGCCCATGCGTGCCAGGTTCGGCGACATAGACTTGAAATCGTTTGGTCGCTTCTTTTCCCGGCTCGATCTTCTCAAAGACCATTGCCGGCAGGGCGGCGGTCGGTCCCGAATACAGTTGGTCGGTGCGCGGTGTCCCGACCTCCCGACCGTAACGAATCAGCTTGGCGTCCAGCGTCACATTGGTTGCGATTTCGGTGCCGTAATTGCGAACCTTCGCTTCGACCATCACCGGCACTCCGGCAACCCAAACGTCTTCGACAGGTTGCAGTTGGGTGATCGCTAGGTTCGCTGCCGGAACCGAGGCACAATCGACCATTCGGATCTCGGTCCCCGACTTGCTGAGCTCTTGTAGGCTGGCGTTGATCCGCTCGGGACTTTCCCAGTCGTGCTGCCTAAGATCGCTCAGCACGTACAACACGGTACGGTCCGACGACGTCGCTTCGGCCAAACCGGCGGCCAATTCGACCGCTTGTTCCATCCCGCCGGCGAGTGAACTGGGAGCCGTTGCCATCAACCGATCCAGGGCACGGTTTTCGGCACCGACGGTTTGGGCGCTGAGATCCGCCGCGGCATCTCCCGCTTTGGACCCCGCCCCGACAACCAATTGCGCGCGGCTGGTTCGGATCACGGTCAATTGATGCGTGCCGTCGGCGGTCGCGAGCCGTTTGCCGAGCGATTCCAAGGCGCTCAAGGCACGGCGATACGCCGATCCGCCACCGCTTTGGTCCGACATCGAAAGGCTGTCGTCCAACAGCACGATGTGATGGTTGGTTTGCCCACCTAGGGCGTCCAGCCATCCAGCGCGTCCCGCCCAACCAGCCAACATCGCCACCAACACCGCAACAACGGCGGTTCGCATCAGCAACAACAGCAACTGACGCAACCAGATCCATTTACGCTGTTTGCGATAACTGGCCAGTAGAAAATCCATCGCCGCCCATTGCCGACGTCGTTGGCGCAAGACGTTGATCAGATGGACCAGGAACGGTACCGCCAGCAACGCAAAGCCGATCGTTAACGTGGGGAACAGGAACTGCATAAGGAATGAGCGTTAAGGGGCGATGTGGGAAAAACCGAGCCACGAACGTCGTCGACCCAAGTCATCGGGGTTCATAGCGGAGGGATAGCGGTTTGCGTGCACATGTTCGGATGTGCGGTCGTGAACGATCATCCTTTTAAAGTGGGCATGTTGGCCCGAGCGCTGAGGAACTTGGCCAACACCGCATCCAACGGTTGGTTGGTGCGGACCAGTTCATATTCGATGCTCAGTCGAGCGCATGTCCGACGGGTATTGTCCAGGAAAGCGTTCATGGCTTCCAGGTAGCCTTCGCGGAGGGCGCGGGGATTGCAATTGAGGAACTGTTCGCTTTCGAGTCCTTCGAACCGCGTCGCCCCCGAAAACGGAAACTCAAGTTCCTCATCGTGAAGCGTTTGGAAGACGATCACGTCGTGGCCCCGTTTCCGCAACAGGCTGAGCGCTTTCACTAAGGACTCTCCGACCCCCAACAGGTCGCTGATCAACACAATCACGCCGCGGCGAGGGACCGATTCGGCCACTTCACGAGCGATTGCAAACAAATCGGTGGTGCTGTTTTGCGATGCGCCGTCGAGCGCGTCGAGGATCCGCGCCAATTGATACCGGCTGGTCCTTGGGGCTAGGTTGCGGCGGATCTTATCGTCGAAGGTGACCAGGCCGGTCGCATCCTGTTGACGATTCGCCAAGAACGCCAGGCAGGCGGCGATCGAAGCGGCGTATTCAAACTTATTTTCACTGCCGCTGCCGTAATGCATGCTGGCCGATGAATCGACCAACAAGTGCATCCGGAAATTGGTTTCCTCTTCGTATTGCTTGATGTGCAGACGATCCTGCCGCCCCCACACCTTCCAATCGATGTGGCGGATGTCATCACCGGCGACGTACTGCCGGTGCTGAAGGAATTCGATCGATTGTCCGAAGTAGGGGCTGCGGTGCATTCCCGACAGAAACCCTTCGACGACGCGTCGTGCCTTGAGTTCCAGACGGGCGACGCGACGAGCGGCTTCAGGACGCAAAAATCTTTTTGAATCGGGCATCGCGTGACAGCTCGTCTTCGTTTTCTGGAGTAACAGCCAAGATCCGAGCGACCACATCGTCGCTTGTAACCCCTTCGCTTTCCGCGGCGAAGTTGACAACCATCCGATGTCGCAGCACCGCTGGAGCGAGCGCTTGGATATCCGATGGCTGGACGTGGAAGCGACCTTCAAGAAGCGCGCGTGCCTTGCCGCCTAGAATCAAGTTTTGAACCGCACGCGGTCCCGCACCCCATCCGACGAGATCGTTAACAAAGTCAGGGACTCCTTCGCTGCCCACGCGGGTCTGGCGAACGATCGACAAAGCGTAACGGACAACGTGGTCGCTGACGGGAACTTGGCGTACCAGTTGTTGCAACCGAACGATCTCTTCGGCTTTTAGCACCGGTTCGACTTCGCTCACACTGGCGCCGGTGGTTCTTCGTGCTACTTCAAACTCTTCATCGAAGTTCGGGTACTCGACGTAGACCTTAAACATGAACCGGTCCTGTTGCGCTTCGGGCAGCGGATAGGTTCCTTCTTGTTCGATCGGGTTTTGTGTGGCCAGAACGAAAAACGGATCGGCCATCGGATGGCGTTGTCCGCTGACGGTCACCTGCCGTTCCTGCATCGCTTCCAACAACGCAGCCTGGGTTTTGGGCGGCGTTCGGTTGATCTCGTCGGCGAGCACCAAGTTGGCGAACAGCGGACCCGGCATGAATCGCATCTGGCGGTGCCCCGACGCCCGGTCCTCCTCGATGATCTCGGTTCCGGTCACGTCGGCCGGCATCAGATCGGGGGTGAACTGGATCCGGTTGAACGACAGATCCAAGCACTTCGCAAGCGTGCTGATCATCAACGTCTTGGCCAATCCGGGGACGCCTTCGAGCATGCAATGCCCGCGGCTGAACAGGCTGATCATCAATTGATCGATCACGTTTTGCTGGCCGACGATCACCTTGCCAAGCTGATCGCGAACACGATTGCGAGCGTCGTGCAATCGTTGCGCGTCTTCTTCGGTGAACTCAGGAGGCGCCTGTGTGCTCATCCAGATCCTTTCGAGTCTATTAAGTAAAAAGCCATAACCAGCGATTGCCGGTTGCGACATTCATCGATCTAACGTTTGCAAAACTTTTACGCATCGCAACCTACCCAGGCATGGGGAGGTTGATGCAGGGATTATTCGTCTTCAACGGACGGGTTGGATTTCGATCGACACGTCGTTGAGACAATCCCGATTCCAAAACCAATCGTTCCCTGGGGCAGCCCATGGAAACCGTTGGAACAAGCTTACCCCAAACTTGCCCAATCAACATAGCACGATCCGCGGAACTATTCGACTGGCTGGAACAAACCAAACGGTTCACGTCGCCGCTCAACGCGTGCGCCGTCCTTTGGGTCGGGGACAACTTGGATCGCACCGTCGACCGATTTGGGTGGTGGCTCATCTTGCATTTTGATACTCAATTGGTTGCGATCGATCGCCACAATGTATTGCCAATCGGTCGGATTGATACTCACATGAGTGACCACTTCCATTGGCACGGTCCGCGCCACAAGACCTTTGGATTCGTGGACCAGACGTCCGTCGCGGACATCGATCGCCTGCAATGTAATGTTCCAGGATGGGATCCCATCGCCGGAGCGGGTCGGTCGTTGGCGTCGCGACAGAAACATCAAAGGGCCACCGACGGGCTGCCCCAGGGTCACGCCAAAGGCTTCCATTTGAAAAGGAGCCTCCCAGAGCGGTTTGCCTGTGGCGAGGTCAAACGCCATCGCCGGGCCTGCAACTTCGACATGCTGTTGGTCCTTGGCGCTGCGGCTGAATCGCATTTCTTTGTCTTCAGGCAATTCCACGTTGGGGAGCACAATCAAGCGATCCTCCCACAACATCGCTTGGACATTCAGCAGTGGTCCTCCGGGAGGAAGCGACGAACTTTCCAAAGCCTTTCCTGCCTTCAGATCCCATATCTGAAGATCCCCTTCGGGCTGCAGGGTGACAACAAACCGATTCTCGACCACCTGCCCTTTTGTCCCTGCAGGAAGTGTTTGCGTTTCGATCAACGGCTTGCCGGTGGTCGCATCCCAGAGTCGCAGCTTCAGCGACGCGGGGCCGTCGGTCCCCGCGGGCGCTTCGGTGTAAGTGAGTAGACGCGACTCGTTGGTCGCCCATATTTGTTCGCCGGGTTCAATCCACGATTCGGTTTCCAGCGGCTGGCCGTCGCTGGAACGGAAACGGAAGACTTGGCGTGTCGACGGACTGACGACCGAGACGATCGAATCGCTCGCCGCAAGATACCCATCGTCGACGTCCAGCGTCGCCCGCCAGCGATCCTTGCCCGTCAACACATCGACAGCCGACAACGTTCGCGCCTGCAGCATCATGAATCTTCCGCCTTGAATCGAACTGGTTCGCAGCGCCGGTTGGTTTTGAGCGTTAAAATGACGCTGCCGCAGCTGGCCCCAAACGTTTGGCGCGCGGCGGGTTTGGATGTCATTGTTGCCGCTGCCCGATCGCCACACGCGACGCCAAACCTCCATGTCGTTCGGGTTTTGCATCGCTTGGAACAGATCGATCCCGATCACCGCCGACGGCAACACGACGATCATCATGCCGTGATCGATGTAAACTTCTTCGGGCCCATTCCGCCCATTGTTCTCGGTTTCCAACCGATACATGGGGCCCAACGTCCCTTGAGGCGTTTGCATTTGCAGGCTGTCAGTGCTTTCGCTGGCCAGCACTTTCCAGTTTGCAAAGGCCAAACCATCGCGCTGCATCACGTCCAACAGGTCCGCTCCGCTCCCCATCTCGTTGGGGAATTGCATCGGTTGCGCGTTGGCATGTTTAGGCCAATCGGCCAACGCCAAGCCGGCGTTTTGGTTTTCCGCTGCCAAACGAATCAGTTGCTTCAGTTGGTCGCGTCCCCAGTTGTCGTCCAAGGTGATCGCTTCGGGAGCTTTGATCTCAGCAAAGGTCGCCAACGCGTCGGTTTCCCATTGAACGTTCAAATACAATCCGGCCAGCGTCGCCAGCCAGCGATCGCGCCGTGCATCCGAATCGGCTGCCGCGATCGCTCCACGTAGCAAGCGTTCGGCGGCCAAATACGAACCCTCTTTTCGGAATCGATCGGCGACCGCCAACAGGATGGGGTCACACGCTTCGAAGTGACCGAAGTGCCGTTGCAATTGTTGTCCCCGTGGCCCGGTCACGGAAGAAAGGTTCTGCAGTCGGGCGGCCACCAGTTCATTAATCTTGGCGAGCGCATCGGAATCGGCCCGTTGCACCACTTCATCGACGCGGGCTCCGATCCAGCCATCCAGGTTGGCCGTCCGACCGTCGGACAGTTCGATTCGCTGCGCGGTGTCGAAGACTTGAACGCCCATGAAATTCACTTCGGGGGCCGACAAGTCGAGCAACGCTTGCGCTGCGGCCACAAAATCTCCCGATTCCAGCAACCCTGTCGCCTTCAATCGCAGGACTTCGGCGCGTTCTTGAGGAAGTTCGGCAACCCGTTCGAGTTCGTCTAACAGTTCGACGTTGGCGGCAAAATCGCTCCGCAACGCGCTGACCATCGCTTCGACGATCAATACACGGGCCTCCTCATATTCGGGCGCGTCGGCGGGAACGCGGCGCAGCCATTGCAACGCTTCGTCGCGGTTCCCTTCCTCCAGCAGCAATTCGCCTTTACAGATCGTTGCCCAAACATTGTTGGGATCAACGAGCAACGCGCTGGCCACGCTCTCCGCCGCACTTTTGCGACCGCGCGCCATCGCGATATGAGTGGCCGATTGAGATAACAATTGACCCCGCACCGAAACCAGGTTTCCCAATGGATAGTGCACCTCCTGGCTGCTGCGCTCGCGTCCATCGAGGGTGCCGATCGACACCAAGCGATTCCCGCTGGTCGGGAACATAAATTGTCCCGGTCCGAAAGCACCGCGGCCGACAATCGATTCCCCTCGGGTCAACGGAGCCTCATAATCCCAACGGCGGTTGCCGGTGGTCACATCGAGACCCCGGATCGTGTCGTTGCCTACTAGGATCGCCGTACCGTCGGCGACCCCGGCCAGGTAGTGCCAATCCTCGCGAGGGATCGTCGCCCAAGCGGGTTTGCCCGTCTGGAGGTCCAGCGCATATAAGCGGTCTCCTTCGATTGGCGTCACAAGCACGCGGCCTTGGGAAATCAGAGGAGTTCCGTCGTTCCAACGCGCTAGGTAGGAACTGCTGTCCCGGTTGCCACGGCCTCCAAATGAACGCGACATCTGGTTCATCATGTCGGTGCGCGGGTAGCGGAAGCCCCAGCGGAAAGTTCGAGTCGCGAGGTCGATCGCGACGATCGCGCCATGCCCGGTTGGGCAGACAAGCGTGCCATCGGCGTAGGCCGGAACGGCGCCGCCAATGCGACGGATGGGGTCGTCTTCGATCGTGCCCGTTTCGACAGCAACCAAATGCTGCCGCCACTGCAACGCACCGCTCGCCGAATCCAAACAGAACAGGAACAGGTCGGCTTTCTGTTCACCGATCACGTACAACTGGTCGTCGATCGGTAGCGGTGGACCTAGGAAGAACGTATCGTCCAATTGTGGTTCGGCCGAATATTCGCCGCCAATCGTCCACACCAACTTGCCTTCGGTGGCGATATCCAAGGCAACCAGCGTGTTGGTGCCGCCGGTCGATCTCTGAATCCCCTGAATGCCCATGCCGCCGAACTGATTAAAGGTGGCCGGTCGGACCTCCCCCAGATCCATCAGCATGAACGCGCGGGTCCCGTCGCTGCTGACGCGGCCAAACGGCAAATCGTTCCAAACCCGTTGGACCAGCAGACGATGACGCTGTTCATCGTCGGGGATCTCGTCGGTTGGGATCGCGGTGCCGTCAAGGGTGTCGGAGAACCAAGGATACTCCCAGACATATTTGCCCGATTCAAAATCGATCGCGACCATTCCTTCGGTCGTCTTGGCGAGGACGGTGTTGTCGACGACGATCGGTTGCCAGGTGGGGATCGGGAACGTCCCCGATGCCTCGCGGGCCGCTTGGAAGCTCTCCAGGAATTCCTGTTGCCGAACGCTCCACGTTGTCTGCTTCATCCAGCGTTCGTTACGCATCGGCAATTCGCTGCCGCGGTATCCATTGCGGGCGGCATTGCCACCGGCAAGGGGTTGGTTGAGCGGATGGTCGTCTAGGCTTGGTGTCGTTTTTGGAAAGTGTTTCGAAAGCCAATCGGTAAGCACAGAGGCATCCCCTGCCGATTTGGGCAGATCGACTTCGCGGCCATCTAACGGGACCCTTTGAGCGGACAGGCTGTTCAACGAGACCAAAACATCGACGGCCCGGTCGGTGTTCCCCGCCTGGTACCAGCTGCCCGCCAGGGCAACGATGAGGTTGGCGCCAAGTTTGTTTCGCAAACGTTCGTAGCGGTACACGCGGTCCCACATCAACGCAGCGGCAAGCGGTCGGCCTTGCACTAGATCGTGATACCCCAACAGCAATGTCGCTTGAAGTCCAGCATCGGTGTGCAGGTATTCACGAGAAACCTTGGCGATCCCCTGCCAATCGTGATCTTCGACGGCCTCTTTAAGTTCTGCGGCAGCACGGCTGCCGTAACGCAGGTCGTAAATTTCCATCCCCTTGCTGGGCAATTGTCCCAACAAGTTTTCCGCCTCGCGCAACAGGCTGCTGCCGGCGAGCGTGGGTTGTTCGGTTTCAAAGAAGAAGTCCTGCCCCTGCATCTCACTGATCCCAGGATCCGACTTTCGGGACAGCAGTTCGCCCAAAATGATGATCGCATCGCCATAGCGCGTTTCGTCGATCGCTTCGCGCGCGTCGGACATCTCTTGTCGCAATGACCGATCGGGTTCGATGAATTGACCACCGATCGATGCTTGACCATCGCGGACGCCAAACTGGGCCGCTGCGTCATCCGCGAAATGAGGGAACGCTAGCAAGAGCGGCGCGAGCAAGAGGATCGACCAGGCCCGCGGGCCCCAGAGGGCTTGGGATGCTTGGAAGGGCAGCAAAGCTTGAAGCATATTTCAGAAATCCATTGCAAAGCGCGCATCGCATGGGCACAAATAATCAGCTGGTGGCCCAGCCGCAACATCATCATACGACAAATTGTAGCGTATCAGGATTGCGAAGGAATGCGAGCGAATCCGCGAGTTCGCCAATCGATATAACCGGTACCAGCCCTCCCCCAACAAGTTGGATTCGCCACCGGACCTCCTAAATCTGGAAGTTTCGTTCAAACCCCTTTTGTGACTGGGTCGATCTCTAGGGGGGCGTAGAGCACTATGAAAACGCTTAAACCGATTTGAAATCCATTGTTTGCACTGCACCGAAATTCTTGACCGATGGATCGGTCAAAGTTTCTTTTGTGGATCGTGCAAACAGCGTGGTTGTCCGACCTACGATTCAAAAAAGAGCAGTGAGTCCAATGCGAATTACAAAACTCCTAAAGGCTGTTGTCACGATCGTGACCTGTGCAGCAATGATCGTGCCTCATCCCGCCTTGGCGGCGGCACGTTCGACCCAGATTGTGGATGGCATCCAAGTAAGCCAAAGCATCAAAAATGTCCGTTTGGCCAAAACCGGAGCGCTGCGAGGCGCGATTGTTGACCAAAACGGCAATCCAGTTGCTGGAGCACCTGTGGTCGTTGGACAGCAGGGCAAAATTGTTGCTGAGCTGAACACCGCAGCCGACGGTCGCTACGAATTGGCAACCGCCACCCCCGGCGTTTACCAAGTTGCTAGCTACGCTGGCGTGCAAACCATCCGTGTGCATGCCGACAACGCCCCCGCCGACTCGGTTGACGGTGTTGTTCAGGTGATCGATCAAGCTGGCATTTCGCGTGGTCAGTGCTGTGCAGCGGGGCCCAGCTGCCCCGGTTGCGACCAATGCAGCGGCAATCGCTTTGGTCTGCTGAAGCGTGTTGCGACCAACCCATTGACTTGGGCTGTCGTGATCGCCGCAGCAATCGCCATCCCGTTGGCTCTCGATGACGATGACGACGCTAGCTGATCGCATTGCGTTCGCAGATGGTCGAGCAAATCATATTGGAGCCGACTCGGTAATCGAGTCGGCTCTTTGCGTTTATTAGTTGGCCAAGCCGAACGAACTAGCGAGCCACGGCCGTTGTCAATTCGAGCGCGAGGTCTTGAGCTGCCTTCAAATCGAGTTTTCCCGTCCCCAGTAATGGAATCTCGGAGACCTCAACAAAGCTGTCTCGCGAAGGGATGTATATGTTCGGCAGTCCTGCTGCTGCCAGCTGCTTTCGCAAATCGTCGGGATCCTTGTCGGTGGTCAGGTGTAAAACAACCAGCCGTTCACCCTTCTTCGAATCGGGGACCGCGGTCACCATCACACGAATTTGGTCGTCCTCATCTCCTTCACAAAGCGCCTTGGCCAATTCCTCTTCGACTTGGATGTGAGGGACCATTTCGCCACCGATTTTTGAAAATCGGCTAACACGCCCGGTGATGTGGATGAAGCCCTCTTTATCAATTTTGGCAACATCTCCCGTGGCGTACCAACCGTCGCGAATCGCTTCGCATGTGAGATCGTCACGCCCCATGTAGCCTTTCATGACGTTCGCCCCACTGATCATCAATAGGCCGTCGGTGTCGGCCGGTAGGTCTTCTCCATCGTCCGGCGAGACAACCTTTGCCGCTACGCCGTTAACGGGGCGCCCGACAGAACACTCGCGACAATCGATTTGGAATTTCTCAACGCTCCGCGACGGCGGCACGTTGACCGAGACCAGCGGGCTCAATTCGGTTGCACCGTAACCCTCCACCGGACGGACGCCGAAGCGTTTCTCGAACTGGTCGGCCAAGGCGATCGGCATCTTCTCGGCTCCCACGACGACGACGTCCAGCGTCTTGAATTGCTCGGGTTCGATCCGTCGCAGGTAACCACGCAGGAATGTCGGCGTCCCCAGCATGACAGTCGCCTTGTATTTCTCCGCCAATTTGCCGACTTGCTTGGCATCCAGCGGGTTGAAGTGGTACGCCCCCGTTGCGGGCAATGCGTTGACGCCCCACAGCGTGATCGCATATCCAAAGGAATGGAAGAACGGAAGCACACCCAGCACGGTGTCGTCCTTCTTCAACCGAACCACGCTGTCGATCGCGTCGACGTTGTGGCCAATATTGGCATACGTCAACATCACTCCCTTGGGCGTTCCGGTGGAACCGGATGTGAAGATGACGGTCAGGATGTCGTCCCCTTGGACGTTCTGCAAACCCAGTAGCCATTCGGTGAGCCGCGCCGGAAACACAAAGCCGCCTAGGATGCCTGAAAGTTTGTCCATCCATCCGACACGGTCCTTGATGTCCTCCAGGTAAACCATTTCTGCATCGAGGTTGAAGTCGAACTTTTCCATGAATCGGCGACTTGTTAAGACATGCTTGATCCCGGCGGTGTGAATGCACTTGTTCATCACGTCCGATGAGACCGTGTAGTTTAAATTCACGCCGACGCGCCGATCGATCGCCATTGCAAAGTTGACGGCGACGGCGGGCACGCTGGGTGGAAGCAAGATCCCAACATTGACTTCGTTGTCGGCCAAAATTTCGCGACGCAACATTTTACGGAGCGCCAAGATCCGCACCAGCAACGTCTTGCCGCTGAGTTCCGTTCCCGTCGAATCGGCCGACTTAATGCCACGGCCACTGCTGCGCAACGAACGGATCAATCGGCGCGTTAAGACAGGGGTTCGCGTGCCATTTTGCTTGGAAGCTTCCGCGTTCAATTGCTGCACCTTCTCGCGGACCGTGGCGACGGGCGTCTGCGTAGGCAGCGGTTTACCGATATAAAGTGTCAACGTGCGACGCGTCAGTTGCGGCATCTTCCGCAAAAATCGGCCGCCCGAATTGCTGAAGATGCTTCCCCACATGCCATCCAAATAAACGGGCACGATCGGGGCTTCGGTCCCTTTGAGGATCTTCTCCATCCCGGGACGGAAGGCTTGCAGTTGTCCGTTGCGTGAAATTCCCCCTTCGGGAAACAGGCCGATCACCTTGCCTTGGTTCAGTCCGTCGCGCCCCGCCTTCAGCGCCCGGGCGATCGATTTGGGGCTGCTGGTCATCATGATCGAACCAAACACCTTCCCCAACGCAAACATGAACTTGCCGCGGAAGTTGCTCGCGTCGACGATGAAATGTACCGGCCGTGGGATGAACCACAACATCAACGATCCGTCGAGCCACGAGACGTGATTCGAGCACAACAGATAGCCTCCTTCGGCGGGCAGGTTCTCGAGTCCGACAACCCGCTTGCGATAAAGACAGGCGAACAAGCCGCGAAAGTAAAGCCGGACAAACCATTCCCATTGCATGAAAATCGCCAACACCAACAGCGCGTGAAGAGCGATGACCGACAGGACAATGGCCAGCAATATTTGAAGCAACATCTTGGACCGTGTTGGGAACGAGTTCGAGAACAATGGATGAATGATGGGGACCTATTCCCCAGTTTATAGACAAATCGGCTCCAGAAGGAGACGAGTTTTTCGCTGTAACGAGAGAGCCTCTTTTTGGGAGCGGGTTTCGGTACTTTAGAGAGAACTTGCTATACTTGCTCTCCGGCGGAGTCTTCGCTCCGCTCTCTCCTACCTGAACTATTTGCCCACCCCGCTGCCCAAGATCTGCTGCCATGAACAGGTTCCGCATCCCCGGCGTCTCGCGCTCCATCTCCCCAGACTTCCCATCGACTTCGCCCTCCGAGCCTTCAAGGCTTGGCAAGCTGGCCGGCTTGAAGCGGTGGCCGTTCGCTTGGCTCTTTGTCAGCCTGGTCGCCGGTTCGGCGCTCGCAAAAGAGGCGAAGCCCGACCCGAACTTGACGGCGGCCCAAGCGGTCGCTGCCCGGTTTACCGATGCGGCGACCTGGACGGATCTATTTAACGGCAAAGACCTCACCGGCTGGCAGGGAGACACCGAGGGCTACGTTGCTCAGGATGGCCTGCTGGTCTGTCAGAAAGGCGCCAAGCTGCTGCTCACCGAGAAGGAGTATGGCGACTTTGCCTTCCAGTTCGATTTCAAATTGGAACCGAGCGGCAACAATGGAATCGGGATTCGCGTTCCCGCCGATGGACACCCTTCGACCGATGGCATGGAGATTCAAATCCTCGATCACGACGGGGACAAATACAACGCCCAGATCGAACTGGCCAATGGGAAAACGCAGCGAATCAACAAACTGAAGCCGTGGCAGGTCCATGGTTCGGTCTACGGCATCTTCCCCGCAAAAACAGGGTACCTGAAACCGGTTGGCCAATGGAACACGCAGACGATTGTCGCGATCGAAGACCACGTCATCGTGATCCTCAACGGCGCGGTGATCGTCGACGTCTTCCTGGACGACCAGATGCCGATCGATGGCAAAGCGCACCCCGGCAAAGATCGACGCAAAGGGCACCTGGTGTTGTCCGGGCACAACGACCATGTCGAATTCCGGAACCTGAAGATCGCCGACTACAGCGTCTCGCCCCCTGTCGCCCAATCGAAAGCCGACAACACACCGCCCCCCGGTTTTGTCAGCCTGTTCAACGGCCAAGACCTCAGCGGCTGGAAGGGGCTCGCCGATGGCAACGCCAACCGCCGCCGAGCGTTAGCGGGCAAGGAACTCGAAGCGGCCCAAGCGGCTGCCGACGAGGTCATGCAGGCGCACTGGAGCGTCGTCGATGGCGTGCTGACCTATGACGGCAAGGGGCAAAGCCTGTGTACCGACAAAGACTACGGCGACTTTGAAATGTACATCGATTGGAAGATTCCCCCCGGAGCCGATTCGGGGCTGTATCTGCGCGGCACGCCGCAAGTTCAAATCTGGGACCCCTGGGATCCACGCGTCAAACCGGGCGAATTGCCCCCCGCCGACGCCCTCGCCTGGGTCGCCGCCTACCGCAACGGCCGCAATCTCGGTTCGGGAGGACTTTGGAACAACCAGCGTTGGCGAAACGCGCCGACCACATTGGCCGACAACCCGCCGGGGCAGTGGAACACGTTTTTCATTCGCATGGTGGGAGAAAAGGTCAGCATCTGGCTGAACAAAAAGCAGATCGTCGATCGCGTGGTGCTTGAAAATTACTGGGACAAGACCCGCAAGCAACCGCTCGCCCGAGCGGACCAGATCGAACTGCAACACCACGGCAGCGAGCTGTTCTTCAAGAACATCTACCTCCGCGAACTCCCCTATTGATCGCGAGATTCCTTGCGACCGGCGCGATCGCGGCCGCGGCGGAGAGACTTTTCACATGATTTCCAAAATAATTCCTGTCGCGAGTCGAGCGCTCGTTGACGGCAGGGATTGTCTGGATACCATGGTGATATTGAGACCGGTTATCAACAGATCCCTATTGGCGATTCCCTTGAGTAACGAAACCCTCTTAAACGTTTTCCCGACCGACGACGAACGCCACCGCTTGGTCGTTGCAATTCAACGATGCGATGGCGACGCAGACCGCTTGGTGCTGCGTCAAGAAACGTTTTCTCAAGATGTGGGCTGGTTCACGCAGAGCTGCATTGCCATCGAGCCGGAGCAATTGCCCGGTTTAAAGATGGCTCTGACCAGCAATACCGCTCGCAAGCTTCAACGCCCCTGCCGGAGCGGTGGAGCGTCACCAGCGGTACTCAGTTTCAGCGAAGCCGCAGCCAGCCGCGTCGGCTAACTTTCGCCGCCGTTCAATTCCGGCGAGCCCAGGTCGCTTAGCCCGACTTCTTGGCGGAGTGGGTTGCAGCGGCACCGGCAGCTGACGAATTACGCAGCAGCTTGGTGTATTCGTCCACACCCTCTTGTTCGTCCTTGAGGATATCTTCCAGGAAGATCACCAAGGGGCGATTTCCTTCTGCGAGTTCCAAGGCTTTTTCGTACATTTCTACCGCCTTGGCTTCGAATTCCAGGCTGAATTGCAGAACCTCTTGCAGGTCGCGCGATTGTCGGATCTCGTTGCGCGTTGCAACGGGCACGCCACCCAATGCGACAATCTTGTCGCCGACGAGTTGGGCGTGGCCAAACGATTCCTTCGCGTCGCCGAGAAAACGGTCGGCGTAAACTTCGCGCCAGACACCTTCAATGATGAATCCGGCCTGCGAGTATTGCGCGACGCCGGTCCATTCGTGCTTGAGAATTTCGTTCAGTTGAGTGATTAGTTCTTGGCTTGCCATGATGAGTTTCCTTTAGAGCTGGAAGTCGTCTGTAATCGTTGGGGTACACTTGAAGCCTATCGAGATTACAGGCCAAGCAGAAGACCAGAAAATGGCGTAATCCGCTGGTTTTTCGATATAATTCGTGGTCTTGAAAGTGAGTCTCAGTTGCCCACGATCGAGTGTCGGTTGGGCGGATGAAACTTTCCGGCGGACGCTTCGGAAAGACTCAATAATTGCCTTCAAAAGGCTCCCCCGCCAAAGCATCCTCGAGAGCGCCGATCGGACCAGAGGCCGGCTGTAGACTAACACCACAAACCGCCGGGGTATTGTGACTTCGCGTCCTCAACGCGGAACGGATATTCTGATAAATTGCCAGGCGGCAATGCACTCACTCACGCAGGAACCGATCTGTGGCAAATTCAAATCCCTCCGATGAAGACCGTTGTGCTGTTTACCTCAAGGCGATCGCGGATTCGCTGCGGTTGCAAATCGTCCGCGCGTTGCAGGCGGGGCCGTTGAGCGTTTCCGACCTCGCGTTGGCGCTCGACCAAGAGGTCGGGACCGTTTCGCACCATCTGCGCGTACTCTACCACGCAAACCTTGTTACCACGCAGCGCGAGGGGAAGTTTATCTATTACTCACTGAACCAAGGTGTTCTGGGCGGGCAGGCGAAAACGCGGCGCGGCGCGTTGGACTTCGGTTGCTGCAAGTTGGATATGGGCCCTGCATCAGGAGACTGAATGATTGACAAACATTCTGACGTTCGTGAGAATGTCGGTGTTTACACACGTTCGGTTTCCGCCCCCTTCTTTCAAGCGTTCGCCTATGGCACGCTCGAATGCGCCCTGTATCCGTTGAGGTTCCCACGATGACATCTCCTATCCGCTTCATCATGATTGGCGGCTTCCTTGGCGCTGGCAAGACAACGCTGATCCAGAAGCTTGCCCAACGCTTCCAAGCCGATGGCAAACACGTTTGCATCGTGACCAACGACCAAGCCGCCGGGCTGGTCGATACAGAGCTGCTGAAGAGCCAGGGCTTTGAAGTCAACGAGGTCGCCGGTTCCTGCTTCTGCTGCAACTTCGACGGGCTGACCGACGCGATGGACGAATTCGAATCGCGTCGTCGCCCCGACGTGATCCTTGCCGAACCAGTGGGCAGCTGCACCGATCTGATTGCCACGATTGCGATTCCGATGATGGAGCGGTTGGGGGAAAAATTCGTTCACAGCCCCTATGCGGTGATCTTAAAACCGAAGCACGGTCTAAAGATCCTTTCGGGTTCCGGCGGTGGGTTCTCGGAAAAGGCGGAATACATCTTCCGCAAGCAGTTGGAAGAATCGGAGATCATCCTGCTGAACCGGATCGATGAACTGAGCGACGGGGAAGTCGAAGAGCTGAAGGCTCGCGTCGACGAACAGTATCCGGGGCGTCAAGTGATTTGCATCTCAGCCAAGACGGGCGAGAACCTGGACGCGTTGTACGAAGCGTTTCAACAGCTCGCCTCGCCGCGCGACACGACCATGGAAGTCGATTACGACGTCTACGCCGATGGCGAAGCGGAGCTTGGCTGGCTGAATGCCACCGCCGTCTTGGAAAGCCCCTCGCCGATGCCGTTGGATCGGGTTGCCGTTGAACTCGTCGAGCACCTGCGGCAAAGCTTGGCAAAGGTCGGTGCCGAACCGGGGCATTTAAAGGTGCTCTGTAGCGGCAACGACAGCGTCAGCGTCGCCAATCTGATCGATAGCGATTCGGCGACCGTGTTGTCGGTCTCCAGTGAAGTCCACGTTCCCAAGGCCACGGCGATCATCAACGCCCGCGTTCGGCTGGCTCCGGAGCAGCTAAGCTCTCTGGTCAACGAAGCGGTCGCTGCGACGGCGAAATGCTTCGCTGCAACGTTCGACGTGCCGCTGTCGGAAAGCTTCCGTCCCGGGCGCCCCACGCCCACCCATCGTGTGCAGCGATAGCTTGAGAGCGTCCGTTTGTGCGGTCGCGACAGCCTTATCGTTCGCGTTGGTTTGAGCGTGCCTTTGGATGAGCGCTTGTGCCACTTCGGGGCTTAATTGGCAATCCAGAGCCACTAGGGCCGCGTCAAAGGTCGATGCGGAAACCTTCCGGGGAAATAAAAAACCCAGGCTGCGACACCTGGGTAGTTCGTTCTGATTTCTCGATTGGCAGTCAGTTATCGACTATAGATCGTCGTCCGAAAGCACGTATTCGTTGAACGGCACGCCGGATCCCTTGCCGTAAGGGGTCAGCAACGCTTGGTAGACGCGGTAATCGATTTCATCATTGATGAACCGCATGCCACCGTCAGCGAATGCAGCATTTGCACCGCCGGTGTGATAGGAGCTAGGACGAGCACGCTCTTGCAAAGTACCCGACGCAAGCGTTTCCGTGTAAATATCGCCGCCGTTGATTTTCATTGGCTCGGTTGGAGTCGCGGCGCCTGAACGATTCTGTGGATCAGCAAACCACCACAACGAACCTGTGCTCGCTTCCACTGCTTGAGCACTCATGCTGCCAACGCCCCCTGGTACAAGGTGAGCTGCTGGAGTCGAGCTGACCCAATACCATTGCCGCGCTTGAACACTTTCTGAAAACAGCATGGTTTGCGCTTTCGAATCTCGGATATTTTCCATGCGAACCTTCGGCCCCTGCACTGTAATCCCATCCGCCCACTGCGTGACAGTCGCCGGATCAACACCAGCCGCATCCCCTGGCAAGGTACGGAGATTGAAAACACCATTTGCTGGACTGCTGACATCAACCGTCGATGGAGACGACGGTGCTGTACCACCAGGAAAAGCGTTGTAGAAAGTGCCGTTGTTGCTGATGTAGCTGTTCATACCAAATTCCTCGGTGGAATTTGAAACATCGCTAGGGCATTGGAAGATTTCCATGTTGGGAATCTTCCGTCCGTCGTATCCATCGGCCGACGCAAACGCGGAGTCAGTCGAGAGCAACGAATACTTATTGACGGTCCAGAATTCGTAAACCGGTTGGTTGTCCAAGTCGGCCAACAAGGCAACTGCCCAGGTACCAAACTTGGCGTGCGCCGAAGGCGTGACGCCGTTAATCAGCGGATCGGTGGTGACGGCATCGTAGTCGCCGTAGTGTTGCATGTACCCAGGAAACTGACCCTTGCGCATTTCGTATTGAATTGCTGCGAGTCCGAGGTTGCGGATGTTGTTCGCGCATTGCGTCTTACGAGCGGTTTCCCGAGCTCGCTGGACCGCGGGGACAAGCAGCCCCATCAAGATTCCGATGATGGCAATCACCACCAGCAGCTCGACCAATGTAAAACCTAACCGTTGACGCTGCACCATCTCTCCACTCCTCTGATATCAAGATAAGAATTTGGGGTGTGTTTTTTTCAGTCCCTGGTACGGGAATTGTCTCACAATGGTGAATCAAAGTCCAGCAAACAAACGTTAAATTTTCGAGCGGTAAACGGGAACGTAACCCGCATGATTTTCAGGGTTTACGTCGTCCCAACGGCATTCCCCACCAATGGAATGCAAAATGGGCAGTCTACGGCATTCTTGCCGCCTTTGCCTTCGATTCTGCTGGTGCTGCCTGCTCCGGGTCGATGGATTGTAGCAATAACTCGGATCATTTCGTTTGCTGGAACGCCTAACAGTCAACAAGCCCCGGCGGGGGGTGGAGCTCGGCGTTTCAAATCGACACGTTAAGGAAGCAGAGCGATGGGGACACGGAACCTGTTAAACGGGCTAGCAATAGCAATGGGCTGTATGCTGACGTGGAACGTCGCCGATGCTCAAGAATCCTTTGAAACGTTTATTGGTCAGGGGGGCGTCGAACCCATCGTCAGTGCGATTGAAGCAACCGACGACGCAGGCGTTTTCCAGCAGGTCGGGTACCATTCGATCTGCGGGGATGGCAATTGCGACAGCTGTGACATCTGTCAAACCGGCGGTTGCGATAGCATTATTCCCGATGCCGCGTGCACGCCACCATGGTGGTCCCATCGCACGGGAGTGTTTGGCGAATTCTTGTTTTTGCGACCGGGCGGCACCGACACGGTTTACGCGATCGAACAAAATGACACCACTGCCAACGCCTTTCCAACCGGCCCGGTGGGGACGACCGCTGTCGACTTCTCCGCCGGCTTTCGTGTTGGAGTCTCGCTGGCCAACACCTACACGACCAGCTTGGTTGTCAGTTACACCCACTGGGAAGGCGATTCGCAAAGCTCGATTGCTCGCAACGGCACTAACGTCCTGAACTCTCAAATCATCCACCCCAGTACCTTCACCACGGGCGGCAACAGTTTGCAATCGAGTGCGTCGTCGAGCATGAGCTTTGACCAGATCGATGGCGTCTATCGACACAAGCTGTTTTGCACCGACACGACGATTTTCAATTGGTCGGGCGGTTTCCGGTATGGACAGATGGAGCAGGGCTTGCAGTCGCAACAAGACATCTCGGTGGCGACCGGCTTGGTGACCGTCGACACCGATATCGACTTCAACGGATTTGGTTTGCTGATGGGGATCGACGCCGAACGCCGCAGCTGCAAGACCGGCATGTTGTGCTACACCAAAGGCGTCGCGTCGTTCTTAGGCGGCGAGTGGTCGGGAAGTTATCGTCAATCGAATCAGCTTGGCGGCGGCGGCGTTGTTGCCAATCAATACGAAGACTTCCGCATCACGCCCGTCCTCGAAGCGGGCCTCGGCGTCGGATGGCAAAGCGACTCGGGCTGCATCCGCGCTACCGCCGGCTACACCGCCACATGCTGGTACAACGCATTAAGCACGCGGTCCTATGTCGACGCGGTTCGCAGCGGAAGCTATCTCGATGTCGACGAATCGATAGCGTTCGTCGGACTGACGTCTCAGCTCGAGTTCCGGTTCTAACTCGAACTCTCGTCCCTCGAAGACGTCGCCGCCATTGTGTCCCGATGGCGGCGGCGACAACCGCAAGTGCACCGCGCCAACTTGCTTGCTTATCAAAAAGTCCGAGGTGCCAGCGGCCTTCCAATAGCGTGAAGCGATCAGCAAACCGTCACCGCTGACTCCCTCTACTGCCACCTTCTTGGCATCCGCTTGCGATTGCTCGACCGACCGCACGTCGGCGCTCCCAGGCGAATCGCACCCCAATGAAATCGCAACGAGGAATTTCACCTCGCCCTCGCGCAATATGGCGAGAGCGTCTCGATAGGGGGACGCTACAATCCTCGGCAGCTGTCGTCAGCGTTACGTCAGCTCGCATGGCAATATGAAGTTGCGGAGAAACTGGAAGACTTTGGTTGGGAAGTTGGCTACAATCCGGCGGATATTTTGCCCCCCCGAACTAGGTAGGAAGTCGTCGCCATGAGATACTGTTGCCCCTATTCGCTCTCTCGTCGAATGTTTTATGTGTTGGCGGTCGCAGTGATTGCGGCTACGCCCGGTTGGTCTCAGGAGGAATCCGCATTTGTCCCACAAGTCATCGGTGAACTTGGTTCTCCCGCGGCGACCACTACGATCGACGGCAAACAATTGCCCGCTCCGGCGGAGAAGTTTGGCGGAAAGATCAAAGACAACGCGGCCCAGTCGAAGGCGTGGTGGGCACCGCGGATCGTGCCTCCCAAAGACGCTCCCAACGTGTTGTTGATCATGACCGACGACGTCGGCTTCGGCGCACCAAGCACCTTTGGCGGCGTCATCCCAACGCCCGCGTTGGATCGAATCGGCAAAGCGGGCCTGCGTTATACGCAGTTCCATTCGACATCGCTCTGCTCGCCAACGCGGGCTGCGTTGATCACCGGCCGCAACCATCACTCCGCTGGCTTCGGTGTGATCTCCGAGCAATCGACGGGTTTCCCTGGGTACAACAGCATCATTGAAAAGGACAAAGCCACGATCGGCCGAATCCTCAAAGACAACGGTTACAGCACGTCATGGTTCGGCAAAGATCACAATGTGCCTACGTTTGAAGCGAGCCAAGTCGGCCCGTTTGACCAATGGCCGATCGGCATGGGATTCGACTATTTCTACGGGTTCGTCGGTGGCGATACGAGCCAATGGCAACCGAACCTATACCGTCAAACAACTCCCATCTATCCTTATGTCGATAATCCCGAGTGGAACCTGACGACCGCGCAAGCGGACGACGCGATCGCGAAACTGAACCAACTGAATCAGATCGATCCGACCAAACCGTTCTTCTGTTATTACGTCCCCGGCGGCACGCACGCACCCCATCACGCGACGCCCGAGTGGATCAAGAAGATCAGCGACATGCATCTTTTTGACGAAGGCTGGAACGAACTTCGCAAAACGATTTTCGCCAACCAAAAGAAATTGGGAGTGATCCCGGCGGATGCCAAACTAACGCCATGGCCCGATGATCTGTTGAAGCATTGGGACGAATTGACCGCTGACGAGAAGAAGCTGTTCATTCGCCAAGTCGAAGTCTACGCCGCCTATCTGGCCTACACCGACCACGAAATTGGCCGCGTCATTCAAGCCGTCGAAGATATGGGGAAACTGGACGACACGCTGATCATCTACATCAGTGGCGACAACGGCGGTAGTGTCGAAGGGACGCTGCTTGGAACACCGAACGAAGTGGCATCGTTTAACGGCGTCAACGTTCCTGTCGATGTCCAACTGAAAGAATTCTACGACGTTTGGGGATCCGATCAGACCTACAATCATATGGCCGTTCCATGGTCGTGGTCGTTCTGCACGCCTTACAGTTGGACCAAGCAGGTTGCTTCGCATCTGGGCGGCGTACGCCAGGGCATGTGCGTTTCGTGGCCGGCGAAGATCAAAGATGCAGGTGGGATTCGGCACCAGTTCCATCATGTGATCGATGTCGTCCCGACGATTCTGGAAACGGCCGGCATCGCGGCTCCCGAAGAAGTCGATGGCATTCCACAGAAGCCGATCGAAGGCGTCAGCTTCGCCTACACGTTCGACGAATCCAACGCCAACGCACCCTCGACACACAAGACGCAGTACTTCGAAATGATGGGAGATCACGCGATCTATCATGAGGGTTGGATGGCCAGCACGAAGGTCGTCCGTCCACCATGGGAGATCGTTGGCGCGGTCAATCAAGATCCCGTCAACAATGTCACCTGGGAACTATTTGACCTGACCAAAGACTGGACGCAGAGCAACGATATCGCCGCCGAGCATCCCGAAAAGCTTGAACAGATGAAGGCTTTGTTCCTGTCGGAAGCTCGCAAGTACCAAGTGCTTCCGTTGGACGCCACCGTGGCGACCCGGTTGGTCGCGCCGCGACCGAACATCACCGCCGGACGGTCCGAATTCACCTACACGCGGCCGATGACGGGCGTTCCACAAGGCGATTCACCGGTACTGATCAATTGTTCGTATTCGATCACCGCCGACATCGAAGTGCCTGAAAACGGTGCCGAAGGGATGCTGCTGACCTCGGGCGGACGATTCGGTGGCTATGGCTTCTACCTGCTTAAAGGCAAGCCGGTCTTTCTGTGGAACCTCGTCGATCTGAAACGCCAACGTTGGGAAGGACCCGACGCGCTCGCTCCTGGGAAACACGTGTTGGAGTTTGAGTTCACGTACGACGGAACGGGGATGGGCACCTTGGCGTTCAATAGCCTCAGCGGCATCGGCCAAAGCGGCACTGGTGTTCTTAAAGTCGACGGCAAAGAAGTCGCTACCGAGACGCTGCCTCATACGATCCCATTGATTTTGCAATGGGACGAAACGTTTGATATCGGATCGGATACCGGCACACCTGTCGATGACCGCGACTATCAAACGCCGTTTGCGTTCACCGGAACGCTCAACAAGCTGACGTTGAAATTGAACCGGCCCCAGTTGAGTCCCGAAGACGTCCGCAAGCTCGAAGCAGCCGAGCGGAACAACAAGGCCAGCGAATAGTCGACGCCGCCGAAGCATCAAAACGATTGTAGGCCGGAACAGTGGCTGGCCTACAATCTGCGGTGGCTTCGACGGGACCGTTCACCTGCGCTCGGCGGGTTGATTAAACTACGGGGCGGCGGAGAACGGTTTCTCCCCGCAGCACGGTTTCCGTGTATCGTTTGCTCGCCCCGTAGCCCCGAGTCGATCCTCATGAAATGCCTCGCCCCGCTCGTCCTTGTTCTTGCCGCAATGGAACTTGTCGCGTTCGCCCAGAACGCACCCTACGACAATCCTCCGGCTGTCGCTGCTCCCTACTTTCGCGTTCGTTACGCTGCCTCATCGCAGCCGGGCGAGCTAATCTATCCGGTTGCCTACACCGTGTGGACGCCTCCAGGTGTTCCGACGCTGCGCGGGGTGATCGTCCACCAGCACGGTTGTGGCGAGGGTTCGTGCAAATCGGGGCAGACCGGGGCGTTCGATTTGCATTGGCAAGCGCTCGCGCAGAAGCATCAGTGTGCGTTGTTGTCCCCTGCGTACGAACAGCCCGCAGGCACCGATTGTCAGATGTGGTGTGATCCACGCAACGGATCGGATCGTGCGTTTCAAAAGGCCTTGGTCGACCTGGGGAAACAGTCGGGGCATCCGGAACTTGCCGAAGTTCCCTGGGCGCTGTGGGGGCACAGCGGCGGTGGGCATTGGGCTGGTGGGATGTTGATGTTGCATCCCGACCGCGTCGCGGCGGCTTGGCTGCGATCGGGGGTTCCGTTGTTCGAAGCGGTCGAAGGCCGCAACATTCAACCGCACACATTGCCCGAAGCGGCGCTGACGGTTCCCACGATGTGTAACTTCGGAACCAAAGAAGGCTACACCGACAAAGAGAGCCGTTTCAAAGGCGTCTGGCCCAGCAACGAAACCTTTTTTAGAACGATGCGGGGCCGTGGTGCCTTGCTCGGCATTGCGATCGATCCGTTGACCAGCCACGAATGTGGCAACTCACGCTACCTGGCGATCCCTTGGATGGACGCCTGTCTGAGCCAACGCTTGCCCGAAGAGGACGGCCAGCCGATCCGGCCGATGCCACAACAGTCGGCTATGCTGGCACCGCTTCCTGTCGAGGAAGCCGCTTTCACCGCAGCGGTTCCTGCGGGCCAATACGAGGGCGATCTCGCCACGTCGATCTGGCTGCCCAACGAAGCGGTCGCAACGGCGTGGAAACAATTTGTCACCGATTCCAATGTGGCCGACGTGACGCCGCCGCCGGCGCCAACGAACGTCCAGCTCGTCGGCGACGAATTGACTTGGCAAGCCGCTGCCGATCTGGAAAGCGGCATCGCCCAGTTCATCATCGAACGCGACGGCAAGACCGTGGCGACCGTTCCCGATAAGCCCAAGAATCCCTTTGGCCGGCCGCTGTTCCAAGGGCTGCAGTACAGCGACACGCCCGCCGTTCCGTTGGCGAGGATGCGATGGACCGTCGACAAATTGGAGCCAGGGCAGAAGAACCCCTACCGGGTGCGCGCGAAGAACACCGCGGGATTGGTCTCTCCGTAGTCATCCGGCCCGAGAAACGTGAGCTTGCGATGTTCGCTCGCTTGAGCCGGGGACCATTGCTCGTCACCGGACGTCGACGGTAACGGGGGCGGGAAGGCCGGCGGGCAACGGGTGCGTGGTGGGATGTAAGGCGTGGGCGAGGATTTCGAGGCTGTCGACAAGTCGCGGCCCCGGGCGACTGAAGTAGGCCGATCCGTCGACCATGTAGACGCGGTTGTTCCGAACGCAACGCAAGCGATCCCAGCCGTCGTAGGATCTCAGGATCGGTAGGTCCTGTGCCGCGCGGGGGACATCGAATCCGCAGCACGCGATGATCATCACCTCGGGATCGGCGGCGAGGATCGATTCCCACGGCGTGGTCACCGAACGTTCTCCGGCGACGCCAACGACTTCCTCACCGCCGGCGATCGCAACCAGTTCGGGATTCCAGTGTCCGGCGCTAAAGGGCGGATCGATCCATTCCAGCAGCATCACGCGGGGACGGTGGGATATCGATTCGCTGCGGCGGGCGACCGCATCGATCCGCCGCTGCAACGATTCCAAATAGCGTTCGCCTTGGGAGACGCATCCAGCCGCTTCGGCGACCTGTCCAATGCTGGCCAAGACGTCGGCAAGGCGAGTCGGTTCGAGATTCAGCACTCGCGCTGCGTTGGGCAATGCGCAGGCTGCGTCGCTAACTTCGCGCTGTGAGACCGCGCACACATCGCACAGTGTTTGCGTGACGATCAGGTCGGGGGCCAACGATTCGAAGACTGGCATGTCCAGCGAATAGAGCGCGTGTTCCGTCTTCAAGCGTTCACGGACCAAGGCGTCGATCTGGTTGCTGCTCGCGTCGGCGGGGATCAATGTTCGTGTGACCTTGGGCAACTGGAGCACGTCGGCGGGATCGTCGCACTCGTGCGTGACACCGACCAATTGGTCGCGCAGCCCGAGCCCACAAATGATCTCCGTCGCGCTGGGCAGCAGGGAAACGATGCGCATGGCAGATTGAGGAAGCCGTTGTTGGAGAGACACGTTGGCCGGAGCGATTTCCGGTGCCCGAGTCGGCAGATAGGTTGCCGCTCGAATTGCCAGCATACCGAGGACTGGCAGTTTCCGCTGCCGGGGGCGTTCCATTCCAACAGCGGTTGATTGGGCGAATTGTATCGTTTTCGGAAACTTCTATAATTTTTCGCGTGACAAATCCGCCTGCATCCCGCCAGGGGAAAAGAGGGAGAGCGCCGATGGCAGATCAAATCACGTCCGACACCGCAAACGAGCTGATTCGCTGCGCCGCCGATGGCGATCGCGCAAGCCTCGACCGTCTGCTTGCTAGCTATTCGGGCTATTTGAATGTACTTTCACGGCTCCATTTAGATCGTCGCATTCAGCACCGCGTCAGTCCGTCGGACATCGTTCAGGAAACGCTGCTGGAGGCGCATCGCGATTTTGCTGGTTTCCGAGGTCAGCAGATCGATGAGTTCACCGGTTGGCTGCGTCAGGTGTTGGTTCACAATATCGCCGAGGCGGTGGAAACGCATCTGGTGGCGGCCAAACGGAGCGTCCGTGCCGAACAGGTGGTGGGGAATCTGTCGGCATCGGTCGACCGATCGCACCATCGACTCGCGCGATTGGCTGCCGACCCACAGCGGTCTCCGGCGTCGGAAGCGGATCATCGGGAATCGCTCTCCGAACTGGCGGCGGCCTTAGAACAGCTGCCCGCCGACTATCGAACGGTGATCGTCTTGAGGCACTTAGAAGGACTTCCCTTTGGCGACGTGGCCCAGCGGATGGAGCGGTCGACCGGCGCGGTGCGAATGTTGTGGCTCCGCGCGATCGAGCAACTTCGCGTAGCAATGGAATCGCAGGCATGAAAACGCAAGAACGGACCGATGGGCAACACCTGCAAATCGCACAGCTGCTGGATGATTACGCGTGCCGCTTGGAGCAAGGGGACGAAACGGGAGCCGAGCGTTTGCTGGCCGACCACCCTGAGCTGAATGGTTCGTGGGGGATGCATCTGGAAAGTTTGCGGGCCTTGTGCCGTGCGACGCGCGATGTCGAACCCGGTGCGTCACACACGCCCGAAGAGGTTGCGATCGATGGGGCAACGCTAGGCGATTATCGTTTGGGGCGCGAGATCGGTCGGGGAGGGATGGGAGTCGTCTACGAAGCGACTCAGTTGTCACTGCGACGCAATGTGGCTTTGAAAGTCCTCCCTTTCGCAGCGGTGTTGGACAGCCAGCAGGTTGCCCGTTTCCGCAATGAAGCCCAAGCGGCGGCTTCGCTACATCATCCCCATATCGTTCCGGTTTTTGCTGTCGGCTGCGAACGGGGCGTCCATTATTACAGTATGCAATTGATCGACGGCCAATCGTTGGAACAGGTCTTCGACGCGCCGTCGGGCTCGCATCCCGCGAACTCCCGCAGCGTCGATGCATCCGGTCGCGACGACAATCCACACAACCAAACGACACTCGACGCCCCGTTGCTCGGCGGCAACCCACGCGGTGCGGCAGCGGTTCGATGGCAACAACCGGTTCCTTTTGCCGACCGGTCGACTCAAGCGGGGGCCGGCGATCGCACGCAGGTGGGCAACACGGGCTGTGGCCCCGACGAGATCCGCCGGACGGTGGAGTTGATGATCTGCGTCGCCGATGCCCTCGATTTCGCGCATCAACAGGGAGTCGTCCACCGCGACGTGAAGCCTTCGAATTTGTTAGTTGATTCGGGAGGCAAGGTTTGGGTTGCCGACTTTGGATTGGCGCGCGTCCGTGGGCTGGGCAACCTGACCGCCGAAGGGAAGGTGATGGGAACGGCCAGGTATATGAGTCCCGAACAGATCGCCGGGCGACAGCAGGAGATCGATCACCGCACCGACATCTATTCGCTCGGGATCACGTTATATGAGTTGCTGACCAAGCGTCCCGCGTTTGAAAACCAAGATCGCGAAACGTTGTTTCATGCGATCCAGTATTGCGGTCCTATACCGCTGCGACGAATGAATCCCGCCGTCGCGCTCGATCTCGAAACGATCGTGCTCAAAGCGATCGCCAAGCGGAAGGATGATCGTTACGCCACCGCGGGGGAGATGGCGGAAGACCTGCGCCGGTTCTTGGAGGGGAAGCCGACGTTGGCACGCCGCCCCACACGCGTCGAGCTGGCGTTCCGATGGGCTGTCCGGCGGCAGCGGTTCGTGGCGGCGGTCTTCTGTTTGTTGATACTGTCGATTGCCGGGCTGAGCACGGCGACCCTGTTGATCTCACAGCAGAGTCGGCTGAAAGATGAAGCGACGGCCCGCGCCCATCTGCACCTGGATCAAGCCCACGCCCTTGTCGATCGGTTTGGCGGGCTGATGTCCCAGCGGTTGGCCAGTCTGCCTGGCGGGGAACCGATCCGAATCGAAGTGCTTCATGAAGCCGAACGCTACTACCTGGACTTTTTGGCATACGCCGATCACCAACCCGAATTTCATGCTCAGCTGGCCAAGGTACAGTTCCGTCTGGCAGCGACGTATCGGGAGCTGGGGGATTTCGTTGCGGCGGAAGAAAAATACCAAGCATCGATCGCGTCGTACGAAAAACTTCGCGACCATTTGACGTGGAGCGACGAGGATCAGGCGGATTTCGCGATTTGTTTAAACAATCTCGCAGCATTGCAAGCCGAACAAGGCCGCGTTCCCGAAGCGGTCTGCAACTACCAAAGGGCGATCCATTTGCAGGAACCGCTGATTCAAGCCCATGCGTTACCGCCGCGAATCCTCCGCGAATGGGCGATGACGCAAAACAATTTCGCGCTGCTGCTGTGGAAGATTGCCGATGTCGAACAGGCTGTCGAACGGTTGCGGCAAGTTCAAAGGCGGCTGACCGCAGCGTTGGGGAATGCTCGCGGAGATTTTGCGCTGCAACAACAATTGATCGAATGCCGCAACTCTCTGGTCGCCACCAACATGGATCAAGACCTGGAACAATCCGAGACGCTGTTGCGCGCGAACATCACCGATTTGAAGACGATGTCTGCCGCAGGGGCGTCGATGAAGGCGTTGCCTCTAGATTCGGGCCGCGGAAAGCCTGCTCAATCGATTGCAATGCAGTTGGCGGTATCGCAAAACAATCTGGCTTCCGTCTTGGGGCGGCGCGGTCATTGGGATGAGGGACGGACGCTTGTTCAAGCGGTGATCGTTCGGCTGACGGATGCTGTGGAAGCGGATCCGATGGACCGAATCAGTACAGAGCAGTTAGCGGTCGCTCAAAACAACCTTGGTCAGTTGATTTGGAACGGACGGCGCACCGATGGTTCCTCAACGCAATCGGCCTCCGAACGCGCAGCGGCCGTGACGGCCTTCAAGGCGGCCGAGACACTTTTGCGCTCTCAAACCGATCGATGTGCTTCCACGCCGGAGCCCTTGAGCCGTCTGGCGGGAGTGCTGCATAATTTGGGTACGGTCGACCAGCAAAGTGGCCGTTCCGCAGAGGCGATCGACTATTTAACCGAAGCCCTCGAACTGCAGGCCCAGGCGGTAAAGCAGGCCCCTTTTCATCAGGGATATCGAAATCATTTAGAAAAACATCGCGAACTGCTCGATCGAATTTTGAGTCAGTTGAAGGAATCGCGAGCCCCGGAAACGCGCGCGCTGGCTGATGCGCGCGATGAACATTTCGGCGGCGGAAACTAGGAAGGAGTGTGGTGGATGGCCTCTCGGAGAACGACTCATCGCAGCCGTGTCATGCCTCGGCGGAGCCGTGCGATGCAAGGAATCGAACGTCTCGAATCGCGTTCCTTGCTAACGGGCTTGGTGAGTGTATGTGATACCATGTTGGATTCGGGCACGACGCCGATCAGCGACGTGTCTGTTGAAGTGAATCGGACTGTTTTGAATCGTTCCCAGGAGGCCTGGATCGAAAGCTCGCTGCCGAAGCCTGAAGACGTCGGCGTTTTCGACGCGGATCCGTCGGACGCGAAGGACATTGTCTGGTCGGAGGATTGCGATTGGGGCGATGGGACTCACGAAACAACCGACGGAGATTCGAAAATCGACCCGTCGCTGGGGGGCTGTGACGATCCGAAGCACGAAGAAGAACGGTCGGACGAAAGTGAGGCAATGATCGAAACCCACCCCGACCGTGCAGCGTTTACGGCTAGCGAAGATTCCCTTTCGCGGCTCGCCCCGTTCGCCGACGATCGAATCCAGGATCGCTCTCTCTTTTCAATCTATGCGGCTCCAAGCCTCTTGCTGGAAACGCGAATTCCGATCGGGTCGAGCTCGAATGCGCAGGCAGCGTCCGGGCGTGCCGGAACGTACCACTACTTCAGTACGTTGTCCGCCGCGGGTAAGCCCCTGGGACCGTCGTTGAAAACCGAACCGCTGGCACGCGATGCGACGCAGGAGACCTACGTTTCCTTCCCGCTGTTGGAGTTGGCGGAATTGGACGAAATGGTCACAACGCCGGAAGTTGCAGACACGGCGCCGCGACCCACCGTCTTCGCGGTAGGGTTGGAATCCGCTTCCGCAGCCGTCCTGAAAGACGATGCCACGCGGCAGCACGAAGCCCAAGCCATTCAAGCGGCGGAGCGTGCGCTTCGGTTGGCGACCAAGATGGTCGATACGGCCGACGCGGCTCGCGACCGGTTGTCGCTTAACGGGGCCACGACGCCATCCTCCAATCGCGATAGCTTGCGACCGACAGGTCATGCCGACTGCTGCGCAGCCTCCGACATGCCGGGGGCGATCGTTCCTCCAAACGCAAACGATTCGTTGCGTGGAAATCTGAAACTGGGGCTGGTCGGTATGGTTTCGATCCTGTTTTCGATTCGATCGACAGCCCCCGATAGGCAGCGCCAATGGGAACGCGTCGCCAATACCCAAGGTCGACCTTTGCGGCGTAGGAATCGAATCGCGGAACGATCTGGCGGGGATTGCGATCGGCGATCCTAGCCCGGACTCGATTGTGACACTTCCGAAGGCGTGACAACGCCCAGGCCTGGCCGGAGGCCTGCCCATCTTTCACGACGGCAAAACGTCAGCTCCTTTGCCTGCTGCCCCTCTCGTGGCTGCTTTCTTGATGTCCGGAATGCGTGGGATGTCACTTGAATTGGATCGCTCTGCTACCTAAGCTATGTGTCCCGGGTATGATTTGTGATCGTTTCTGTAGAGAATGCAAGCCGTCCTCGTTTTACTGGGTTGGTGTCCAGGGTAACGATGGCACGTTTCCGCGACGTTATACTAAGTCATTGGGACGGGAATTGCGGATGCGACCGATCGTTGAGCAGCTGCCGAGAACAGGACCTTTTTGCTTGCTGGCACGATAACATTTGCTTGCTCCCCTTCGTTGAAGTCTTCTTTTCATGAGTGCTAGCTGCGACCTGCCCCCCGAAGATCCATCGCTTGATCTTCCCAGTCGGGCCGAATCTTTCTACCAAGAACTTCTTGAAAGCGGCACCTTCGCGATGGCGGACAGCATCGCCCCCAGCGATCCACGCTTGGCGGCGGTCGTTCGATTGTTCGAACGGACCGTCAACGCGTCGTCGACGCAAACGATGGATTCGTCCGAAGAAGAGATTGAATTGGATCCGCCCGAGCGAATTGGGCGGTTCACCATCTTGGGAATCATCGGCGCCGGAGGATTCGGAACCGTTTACAAAGCGGAAGACGATTTTTTACGGCGGATTGTTGCGATGAAATCGATCCGTCGGCGTGTCGAGAAAACGGCCGTCAGCGAAGACGATCGTTTGCTGGAGGCCCGGGCCGCGGCGCGTTTGAGCCATCCGTGCCTGGTTCCGTTATATGAAGTCTTTCAAGATGAACAATCGGTCTACTTGGTCTCCGAATTTTGTCAGGGACCGACGCTGGAAAGATGGTTGAAGGAGCATCCCGGGCCCGTGCCCCACGAACAGGTTTGCGACCTTCTGGTCCGTTTGGTCGATGCGATCGTGCATGTCCATGAACGTGGTTTGGTCCATCGCGACATCAAACCCGGTAACATCTTGCTGGACGCCACCACGTCGTCCACAGGTTCCACTACCTGGACACCTCGCTTGACCGACTTTGGCTTGGTCCGCGACTTGTTGGACAACGCCGACTTGGAATCGCCCGTCCGGCTGATCGGTACCTTGCTGTACATGTCCCCTGAACAAGTGCTCGACAACGAACAATCGCACGGGGAAGCCTGCGACATCTTTTCGATCGGCGTGGTGATGTATCGCTTGCTGACCGGAAAATTGCCACACCGCGGGCAGGATGGCTTGCAACTAGTCAAATCCATTTGTGCCCGTCGACCTCAACCGCCACGTAAACTCGTCAGCACGATCCCACGCGATCTCGATGCGATCTGCATGCAATGCCTTGCCAAGGATCCCAAACTTCGATACGCGTCGGCGACCGCACTGAAAGACGATTTGATCCGTTGGCAACAAGGGCGAATGGTCAAAGCCCGACCGCAATCGTTTTCGGAACGAACGTGGCGTGCCGTCAAACGCTCTCCCTTCGAAGCCAGCTTGCTGGCCGTGATTGCGGCATTGATCGCCGCCAGCCTGTTCGCTCTGGCCCACAGCAACCGCAGGTTGGCTGCCGAACGCAGCTCGCTGCAGGTGGCGTTGACCGATGTTCAATTGAGCGAACGTCGAGCGATCGCCGCCGAACGCGATGCCAGTGCGCATCAGACCGAGGCCGAAGCGAACCGCACCGCCGCCGTGAAAACAGCGTATCTATCCGATCTTCGGCAAGCCTATTCGGCGTGGGCAAAAAATGATCGCGCCAAAGCATTAAATATCGCAGCGCGAATCGAAGAGTACGCAAAGGATGTGGTCCCGATCGGGTTCGACCTGAAACTGTTGAGATCGAGAGCACTTCACGGATGGCATCGGTGTGCAGCGCATCGGTCAACGATCAGCGAGATCGTGCTGCTTCCCAACCAAGAGGCCGCAGCGGTTGCGGATATCGATGGGACGATTCGTATCCTGGAGTTGTCATCTGGAGAGGTTCTGCGCGAGATCGCCCCGGTCCCGGGGACCCGAGTGTTTGCGCTGGCAATTTCGCCCGACGAAAACACGCTCGCCGTGGGGCGGCAGGTCGCTACCGACCCGAATTGGTTAGATAACCTGAACGAGGTTCACTTTATATCGCTGGGCGAAGATGAACCGCCACAAGCAATCGTCGACCTTCCCACGACGGTCGAATCGCTTGCGTTTTCCCACGATGGAAAATGGCTTGCGGTAGGTTGCCGGTATGAACCGATCCCGATCTATGAGCTCGCCACCGGCTCGGTCATCGAAACGGTTGAGTCTCAGCGTCGCAACGAACTCATCGCATTTTTTCCCGATTCGACACGGCTGCTGACGCTTCAAGATCATCAAACACCAATCTTGGCAAGCCTGCATGCTCAGAAGCCTGATGTCGTTGTGCAGACAGATTATCAGATCGAATCGATGGCAATCTCCTACGACAGACGCTGGTTGGTCTTGGCGTTTGGTCACGAGACCTTTTTGCGGCGATTTGATCTCGAGTCGGAGGATCTGAGTGCGGTTGATTTACGACAATCGTATGGCATTGCCGAGGCTGTCGCGATTTCGCCCGATGGGCAACGAATCGTTGCCGGGATGCGGAATGGCGGAATCGTCGGCTGGGATCTGTCCGATCCAAGCAAAGCGGGGCCGGCTGCCGATGAGGAGTCGGAGCTTCCATTCTGGGAACACTCCTCTTTGCAAATCCTTCACAACGGAGAGGTCTCCCAAGTTGCAATCGATAATCACGGATGCATCATCAGCGGTGGTGAGGACGGATCGGTAGCGATCAGTTCCCTCGATCCCGTGCCCGATTCACCGCAAATCGTGAAAGGTAAAACGCTGCATGCCGTGCTTGCGGTGGATGGGCGTCAGGCATTCATCGCGAATGAATCCATTGGAAGAATACAACGTATCGATACCACCTCGTTCAAGGTGATCGAGGCCGTTGCGGATATCCCTAATTGCCGCGTTCTTTCCATGGAAATTTCTCCCGATGGCGAGTGGTTGGCGTTCGGTGATCACCATGGCAACACCTATCTGGTCGCACGCGATTCATCCAACTTGAATATGAAGCATCCGTCGCCTCCTCACGAGGGCAACACGCCCCAGGTCGTCAGCGTGGGCTTCAACGCCAGCGGTGATCAGCTCTTTGCACTCACGCGTGGGGGAAATTGGCTGATCCGATTTGATATGGTCTCAACCACTGGACTGGATGGCAGCGCGTACGGGGTTAAGGTGGATCAGCAAGAGTTCCCGGTGGCCAACCGGTTCGCCACGCTGCTTGGTGACAATAGAATTCTATTGTTTGGGGAGTTTGTCAGTAGCTTCAACTGCGCCTCGCGGGAGACGAAGGTTTTCGATCGCGTGAACACCGGTGCCGCAGGTGGGATTTGCAATGATCTTCCTAGAAAGCTGGTGTACATCGCATCGCAAGATAGTCGGATTCGCAGCTACGATTGGGATGGCCGTTTGATCGCTGCCAGCGATCGTTGGGATTCGCAACAACCGAGTGTTTCAGGGTTAGAACCCCGTTGCATCGCGCTGACCCCCGATCGAAAGAGTCTGTTGACCGGAGGGAGCGATGGATCGATAGCGATCTGGAATGTCGAGGACTTGCAGTTTGTTGGGACCGTTCGGGTTGCGGATGAGCAGGGGGGCATTTCAGATATCGGAGTTTCGGACGACGGCAGGGTTTGGAGCTATCATCAGTCCGATACCCCCGGATGCCCCCAACGCGGCTTACAGATCATGCGAATCGATGGCTGATTTGCGGGACCGGGGGCGACGAAATTTTTGGGGAAAACGGTGCGCAATCCGGTCGATCGATGGCGTTCTCAATCGATTATTGGTTGAATCGATCATTCATCGGCAGACCACGGACGCAGAGTCATTCGTCCCCCCATTCCCCTTGTGATTTATAGAGAGCGCATTTTATGTTTGCCAAACCACATCAAGAACATCATTGGCTCGATCAACTGGTCGGCAATTGGACTTTCGAGCATCAATGCGAAATGCCCGACGGGACCAAGTCGGCGACCGAGGGGAAGATGGTCTGTCGGTCGTTGGAAGGCATGTGGTTGATTAGCGAAAGCAGCGGAGTGTCCGAGGACGGTCAGCCATGGTCGTCGATCATGACGCTTGGTTTCGATGTGAAACAAAGCCGGTATATCGGTAGCTTTATTGGGTCGATGATGTCCAACCTGTGGCTCTACCAAGGCGACCTCGACGATTCGGGGAAACGTTTGCCCTTGCAAAGCATCGGCCCAAAATTCGACGGTACCGGAACGTGCAAGTATCGCGATACGATCGAGATCCTCGATGCCGACAACTGGCTCTTTACGAGCGAATTGCAGAGCGAAGCCGGGGAATGGGTAAAGTTCTTAGAAGCGCCTCACCGCCGCATCTGACGACGCCGATGGCGCGGACATCAGGCTGTCGGTTTTCCTCGCCGGGACACCTCGATTCGCTTGCGATTGCTTTCGTCACCGCCATCGCTGTATCGCCGATCAAGACGGGGACGTGTTGTCTGTTGATGCGAAGGTCTTCAAATCGTTCGTGATCGACGAAGGACAATGCGGACGCATGGATTGTCCCGTCGGTGTTGACACGCTGAGATCCGGCAGGCTTCGCGGACCGTTTGAGCCAACGAGGTTTGACGTCGGCGACTTTCGGAGCGATGAAAAAGTTTTGGCTTGTTGTCGATTACCGGTAAGGCCACTCGACTAATGTTGGAAACTGGCTACATCCCCAAAGGGTAAAACACGCGAGGAGTTGATCGATGAAGGTTATGGTTATTGTCAAAGCGACAAAAAGTTCGGAAGCGGGGATCCTGCCTAGTCAGGAATTACTGACGGAGATGGGGAAGTTCAATGAGCAATTGGTAAGCGCCGGAGTGATGAGAGCGGGGGAGGGATTGCGGCCGAGTTCGGATGCGGTGCGGGTTCACTTCAGCGGCAAAGATCGAACAGTGACCGATGGTCCGTTTGCCGAGACCAAAGAATTGATTGCGGGCTATTGGTTGTGGGAGGTGGCTTCGATGCAGGAAGCTATCGATTGGGTTAAACGCTGTCCCAATCCGATGATCGAAGAATCGGACGTCGACATTCGCCCGCTATACGAAATGGATGACTTCGCCGAGCATGATCCCGACGGAACGGTTCGGGCTCAAGAAGATTCACTGAAACGGACAATGGCGTTGCAGGAGGCGGTGGTTCAGCCCTATCTGTTTTTTGGCGGTCGCTGCGAAGAAGCGTTGGCCTTTTACGAGACCGCGCTTGGCGCCAAGATCGAGATGAAGTTGCGGTTCAACGAGAGCCCCGATCCCGTTCCCGACGGGATGCTGCAGGCCGGTTTTGAGAACAAGATCATGCATGCGTCGTTCCGCGTGGGGAAGATGAACTTGATGGCGTCCGATGGATGCGGGGGCGTCGTGAAGTTTGATGGTCTGCGGTTGTCGCTTTCGGTGCCGACCGAAGAGGCTTGCGATCTCGCATTCAATGCGCTCGCTGAATCGGGAACTGTCGATATGCCGCTGACAAAAACCTTTTGGTCGCCGCGTTACGGAATGGTGACCGACAAATTTGGACTCGGTTGGATGGTGATGGTTCCCGGTGAATGCAGCTAGAACCGCCATCGGCACGGCGTCCTCGTGAACGAAAATTTGTGGGTAGGGATGTGTCAAAAAAAACGGAGCCATCGCCAAGGTTATGGCGATGGCTCCGTTGAGCTTTTCGGCGATTCCACATCCCGTCGTGCAACGCGGGTGACGCAGGAATCTTATTTACCGGCCGCATCAAAGCGGTAGATGCATTCGCCGCGTGCGCTTTGGGTTAGGTAATAGACCTCTCCCGCTGCATCTTCGCCAAAGGCCAACACGGGAACATCGCCGCCGAAGATCTGCAAGTTCTTCCGTACGCGACCCGCCTCGTGATCGTAATCCAACGCCCACACGCATCCGGTTACATAGTCGGCATACAGGTATTTACCACTAAGTTCTGGCAAACGGTCGCTGCGATAGACGCGTCCCCCGGTGATCGAACGTCCGATGCGATGGTCGTATTCCCAGACCGGGCCGATCGGTGGATTGGGAGATTCAACGGCGGTGTTACCAAACGGATAAGATCCTTCCCGCATGCTCCAGCCATAGTTGCCTCCCTTGGTGATCAGATCGACCTCTTCCCACAATTCTTGGCCGACATCGCCGCACCACAGATCGCCGGTCTTGGAGTCGAAAGCGATCCGCCACGGGTTCCGTAGGCCATACGCATAGATCTCACCTTGGGCACCTTTGTGATGGACAAACGGATTGTCCGTGGGAATCCCATACTTGCGATCGCCATCGGTTTTGTCGACGTCGATCCGCAAGATCTTGCCCAGCAATTTGGCCAGATCTTGTCCCGCGGCATAAGGATCGTTGCGGTCACCCCCGTCTCCCAATCCAATGTAGAGGAAGCCGTCAGGACCGAATTCCATGCTACCGCCATTGTGGTTTTGGAATGGTTGATCGATCTCCATGATCACCGTTTCCGAATCGGGATCGGCTCGGTTGGGATTGTCTTCCGAAACCGTGATCCGCGAGATCACCGACTTCTTTTCGGTGGGATGGGTGTAATAGATGTAGACGTGGCCGTTGTTCTTGAAGTCGGGGTGGGGGGCGAGTCCCAGCAGTCCTTCTTCGTTAGCGCCGCGGCTCTTCCAATCCTTCACCTTGCCGCGACGATCGAAGAACAACGTGGCTTCTTTGACGTCTGCGCGATTCTCGAAAATCCAAACCCCGCCCTGTTGAGAAATCGCAAACAACCGGCCGCTGCCGTCACCCGCGTCGGCCAGTTCGACGATCCGCAACGGACGCAGGTTGCCCGCTTCGTCGACTGCATTCCAGTCCTCCCACTTCAATTCGGGGAAAGCCAGAGTCGACTTCAATTCCAAGGTTCCGTCGATCGGTTGGGGGACAGAACCATTTTCGCCCAGTTCGCGAATTTTGACGTTTCGGTAGGAAACCAGATCGTTGTGATCTTGCAGGCAAATGTGGCCGGTTCCTGCCGTTCCGAATGTGTCGTACGCCGCAAACTTGCTGGCAGCAACCTGTTTTTTCCAGTCTTCGCTGCCAAGTTTGAATGTGTAGTAACGGACGCCATTCATGACGACTTCACAATTGTCGGCGGCGATCCGCACATACAATTGGTTCCACTGTCCCGCGGGGCGTGTGGCATCGATGTTTTCATCTTGGTTGGCAGCCCAGCGTGGCGGTTGCGGCTTGTACAGTTGATACAACCAGCCTGCCTTCTGCGGATCGTGTCCGTCGACATTGTCCTGAACTTGGATCTCGGGACCACTTTTCCATGGCCGATCGTTCTCTTCGGTCACATGGAACATCAGGCCACTGTTTCCGGCGGGGCTGATGTTGTATTCCAACGAAAGCTCAAAGGCTTTGTATTTCTTATCGGTGATGATGTCGCCCGCACCTTTGTCCTCGCGGACCATCGCGCCGTCGATGATCTTCCAGCCATCGGAGACACCTTCTTTTTTGTAGTTCCGCCAACCATCAAACGTCTTGCCGTCGAACAGCAGTTTCCAGCCGCTGCGACTTTCTGAATCCGTCAATTGGTTTAACGGCACCTCCGCAGACAGACGTCCAGACAACAGGCAAAGCACTGTCAGCGGAGCGATTAAAAAACGAGCGGTCACAATCATGGGCTTTTTCATGGTAAAGGAGGGAATCGTGAAGGGCCTGGAGTCGGAATTCATACGCACGCCAACCGCGCGCCGCGCTCCAGCATTCCCCAAGATTATGGAGGATCGCGTCGATCGAAGCTACCGCCGCTTCGCCAACGCCACGCTCATCTGGGGAATGATCCCGCGATACGTATGGGATCCCGTCGGCTTGCCCAAACGATTCTTCTTGGATTTGTCGCAGCACCGCGCAGCAAGGGCTATATTGGCGGCCACTGCCGCTTCCCCTGTTTGGGGACCATGGCGGATTCAGCGATTGCATTTGCGATCGCTACCCCAGTCACAACCCCCTCCAGGACAATAGGTTCCCCGATGCTCTACCGCTACCGAATGTTTGTGTTTACCGCCGCGCTGGTGTTTGCCTGCGTGGCAACGACGTTGCACGCTGAAGTCAAGCTCGCATCGATCTTCAGTGATTCGATGGTCTTGCAACAACAGATGCCCATTCCGGTCTGGGGCTGGGCAGAACCTGGCGAACAAATTCGCGTCACGTTCGGCGAACAAACTCAGCAGGCGACGGCCGACGACAACGGTCGTTGGAAGGTTCAATTGGAACCGTTGCAAGCGAATGCTGAAGGCCAAAAATTGGTCGTCGCCGGCAGCAACACCCTGGAGGTCAAAGACGTCCTGATCGGTGAAGTTTGGATCTGTTCGGGCCAATCCAACATGGAATGGGCCGTTAAGGGGGCGACGAACGGAGCTCAGGAGACCGCTGCCGCGGACCATCCGGAAATCCGGTTGTTTAATGTTCCCGGACACACCACGTCGCCGGTTGCCAAAGAAACGTGTCCTGGCGTTTGGCAAGTTTGCAAACCGAACACGGTAGGCGGCTTTTCAGCGGTGGGGTATTTCTTCGGCCGACGTTTGCAAAACGATCTGAAGGTTCCCATTGGCTTGGTCGGCACCAACTGGGGCGGCACACGGATTGAACCTTGGATCTCCCCAGCGGGGTTTCATCACGTTCCTGAATTGAAAGCGATCGCCGACCAAGTCGATGCGTATACCGCGGAGACGAAGGTGGGGGGGAGTTCGCCGTCGGCAATCTACAACGCGATGGTCCATCCGTTGGCACCTTTTGCGATGCGAGGCGCGATCTGGTACCAGGGGGAATCCAATGGCGGCGAAGGGGAATCGTATTATCACAAAACCCAAGCATTGGTTTCCAGTTGGCGCGAACTGTTTAATCCCAACCTCGGGTTCTACTGGGTCCAGTTGGCCAACTTCAAGCAGCCGACGGAGGATCCGGCGGGAGGCGACGGTTGGGCGAAGCTGCGTGAAGCGCAGACCAAGGCACTCGATATCGACCACACCGGAATGGCGGTGATCATCGACATCGGGGAAGCTGGCGATATTCACCCGCGAAATAAGCAGGACGTCGGAGATCGGCTGGCTCAGTGGGCGCTCCATCAAACCTACGAAAAGCAGCAGATCGTGCCTGCGGGGCCGTTGTTCAAGAGCCAAGAAATCGAAGGGGCTTCGATCCGCTTGAGCTTCGATTACGTCGGCGGTGGTTTGATCGTCGGTAAAAAGGAAGGGCTGCAACCGACTGAAGAGGTCAAGCAGGGCAAGCTGGAGCGTTTTGCCATTGCTGGCGCCGATAAGCAATGGCATTGGGCCGATGCTACGATCGACGGCGATAGCGTGGTCGTCAAATCGGCGGCGGTCGCGGAACCCGTCGCGGTCCGGTACGCCTATTCGATGAACCCAGAGGGAGCAAACCTTTATAACAAAGAAGGCTTGCCAGCCTCGCCGTTCCGCACCGACGCCTGGTAGGAATCGCGGCGATTCGCTCGGTCGGAGAATCCTTGCGACCGGACTCGATGGCGGCCCTTTGGCCTAGCCAACCGCCTGAGCCCGGTTACGGGGGTGGTTGTCGACAGTATATACTCTCGACAACGCGCGTCTGCGCGTTTCCGCGACTTGCTAACCAATGCAAGGGGTGGGAAACGCGAGCACATGGCCACGTTGACGTTCTTGTCAACGCATGGGACGCAGGTCACACAAACGGGAGAGCGAGCATCGCCAAAAATCAAAACACCTTCGCCAAGCGTCAACGTGAAATGGACAAAAAGATGAAGGCGGATGCCAAACGGGCTCGCCGCATCGCTGCCAAGGATGCCCCACCGGTTGTCTACGACACCGATCCAGAAGATGACGAAACGTCGGTGTCGGATGATGACGATGCCTCCCACGACGAACCGATCGAAGCCGTCCAAGACTGATTCCTGGACGATCGTACCCTTTTCGCCGCATGCCAAACCCCACGTTAGATTTCAACGACCGGCAATCGAATGCGGAAGTCCCAAGCGGTGGCTTCGGTCGTTTGGTGGATCACGCTTGGATCGTTGCGGCGGTGATCGTGTTGATCACAGGGATAGCGACCATCGGCTACGTCGATCCGACAATGTTGGTTTCACCCGCAGCGGAGAAAGCGGTCGATCATTCGACCACCTCCGAAGCGGCCAGTCGCAAGCAACGTGCGACGCCCGAAGTTCGGATTGCGCAACTGGCGGGATTCGATTTGGTTTTGCTGGTCCATTCCCAAGACCTCTTCACCCCTGCCTCCGCTGCGGCGCTGCGGCATGTGGTTGATCGGCTTGAAGCCTTGCCTCAGGTCGATAGCGTGCACTGGATGGATCGTGCGCCACCTCTGAACATTTTCGGTCTTCGCGAACCCGTTTTTCCAAATTCGACAGCTTCGGCTTCCCGATTTGACGCCGCCAAGACCAAGGCCTTAGGCAATCCGATGATTGGCGGCTTCTTGTTGTCGGGAGATGCCCGTTCGACGTTGATTAACGTGAACATCGATTGGTTGTTTGTTCGCAACGATGAGGACTGCACGACGGCGATCCGCGAGGCGGCGCAGCAAGCCGCCAGTGAGATCCAAGGCAGCGACCTGACGTTCCAAATGACCGGCCGCGTGCCGTTGGAACTTTCGCTGAGGAAACGAAATCGGTCCGACGAACGCACGTATCAAATCATTGCCAACGTGTTCACAATGATCATGGCGATCATCTTGTTTCGCGGAGTGATCGCGGTTTTGATCGTGGCCCTTGCACCGGGACTGGGAGTCTATTGGACGCTCGGGTTGCTGAATTATTTTGATTTGCAAGACAATCCGTTCAATCATGTCGTCCTGCCAATCTTGATAAGTCTTGTTGGCTTTACCGACGGTGTTCACATGATGGTTCAGATCCGCGCCAACCGCGCCGCGGGAATGCCGCCACGGGCAGCGACACGGCGGGCACTTTCGGAAGTTGGACTGGCGTGTGGGTTGACCTCGCTGACCACAGCGATCGGGTTTGGCTCGCTGAGCCTCGCGCATCACCGTATCGTTCAGGAATTTGGATGGTGTTGCGTGTTGGGGGTGGTCGTCACTTTTATCGCCGTTGTCACCGTGATCCCTTTGTTGTGTATGACGCCCCTGGGACTGCGCGTGCAATCGGGGCATAGCCGTGGTTGGGTCGACCGCAACTTTGGCCGCGCCCAATGGATCATCGACGCTGTGATCCGTAACCATCGCCGGTTTGCGATCGGCGGCATGTTGGGACTGGCGGTGATGGTCGGAATTAGCAGTCTGTTGAGGCCGGACGAACGGCGGAACAGTGCGCTACCAAGCACGGGCGAAGAGCTGGAAGCGCTGCAGGCGATGGACCACGATTTTGGTGGGCTAGAAACGGCGAAAGTGGAGATCGAATGGACCGATGCGGTGCCGTCGGACTCTCCCGAAGTGTTGCAAGTGATGCAGCAGGTCGATGCGGCGTTGCAGGCCGAACCGCTGATCGGTTTCCCGATTTCGATCGCCACCTTGGTGGCCGCGATGCCGGGCGAAGGGGATGCGGCCGATCGAGTCAGCCTGATCGAACTGCTGCCGCCGCCGCTGAAGCGCGCCTTCTTCACGCCTGAACATGGGACGGCGATGGCGATGTTCCGCGTCCAGGATTTGGGGATTGCCAAATACGGCCCGGTCTTTGAACGCGTCGACGAGAAACTGCAAGCGATCGCCGCGCAGCACCCTTACTTCACGCTTAAGTTGGCTGGGGATGCGGTTTGGCGGTGGCATAATCTCTATCAAATCGTGGTCGATTTAGCGCTCAGTTTGGGAACGGCGATCGTGATCATTTTCATCGTCCTTTCGATCGTCTATCGATCGTTGCGGATCGGATTGATTTCGATTGTTCCCAACGTCTTTCCGTTGGCCGCAACCGGAACGCTATTGGTCTTTGCCGGGCAATCGCTGGAGATCGTCAGTGTCTGTGCCTTCACTGTCTGTCTGGGGATCGCCGTCGACGACACGATCCATTTCCTGACCCGGTACAATGAAGAACGCAAGAAGACCGACGACAAAGCCGAAGCGATTCGTCGCTCGTTTGTTGCCGTAGGGACGGCATTGATCATTACGACGATCGTCTTGGTCGCCGGGTTCGTCACCGCGCTGTCGAGCGACACACGTGATCACCAAATCTTTGCCACGATGGGTATTCTGACGATCACGTCCGCATTGTTTGCCGACCTGATCTTCCTGCCCGCCTTGCTGACGATGTTCCCCGGACGCAAGCGGTAGCGGTAAACATCCCGCAGGCACGCAAGTCCCCGTGCGGTGGGATTCGAAGTTGATTAAGTTGCGGATTCTTCTGCCGCGGTGCCGCTGCCGAGACGGTACAATCGACTGGCGTCGGCGCCGTTACCACTTTGAAACACTATTGGATCTCGATGAATAATGAGCGTTCTGCAAGTTCGCTGTCCTGGCTGTCAGGCTGCGTTGCGAGTTCCAGCGACAGCTGCCGGATCGAAAGTCCGCTGCAGCCAATGCAAAAAGGTGCTTGCGATCCCGGCCCGCCCGCGTGCGGCGGAGGCCGCCCCGATCGCCAGCCCAGCGTCTGCGCCAGCCAGCGCTCCGCCGCCGCGCCAGCCTGTGACCGCGGCGAGCGATGAGCCGTTTGGCAGCTTCGATACAGCGGATGCTGACGATCCGTTTTCAGCATCGACGCCCTACACCGCCGCTTCCAGCGGGTTTTCCGCTGCATCCTCGTTTCAGCCGCAGCGGAAGCAACATGACGAATCCGCGACACCCGCGGCGTCTGCTGGTAGGCCCAATTGGCTGATCGCGGTAATCGTTGCGGGTGCGTTCATGATGGTCGCGTTGGTCGGAATGACCGGCATCGGCTATCTTGCCTACACGCGGTCGGTCGACGCAGCGGTCGCTGAAAATCAGGCTGCCAAGGCTGCGGCCAATGCGGAGTTGTCGGCCGCTGCGATCGCCGAGCAGCAGACGCTGGCGGAGGCCGATCCGTTGCCTCCCAGTTGGGAAGCGCAGGGAGCACGCGGCGTGACGGTGCGGATGCCATCGACGGCAACCGTTCGTGAAGTGGCGTCGCCAATTCAAGGCCAGCTGGTGTTGCGTGTCGATGGAACCGATCCCGACAGTGGAGCAAAGTTCTGGCTAACCGAAATGCCCGTCGCCGCGGGAACCGAAATCCGTCGCGACATGTGGCTCCGCAATCTCTATCGATATTCGGGCGCCACGGCAGAGGAACGCGTCGATGTCCGCCGCAGCGGAGTCGCGGGGAAACGGATCTTGCTGGCACGTGATGGTGAACAAATGGATCCACTGCTGGAAGTCTTTGTGCTTCCCGATCGAATGGTGGTGGCGTCGGTTCAGCCAGCAAATGCCAAGCGAGCTGAAGCGTTCTTCGCCTCGCTGACACTTTCGGCTGGAACCGTCGACAGCACCTCGGCAGCCGCTGACACCGATCTGGCGAAGGCGTCGCCCCGCTCCCCGCCTGTGACGGCTGCCGCAACACAACCGCTGACCGGTGACGAAGCCCGACGCTATAAGATTTATTTGGAGTACCGCCGATATGCGGGAGCCAATACGACGCGTGCGCCGCTGCCGGGAGTCCATGCGCGTGATGCCGTTGATCGCTTGCTGGGACAAGTCAACGAGAGTCAAACGCAGGCGTTCATGGTCCTGCACGGGCTAACGGACAAACAGCTGGGAGAGATCATCACCGAAGGGAACGACAAGAGCTGGGCCACACGGTAAAGCGGTTTGCACAGGCTGAAGCAAAGTATTCAAGCGGCACCACGTCGGTTATAATCGCCGCGGTCGACTCGTCGGCCAGTTCCTTGCCATTGTGGTGGAAAGGCGGGCTCACATTCTTGGTAGAGTTGCCGCGTCTCGTTTTATTGTCACCGACCGTTTCTGGATGTTCTCACAAGCATGGCTTCGTTGTTCGTAATTCGTGGGCGAGACCAAGGCAAGCACTACGCGCTGGACAACGCGCGGTACACGATTGGCCGCGATATCAGCAACGACATCCAGCTGATCGATTCGGAGGTCTCCCGACAGCACGCGCAGGTTTTCACCGAAGGGGAGTTCTTCGAGGTGATGGATCTGGGCAGCAGCAACGGGACGTCGGTCAATGGCAGTCCGATCAACCGCTGCATTCTAAAAAGTGGCGATCGACTGCAAGTGGGTGGGACGATGATGATCTTCACCGGAAACGGTGAACCGACGACGATGGAGGGCCAACACGGCGTCGACATCATCCAACAATCGCGTCAGATGGAAGGATCGCAGATCGTTTCCTCGCTCTCACGCGTCGTCGACAACGACGCCGAGATGGAGTCGTCGCAGGTGAAGATCGATGCGCGCGTGGAGGTGATGTACCACACGGCGCTCGCCGTCGGTCGGACGTTAGAGATTCCACAGCTGTTGGATCGGATCTTGCGTCTGGTGTTCGATTGGGTCGCCGCCGATCGCGGCTGCATCATGCTCTCGGATCCCGAAACCAAAGAACTTCGCCCCGCCGCACGCTGCGATCGCAGCGAGGGGCCGATCAAAGACCGGATTGCGATCAGCCGCACGATCCTCGATTACGTGATCGAAAAAAACGAAGGGGTGCGAACACGCGACGCCAAAGATGATGGGCGTTGGGACAGCGGGCAATCGATCGTCCGAATGGGCATCCGCGAAGCGATCTGCGTTCCGTTGCAAGGACGTTACGACGTCGTTGGCGCAATGTACGTCGATACCTTCACGCCCCCGGGGCGGTTTGTCGACGCCGACGAACAGGGACGGTTTGTCGATGAGCATCTGAAACTGATGACCGCCATCGGGCATCAGGCGGCGCTAGCGATCGAAGACACCTTCTATTATTCGTCGCTGTTGCAGAGCGAACGTTTGGCGGCGATGGGGCAGACGATCGCGACGCTGTCGCATCACATCAAGAACATCTTGCAGGGGATTCGAGGCGGCAGCTACCTGATCGAGACAGGTTTGGATCGCAACGATAACGAAGCGGTCCGCAAGGGCTGGGCGATGGTCGACAAGAACCAAGACAAGATCTCCAACCTCGTGCTCGACATGCTCACGTTCAGCAAGGAACGGGAGCCGGAACTGGTCGAAGGGGATCTGAACGCCACCGTCGCCGACGTCGTCGAACTGATGCAGGTTCGCGCCGACGAAGCCGATTGCCACCTGGAAGTCCAGCTGGACCAATCGCTTCCGACAGCCTGCTTCGACGCCGACGCGATGCATCGCGCGGTGTTGAACATCGTGACCAATGCGATCGATGCCGTCGACGGTTCCGACAGCGAAGAACGGGAACGCCAGCCAAGCGTTCGAATTTCAACCAGCTACGTCGCCGGCGATGGCTTTTACATCGATATCGCCGACAACGGACCGGGGATCGACCCCGCCGACATCGAAAAAATCTTCTCCCTGTTTGAATCGAAAAAAGGGGCTCGCGGGACCGGGCTCGGTTTGCCGGTCAGCCAAAAGATCATGCAGGAACATGGCGGCGAAATCTTGCTGGAAAGCCAGCGGGGCAGCGGCACCAAGTTCCGCTTGCACCTGCCCGCAGTCGATTCGGCTCCCGAAACGATGATCTAGTTCGGAACCGCCAGTGCGGGGCAACTTTCCGTCGATCTGGAGCGGTCGTCGATCGGCGAAACGGCTATAATAGCGGCCTGCGTATTTCTTCCTTCCTCTCTCCATCGAGACACGTCATGCCTGTCCAGATGCAACTGGCTCGGATCATCATCAGCGAGATCAGCGACAACCAAGTGATCTACCTTCAAGAGGTCGACGGGGATCGTCAGTTTCCGATTTTGATCGGCATCTTCGAAGCGACGAATATCGACCGACGGGTGAAGGAAGACTACAAACCACCTCGCCCGTTGACCCATGATTTGGTCGTCAATGTTGCCGAAGCGCTGGGGGCCGAGGTCGACAGCGTCGTGATCAGCGGACTTCGAGAGCATACCTATTTCGCCCATCTGCGGTTGAAGAAAGATGGAGAGATCATCGAGATCGATTCGCGTCCCTCCGACGCGATCGCCGTCGCGGTGACCTTCAGCCCGCCGCTGCCGATCTACGTGGCCGAAGAAGTTCTCGACGACGCGATCAAATCGTAGTTCGCGTCTTTGTAAGCTCCCCCCGCCTCCGGCATTCATAACCGCTTAACGCGTCGCGTCGCGGCGTGGTTCGGATGGGATCGTTGCAAGCTGCAAACCGCTCGATCCCTTGCCTACCAAGACTCACCCTACCTTTACTCCTGGAGACCTCAGCTGATGCACAGTGTTTTCCGACTTCTGACCCTTGCTTTGATAATTGGATTGCCATCGATGGGAACCGCCGAGACGTTGGATGTTTGGTTCGGTACGACGACCCCGAAAGACGGTCTGAGCAAAGGCATCTACCACGCCTCGTTTAACACCGAGACGGGGAAGCTGACGACGCCGGAGCTGGCCTTTGGAATCGGAAGCCCCGGTTTCTTGGCGCTCCATCCCAACGGCAAGGTGCTCTATTGCACCGGCACGATCGACGGCGAGCCGCTGTTGACGGCGTTGTCGATCGAATCGGGTGCCGATGGCGAGAAGTTGAAGTTGATCAACGCGGCTGCGATTGGCGACGGCGGCGCGGCCCATCTGTCGGTCGATCAAACCGGCAAGGCACTCTTTTCAGCCCAATACGGCGGCGGATCGACAGCGATGTTTGAACTGGCCGAAGATGGCGAGATCTTGCAACGCAGCGATCTGAAAAAGCACTCCGGCGGTTCGGGCGTTGTTGGCAATCGCCAAGACAAACCACACGCCCACTGGGTTGGCACATCGCCCGACAACCGATTTGTGATGGTTCCCGATTTGGGACTCGACAAGGTGGTGATCTACGAACTCGACTTGGACGAACTGAAACTGAACGACCACGGTTTTGGCAGCGTTCCTGCCGGCGGCGGTCCACGCCACATGAAGTTCCATCCCGATGGCAAGCGTGTCTACGTCCTGAATGAGTTGGCACTGTCGGTCACGGTCTTCGATTACGATCCCGAAGCGGGAACGATGACGGCGATTCAAACGATTCCAACGGTCACCGAAGAATCGAAAACGAAAGAGAATCACAGCAGCGGATCGGAGATTCGCGTGCACCCATCGGGCAAGTTTGTTTACTCCGCCAATCGCGGGCACGACACGATCACTGCCTATTCGGTCGACCCGGAGGATGGAAAGTTGACGTTGATCGAAGAGGAAGCGATTCGCGGCAGCTGGCCCCGCAACTTTAATGTCGATCCAACCGGCAAGTGGTTGATCGCCGCCGGCCGCGACAGCAACACCGCGGCGGTCTTTTCGATCGATCAGGAGACAGGCGAACTGACCTTCACGCAGCACAGCGCGATGGTTCCAACTCCAATCTGCGTGCTGTTCAGCAAGCCGTAACACCTCGCCGGCCTACCGTTGCCAGCGACAGGGAGAATGAAGACGTGTTCCGTATCAAGATTTGTGGCGTCCGCGCGGCCGAAGACGTTCGCGCGGCAGAAGCCGCCGGCGCCGATTGCATCGGACTGAACTTCTATCCTCCCAGCGTTCGCTATCTGCAGCCCGAAGCCGCTGCGCAACTGGTTGGTGTCGCGCCGACGCTGCAAAGCGCCGGCGTGTTCGTCAATGAACCAGTCGATCGGGTCCGAGAGATCGCCGCGGCGGTGAAGCTCGACTGGGTGCAACTGCACGGCGACGAGACGCTTCAAACCGGCAGCGATCTGATCGCCGCTGGCCTTTCGGTGATCCGAGCGGTTCGATTGCCGACGACGGAGCTGACGGCCGCGACGATCGACGCGATCGTCTTGCCGTGGGCGGATATCGGAGCCCGGATCCTGTTGGATGCCGATGGCGGTCCACAATTTGGTGGCTCCGGCCAACGGCTCGACTGGGACGGCATCGGACGCTGGGCTGCTCAGACGTCTCTTAACGACTGGATCCTGGCCGGCGGACTGAATCCCGATAACGTCGGTGATGCGATTCGTCGCAGTGGTGCCGCAGCAGTCGATGTCGCCAGCGGAACCGAGAGTGCTCCGGGCCAGAAAGACCCGGCAAAGATCGCGGCGTTTGTCGACAACGCAAAAGCAGCTTGGGCTTAAGGAACAAACGAAAACAGGCGGATGTTGCCATCCGCCCGTCGATCGTTTTTACATTAGCTGTTCTAGCAACGCAGCGCGGCACTTTGGCCGCGTCGCTTGTTCGAACAAAGGCTCTATTTGCCGTGGCGTTTCATCGCTTCGACAACTGCCGCACCCATGTCGGCTGGCGAAGCAGCGACAACGATTCCGGCGTCTTCTAAAGCGGCAACCTTCTCGGTCGCGGTTCCCTTGCCACCGGTGATGATCGCACCGGCGTGCCCCATCCGTTTTCCGGGAGGTGCGGTGCGACCGGCGATGAAGGCGGCAACTGGCTTGGTGACGTTCTCTTTAACAAACGCCGCGGCTTCTTCTTCCGCCGAGCCACCGATTTCGCCCATCATCAAGATCGCTTCGGTCTGCGGATCTTCCTGGAAGCGAGCCAGCAGGTCGATGAACGACGTGCCGACGATCGGATCGCCACCGAGACCGACGCAGGTGCTTTGGCCGAGACCCAAGTTGGTCGTTTGCCAAACCGCTTCGTAGGTCAACGTACCGCTGCGGCTCATGATGCCGATGTTGCCTGGTTGGTGAATGTAACCGGGCATGATGCCGATCTTGCACTGGCCAGGAGTGATCAGACCGGGGCAGTTGGGGCCGATCAGGACCGAACCGCTCGCCTTGGCCGCCTTGAAGACGCGGACCATGTCGAGCACTGGAATGCCTTCGGTGATCGCCGCGATGACTTCGATTCCCGCGTCGATCGCTTCGAGGATCGCGTCGGCCGCAAACGGCGGCGGAACGAAGATCATCGTTGCGTTGGCACCCGTTTTTTCAACAGCTTCACCAACCGTGTCGAAAACGGGGACGCCGTCGACGTCTTGGCCCGATTTGCCCGGCGTTACACCGCCGACCATCTGGGTGCCGTATTCTTTGCAACCTTTGGTGTGGAAGGTTCCCGCGCCGCCAGTGATGCCTTGGCAAATGACGCGCGTGTTTTTGTCAATCAAAATGGACATTGTTATTCCGAATCCCGTAAATCGTGTAGGTCAACGATTTGTTGTGAGTTGTAAACGATTCAAATCAAAACAGTCGTCAACTTTAGACGCCTGCCGCCTCGACAACCTTCTTTGCAGCATCGGTCAGGCCGACGGCATTGATGATTTCGACATCGCTTTCTTCGAGCATCCGTCGACCTTCTTCGACTTCGGTCCCTTCCAATCGAACGACCAAAGGCACGTTGAATCCGACCTCTTTGCTGGCCGCGATCAACGCATCGGCAATCGTCGTGCAACGGGCGATGCCGCCGAAGATGTTGACCAGTACCGCTTTGACGTGGGGATCGGCCAACAGAATTCGGAACGCTTCGGTCACTTGGGCTTTGTTCGCTCCGCCACCAACGTCCAAGAAGTTTGCGGGTTCGCCACCGTGATGCTTGATGATGTCCATCGTCGACATCGCCAGTCCGGCTCCGTTGACCAAGCAAGCGATGTTGCCATCGAGCTTGACAAAGCTCAGCCCCGACGCGGCAGCGCGCAATTCGCTCGGTTCCTCTTCGGCATCGTCGCGTAGTTCGGCGATGTCTTTGTGGCGGAACATCGCGTTGTCGTCGAAGGTCACCTTCGCGTCCAATGCGATCATCTCGTCGTCGCCGGTGATTACCAACGGGTTGACTTCCAGCAGGGCACAATCGAGATCGACGTAAAGCTGGCAGATCTTTTTCATGAACAGGTCGGCCGAACGGGCGGCTTTCCCGCTGATGCCCATCGCCTTGCACAGCTTGCGGACCTGGTAGCTCTCCAATCCAACGTGCGGATCAAAGTGTTCCTTCAAGATCTTTTCGGGGGTCTCTTCGGCGACCTTTTCGATCTCCATACCACCTTCGGTACTGACCATCAAAACGGGCAGCGAGGCGGCGCGGTCCAGGACGATGCCGAGGTACAATTCGCGAGCGATGTTGCAGCCCGATTCGACGAAGACTTGGTTGACGCGTTGGCCTTCGGGACCGGTTTGGATCGTGACCAGGTGGTTGCCCAACAGGTTCTCGGCAACGCGTGCTGCGTCGTCGGCCGATTTGACCAATTCAACACCGTGTTGTTCCGGCTTTTCGGTAACCGTACCCTTGCCGCGACCGCCGGCATGGATCTGAGCTTTGACAACCGCAATCGCGCCGCCCAGCTTGTTGTATGCGTCTTTGGCTTCGTCCGCATTGCGGGCGACCATGCCTTGCAGCACGGGGACGCCAGCGGCTCGAAACAGTTCTTTCGCTTGATATTCGTGGATTTTCATTAGATGGAGGCCTTACAGGAAACAGGACGACCGCACGCTGGGACGGATTATAGGACCCGATGCTTTCCCCTTAAAGGCGTCCGGGCGGGGCGGGTTCTGATTTCTTCAGGTTCGCGCCCGGCAATCCGCTCTGCGGTCACCCTGAGGGCGACTCAAGGGAGGCAATTCGAATGACACAGGTTGTCAGTGTCGCACAGACTCGCAACATTGGACTGAAATCGTCGCTGCGGCGACTGCCCTGCATGCCCTATGGAAACTAAAATAAAAGATGATCCCCGCGAGCTACTTCCACCAAGGTCTTCCCTACGACGACTTTCTGGCCCAACACGGATCGGATCTCGATCGGCGCAAGTGGGCGGCTGTCTACGATGTGTGTGAACTGTCCAACGCGCAAACCGCGTTGATCGGCGGGTTTGTTCGCGAGATGCGAGTCCTCTGTTTCGCGGGAGCTTGGTGTGGCGATTGCGTGCAACAGTGCCCGATCCTGCGACGGATCGAACAGGCCAGCGAGAAGATCACCGTTCGCTATATCGATCGCGATGCCAGCGAAGAGCTGAAGGGAATCATGTCGATCTGCGGTGCCGCTCGCGTCCCGCAAGTTGCATTCTTCAGCGAAGAGGACTTTTTTGTCGGTCACTACGGCGACCGCACGCTGGCACGATATCGTCAGATGGCGGACCAATTGGCCGGCGCGGCTTGTGGATCGGGGATCGTCACCGCGGACGATCCGGTTCAGGCGGCGGTGATCCAAGAATGGATAAATGAATTTGAACGGACCCAGCTGATGTTGCGAACCTCGGCTCGGCTTCGCGAGAAGCATGGAGATTGAACCCGATGCAAACGATTACCCCCGACGAACTGCGGGAAGAATTTCAAGAGATCAACGACTACGACGAACGGCTCGAATACATCATCGAGTTCGCTGATGGGCTGCCGCAAATGGCGGCGGAACATCGCGTCGAACCGAATCGCGTGCAGGGTTGTGTCAGCAACGTTTGGTTGGTTGCCAGCCAACGCCCCGGCGAATCGGCGGACGATTCGCCGATCGTCGACTTCGAAGCCGATAGCGACGCGGTGATCACGCGCGGGCTGATCGCGATCATCGTCGCGTTGTTGAGTGGCAAGTCGGCGAAGGAGATCCTGGCGATCGACATCGATGGGCTGTTCACCGAATTGGATCTGCAGGGGCATCTGACCCGATCGCGCAGCAATGGGCTGCGGTCGATGGTTCGCCGCGTTCGCGAACTGGCGGAAGCCGCGTTGTAGTTGACCTCGCTGGCAAGGAAGGCTCTCACGATGGGTAACGGATCGCCGATCGAACACGCAAAGATTGTGATCGCTCACCGCGGCGCATCGGGCTATCTGCCCGAGCACACATTGCCGGCCAAGGCGTTCGCTTACGCTGTCGGTTCCGACTTTCTGGAACAGGACGTCGTCCTCAGCAAAGACGACGTGCCGCTGGTTTTGCACGACGTCCACCTAGATACCGTAACCGACGTCCGTCAGCGATTTCCCGACCGAGCCCGCGACGATGGGCGTTTTTATGCGATCGATCTGACGCTCGACGAATTGAAGTCGTTGTCGGTTTGCGAACGCTTCGATCCGTCGACCGGCCAAGCCATCTTTCCCAACCGGTTCCCGAAGGGGCTGTCGCAGTTTCGGATCGCAACGCTGGCCGAAGAGTTGGAGCTGATCCAGGGGCTCAACGACAGCACCGGTCGCGACGTTGGGATCTATACGGAGATCAAACGGCCGGCTTGGCATCGCCAGCAGGGGAAAGACATCAGCCGGATCACGTTGGCGGTGCTGAACCAATACGGCTACAGCGATCGATCGGACAACGTCTACGTCCAGTGTTTTGATGCGGCGGAAAACCGTCGGATGCGCGACGAACTCGACTGCCAAATGCGGTTGGTGCAGTTGCTGGAAGACGACGACTGGGGGCGAACCACCGCGGACTACGACCTCGCCGCGGCGGAGACCGACCTGCAGACGATCGCTCAATACGCCGATGCGATCGGTCCTTCGATGAACGTTGTCGTCGTTCCCCATGCCAGTCGCCAAGGGTATCGGTGCACGCCGTTGGTCGAATTGGCTCATCGCTGTGGTTTGAAGGTCCATCCGTGGACATTGCGAGCCGATGCGCTGCCCGAATATGTCGACAGCTTCGAGCGGTTGATCGAGATCGCGTTGTTCGAAGCCGATGCCGACGGGGTCTTCAGCGATTTTCCCGACGTGACCGTCGCGACGCGAGATCGTTTATTCCAAGCCACGTAGCCCGGGGCGGCCCAGGATCGCTGGCATATTGATGGAAATCGGGTCGTCGGCTATCATTCGCTCGCGTATAGCAAGCGTTTTAATATGTTTGAGTGCCTGCTGGGGGGCCTCGGGCTGCTTCAATAAATAATCCATTGGGATGCACAAAAAATGAGTGGTGATTGCGATTTCGGGCTGATCGGCCTAGCTGTTATGGGCGAGAACCTGGCCCTGAATGTAGAGAGCCGCGGTTACAAGGTTGCCGTCTACAACCGAACGACCGACAAGGTCGATGCCCTGATCGAAGGCCGCGCCGCTGGCAAGAACTTCGTCGGTTGCCACTCGATCGAAGAATTTGTGAAGTCGTGCGCTCGCCCGCGCAAGTTGATGATGTTGGTCAAAGCGGGCCCAGCGGTCGACGCGATCATCGAACAATTGACCCCGTATCTGGAACCGGGCGACATCATCATCGACGGTGGAAACACCCACTACGCCGATACCGAACGCCGCACCAAAGAAGTCGAGGCCAAGGGCTTCCACTTCATCGGCACCGGTGTTTCTGGTGGTGAAGAAGGCGCTCTGAAGGGCCCAAGCCTGATGCCAGGCGGTTCGAAAGATGCTTGGCCGATGGTCAAGGAAATGTTCCAAGCGATCTCGGCGAAGGTCGGACCGAACAACGATATCCCTTGTTGCGATTGGGTTGGCCCACGCGGTGCCGGCCACTACGTGAAGATGGTCCACAACGGGATCGAATACGGCGACATGCAGCTGATCTGCGAAGCGTATCAATTGCTGAAAGACGTCGGTGGGTTGACCAACGACGAGCTTTACGACGTCTTCGACGAATGGAACAAGGGCGAACTGCAAAGCTACTTGATCGAGATCACTCGCGACATCTTCAGCGTCAAAGATGGCGACACCAGCGACCACTTGGTCGATCGCATCTTGGACGTCGCTGGCGCCAAGGGGACCGGTAAATGGATGAGCCAATTGGCGTTGGATCTGGGCGTGCCAAGCACCCTGGTCACATCGGCAGTCTTCGCTCGCGGCATCTCGGCTCAAAAGGAAGCTCGCGTTCGCGCAAGCAGCATCCTTCCCGGACCGGCTGAAGGAGACAACCCGAAGCTGGCCGCGGCGGTTGCCGAATTGGCGGGGGACCGAGCGACCTTCATCGAGATGGTTCGCCAAGGTCTGTATGCATCGAAGATCGTCAGCTACGCCCAAGGCTTCGTCCAGCTGCAAGCCGCATCGCAAGAGCACGATTGGGATCTCGATTACGGCCAATGCGCCCTGCTGTGGCGTGGCGGTTGCATCATCCGCGCCCAGTTCCTCGATCGCATCAAGGAAGCGTTCGACGATCAACCGAACCTGGAAAACCTGATGCTGTATCCTTATTTCAAGGATGCGATGGCAACCGCTCAGCCTCATTTCCGTGCCGTCGTCATGGCAGCAACTCAGTTGGGCGTTCCGGTTCCTGCGTTCAGCACCGCGTTGGCTTATTACGACAGCTACCGCCGCGACCGCTTGCCAGCGAACCTGCTGCAAGCTCAACGTGATTACTTCGGTGCTCACACCTACAAGCGAACCGACAAAGATGGCGTCTTCCACACCGAGTGGTTGGACCTTCGCAAGCAACCGACCAGCTAGTTCTGGCGGTACAAAAAAAGCGACGGCACTCTCGCGCCGTCGCTTCTATCATTCATTCGGTGCCGCCACGCGGCGCCGGATCGTTGCCAAGCGACCGTTTTATTGACCGGTCGTTTTTTTATAGGGCGTGTTGCTTGTGAGCCTTCGGTTGCTTGTGAGCTCGCGTTGCTGCGGCTCGTTTTCGCTCTCCGAAGCAGGCCGGGCGAATCCCCAATACCCACGCCATCGCAAAGGCAGTTACCGGAGCCAGGAAGCTCATCAACGCACCCATCTTGACCGAATCTTGAATCGGTCCGGGCGTTGGGAAGGCTGCCGTCGAGACGAACAACGCGACGGTGAATCCGAGGCTGGCGATGCAGCCCAGGACGATGACATGTCGCATGTTCATTCCTTCGGGCATCTCCAGCTTGAACGATCGAACGGCCAGCAGAGTCATCAGGCCGATACCAAGCGGCTTGCCGACAAACAGTCCCAGCAGAACGAGGCCCGTGCCGGTTCCGACGCTACTGAAGACGACTCCCGCGTTGACCAAGGCAAACATGCCCAAGATCAGTTCGACCGGATGCTTCCACCAGTGTTCAAAGGCGTTCAAAGTATCGGTCCGCGCGTCTTCGCCTTTGGCAAAGAAGCCAAGGTCGGTCTTCGCATGAGGCAAGGTGGGGATGATGGGAACCAATCCCAACGCGGCGTGGATGCCAGCCATGTAGAACGAGACCCAGCTGAGGACACCAGGAATCGCCAGGTACCACCAGAAGTTACGGACACCGGCGCGGTTCATCGCCATCCCCGAAGCAATGGCGGCGACGGTGAATCCAAGCCAGGCGAAATTCGTTTCGGCCGATGGATAAAAGACTGCCAGAATCATCAGGCCAATCGCGTCGTCGGCAATCGCTAACAACAACAGAAACGAGATCGCTGCGTGTCCACCGCCGAAGATCATTCGAGCGACCAGCAGGCTGAATGCGATGTCGGTTGCACAAGGAACAGCCCAGCCTGCGCCGAGCGTGTCGTTGCGCCCCAGCAACGTGGTGCCGGCCAAATAGATCAGTGCGGGACCGGCGACGCCACCGAGCGTTGCCAACAGTGGCGTGGCCGCTTTGCGAAGATTCGACAGCGGTCCGCCCGGCAGTAACGCTTCCCAAACTTCCTTCGCGGCGATGGCAAAGAACATCGCCATCAAAATGTCGTTTACCAAGAAATGGATCGTGAAGCCGTGATGCCCGCCCGCTTCGCCGCCGTGAGCATCTCCGTGGCCGAAGCCCAAAAAGTGGGCGATGTCCCAGTGTACAAATGCGTTGTAGCCGTCCGAAGCGTAGCTGTTGGCGACATTGGCCCATATCAGCGCGATCGCCGCGCCAAGGACTAGAAACAGCGAGTTTTCAAAGAAAAAACTTAGATCGATTCGTTTGGCGCTATTGGATCGAGAAGATTCCATCGGGTAGCCCTAACCGTGTGGAGAGTAATGAGATGAGAATTGCCCTGAGGGAAGCATAGGTTGCGGAACCTTAAATACAAATTAACCTTCGGGTATGCCGTGAATGGGAGCTGGAGAGCACCACGCAATCGAGGCTTGGATTCGGCGACCTGAGCGATGGCGTGGTGTTCTCGTTGGCGACAACGCCTGCCGCAAATCGCGCGCCTATTATAGCGATTTTAACAGGGTTTGGACTCAATAAAGATCGGTGTCGCGCGTTCCTGCAGCCGTTAGCAATCCCGTTCAGTAATGCTTTCGTAAAATCCATGTCGCAGCGATGGTGTTTGGTGAGCTATTCGGCACCCCCGTGCCCGAGCTACCCGCGATCCGTTAATCTATCAGCTTGGGGCGGCAAAACGGTCGCGACGCAGGTCCGGTGGGATGCACGGTTCTCGTGACGGCATCGTTCTGAGGTGTCTTGTTAAGGGGCTGTGGTGGCGTCGGATGTGGTCTGTTCGGGCACCATGGCTTGACGGCGAAGCGGCGCAATCGCGTGACCGCCCCCATCGATATTCAAAATCAGAAAACGTTACAACGTGTCCAATGGTTGTTCCATCGGCGCATGTGACGTAAGCGAAAGGCAACATCCAACGATGTCCACAACCAGCGATCAACCGGCCCCCATCCGCAACGACAATCCGATCCTCAACGCAATCGGAGCCAACTGGTGGGTGCTGCTCATCCGCGGCATCCTGTTGATCGTGCTGGGGATTTACGCATTGGTGAATCCCGGTCTGACCTTGCTGGCCTGGGCGTTTATGATCGGTTGCTTCTTGATCGCCGATGGTGTCTTGGCAATTGTCGCGGCGCTTGCAGGTTGGACCCAGTCGCGTGGCTGGACCGTGCTGCGTGGCGTGTTGGCGATTGTCGCTGGAGCCTTTGCTGCCGGGCATCCGGCGTTGATTGGCGCCGTTGCGGCGCTGACGGTTGTGTTGTTGATCGCCGCGGGTTCGATCTTCAGCGGGATCCTGGAGATTGTCGTCGCGATTCGCGAACGCAAAGCGATCGAGGGAGAGGGATGGATGATCCTAGACGGTGTGTTTTCGATCTTGTTTGGCGTCGTTCTCGCGATGGCCCCGCTGTTCACTGCCAGTTTGCTGATCCGAATCAGTGGCGGCTTTGCCATTTTGTTTGGCCTCGTCGCGATCTATTGCAGCTTCCAATTCCGCAAACTCAAGAGCCTCTGATCAGCTGAGGCTTGGCAATCGGAACAGGCTTCTTTTACGACGCTTCGGTGGGCGCGACAGCCACGACGTCAATTTCGAATTTCAGTAGCGTCCCCAAGCAGCCCATCAATGTGGTCCGCGCTGGATACGGCTTCTCAAAGTATTCAGCGTAGATCTGATTGAACTCCGCGAGGTCCTCTTGGGCGCCCACGTAATTGCGTGTTTGCACGACGTCGCCGAGCGTCAGTCCCGCGCCGGCGAGGACCTTGCGGATGTTCTCCATGCTACGTCGCATTTCGCCAGCGAATGAATCGGGAACCAGTTTGCCGGTCTCATCGACCGACGCCTGCCCAGAGACAAAGACGAATTGTCCAACTCGAACCGCCGGGCTGAACGGCAGGTGACTGATAGGCACGTCGGGATTGTGGATTGCCTGGAATGGTTTCATGGGAGTTCCTTGGGGGCGAGGTTTTTGGAGGGGGGCGATACGTGCCGTCACAGCATAGTGAAATCGAGAGTATCTGCTACCACGCCCGACGCCATCAGCCTTTGCATTCTCGACCGCGGGCGTCGTTCTCTGGCTGGTCTGTCGTGCCATGTTGAAAGCGATAAACGTCGTCGGCCATGGCAGTCCGTTGACATGTCCGCCTCAAGTTACTGTCGGGTACCTTGCGGCGGCGACGCTGGCTGATTTCCCATCCACCGGATGGGGCGTTGCATTGCCACCGCGGCGCGAAAAGGACAGCTTGCTGTCGTAGCACGCATTTCCGTTTTTTGATTAAAATTGCCGTGACGAAAGTGTTTCGGTTGTTTCGATTTCCTCAACCCACATTACCAACCAGTTTTTGAACCATGCCGATCTACGAATATCAATGTGAAAGCTGCGGACACGCCGTCGAAGTTCTGCTGCGTCGGTTCGACGAGCAGCCCGAATGTCCCGACTGTGGTGGAAGCAAGTTGGACAAACTGATGAGCGTCCCCGCGTCCCCTTCGACCGGTGGTGGCGGACAATTGCCCGTGGCAAGCTCCGGTGAAGCGTGTGGAATGCCGCGCTGCTGTGGCGGCGGATGTCAAATGTAAACTGGCTTCGTCGGCGAGGCGGGGGCTTGGCGATTCGTCGCGGCCCCGTTGGGGTGTCGGCGAGCGGAACCGGCTGGAGGGGCTCCGGGCCTCCGGTTCGATTTCCCCGTGGGCAGTTTGCGTCGCACGGTCTGGGTGAGTAGCATTTTGCAGGACTCGACGATTCTCTTCCCAGGCAAACGAGCGAACTGATGATGGCACTTTTACGCAGCTGCATGACGACGGCGGGCATTCTGATCATGGCGTGTAGCGTCGGGCTGGCCGATGACTCGACGGGCACGCCCTCCACGACAAAGGAGTCGTGGGGCAAGATCGTTTGGAAGCCGAGTTCGTTGGAATTGCACGTGGAGTCGTTGCCCAAGGATCGCAAGATCTCGTTCCCGCGGCTGAACAACCAGATGAAAAGCTTGCACTTTGAAGGCGAATCGCCTGAGCAGACGAAGCTGACCTTCCGCCCCGAGCCGGAAACCTGGGACATCGGATTTCCCAAGGATGTCGATCCTCAGGGGCGTGTCGTGGTTTTTGAAACGATCGAACCGGTGCTTTGGGCCAAGCAACCGCATCGAGTGTCGCAGTCCGAAGATGGGTCGATCACGCTGCCGGCACATCATGCCGTCACGCATGGCGTGTTATTGCGATACGAACCGCAGTCCCACAAAAACACGATCGGATACTGGGCCAATGCGAAAGACTGGGCTCAGTGGCAGGTGCAGATCGCCCGCCCGATGGAGTTTCAGGTGGAGGTGTTGCAGGGCTGTGGCAAGGGGCATGGCGGCAGCACTGTCGCGATCGAACTGGCTGGGCAAACGTGCCAGTTCACCGTCGAAGACACCGGTCACTTTCAGAACTTTAAACCGCGCAACGTCGGCACGCTGCGTGTCGAGTCTCCCGGCGACTATTCGCTGGACGTTCGCGCGATTGAAAAAGTCAAAGGGGCAGTCTGCGATATCCGCCAAATCCGCTTGATTCCGGTCCCGTAGGCGGGGACGCCTGCGGACAAACGCCGAGAACCGTGCGAGCGACGCGAGTTCGCCACCGAATCCATGTCGCCCCGGCTCGCGAGCTGCCGAGGCCATGCAATCGGCACGGCAAATCGGCCTTCACAAGCAATTTTGGCGTGGTACCGGTTCGCCGATGGCATTAAGCTGCTATGCCAGCGCGGAACTCCACCGCGACGCGCGTCCCGAACCCGTATCCTATCCATCTATTAAAACGAACCCATGTCAGCTGATTACGACCGCGAAGCCCTCAAAGCACTCGTCAGTGAATTTGCCCTGCAAACCGGAACCTTCACGTTGGCCAGTGGGAAAACTGCTTCTTATTACCTCGATTGCCGGCAAATCACGCTGCATCCCCAAGGGGCCAATCAGATCGCTGCGGGCATGCTGGCGATGTTGGGTGACCGCGTGAACCAGATCTCGGCAGTCGGTGGAATGGCGATTGGTGCCGATCCAATCACCGCGTCGATCGTCACACTGGCGGGGCAGAAAGGGCTGCCGCTGCGTGGGTTTATGGTTCGCAAGGAGCCAAAGGGGCACGGCGCTGGGCGTCAGGTCGAAGGCCCCGTCGCGGCAGGACAAAGTGTTTATATCGTTGAAGATGTGATCACCAGCGGCGGCAGCGCGCTGTTGGCTGTCGACGCTGCTGAGGCCTTCGGTTTGAACGTCCTTGGTGTGCTGGGGATCATTGATCGCTTGGCGGGGGGGGAAGCAAAGTTTGCCGAGCGTGGCTTGAAGCTCGAAACGCTGTTGACCATCCGCGACTTCGGAATCGAACCCGAATAAACGCTCGCGAGACGAGCGCCCCGATCGCCGTGAAGCCCCGGATCAGTTACCCGTACGGAAGCTTACGAGCACGAAGCGCAAACGAGTGATTGGTTTGTCTGGCCGACAGGGTTTCTCTCGCTCGCGCGTCGTGCTGGTATGGTCGCAAGACTCAATCCAAGGATGGAATGATGGAGACATCGCTGCACCGATCGCTCAAAGGAATGTATGCCGCTTCGGAAGCGGATACCGAGGTGCGGTTGGGGAGTTATCGGATCGATGCGATTCGGGGCGATGAACTGATCGAGATTCAGTTCGCCTCATTGAGCTCGATCCGGCCCAAGATTCAGTCACTGCTACGGCGACACGATGTCCGCGTGGTGAAGCCGATCGTCTTCCGCACCCGCATCGTAAGGCAGGCAACCGCCGATGGTCCGGTGCTGGGCCGACGGCTCAGTCCCAAACGCGGTGCGTTGATCGATGTCTTTGCTGAACTGATGTATTTTACGAGGCTCTTTCCCCATCCGCGGCTTACGATCGAAGTCCCGATGGTCAACGTCCAACATTGGCGTCTGCCGCCGGATCGCCGCAAGCGTCGCCGCTACGGGAAAGACTACAAAACGAAGGACTACGTGCTCGAAAGCATCGAATCGACGCATGAATTCCGCACGACGAAGGATCTTCTGCGGTTGATTGGCAGCGATCAACTTCCGCATCCCTTCGACACCTCCGACCTTGCGGGGCATATCGAATGTGGCCGCGGAACCGCTCAACAGATCGCCTACTGTTTGCGTAAGACCGGTGCCGTCGACGCCTGCGGAAAACGAGGCAATGCGATCCTCTATCGCGCCGCCTAGCGTATCGTCTCGGCCTGCCGGCGTATTGATCCGGCGGTTTAAAATCTTGGCGGCTGGGGATTCGGTGTCGCGGTTTGAGGCTGAGGTGGAACGCCGAAGCCTTGCTGTAGGTCGCCGAGGTTCAAGTTCTGAATCTGCAGATCGATGATTTCCAGCGTTCGCGGTTTGAACTTCAAAATCTCGGCCTGGAACGATCCGCCCGATTGGCCGTTGGCGTATTGCCGCTGCAATTCGACCGGGCGGTTGCGAACACCTTCGATTACGAACAGGTCTTTGTCGGCGATGTAGCCCATTCGGTCGGCGGTCCCGCGGAACAAGCCCTTCTCGTTGCGACCCTGGAACGCAACGTTCGACATCGCTTTGGCTTCCCATTGCCCAAACGACTGGCCACGTAAATTAAACTGATGTGCCGACGGCGTTTGCGAAAACTCCAACTGGTCGCAGTCCAAGACGGCTTGCCCGTCCTGAGCTTCGACGATCTGACGCGCGTCGATCCGTTGCTCCTCGTTGGCGACCGGAGAGGTTGCGACGCGGACACCCCGGACAAATCGCAACACCTTGTTGGCGAAGTTGCCTTCGATTTTCTCCTGGTAGACCAGGTGAGCGGCCAGCCAGCCGCCGGTTTTCGAGAGCGTTGCCAGTGGGCCGGAGTCGGTCACTTCCGGCTTGCTCCACATGTGGTACCAACCCGGTCCGCTTCCCAACAGCTGCGATTGGGCTGGGGTCACGTCGAGGGTGGGCAATTGCAATTGGTGGCTTCCCATCAGATTGCCGCGAAGATCGCGTTGGACCGCCGACAGCAAGACTCCATTGCTGTTTGCATCGATCCCGCGAAACGAGATCCTTTCGACATCGGCTTGCTTCGAAGCGTCGGGGGCTGTGAAGTTGATCCGCTGTGCCAAGCTGACTTCCAACAAATCGCAACCGACGTGCAGGTCCCAACGCGTCGGTTCGTCCAGCGTCGTCACCGCTCCGGTCATCTTGACGCCACGCATCAACTGAGCGGTGCGGCCGTTGAATTGCATCTGACCTTCCCAAGTGCAGCGCGGCGGCGCGACCCAGCGGAAGTTCGATTCACCCGCGGCTGACAGAACCGAGGTCGGCATCTGGAATTCGCCGGCGCGGTCCATGAACAGCGAATTGTCGCCCATTCGCAATTGGACCATCGGGCCGCGGAAGTAGCCGTCGGCGATCTCGATCTGTGCTGGAAAGCCGGAAACCTGGACGATCCGCCCTTCGGCGCCGTCGACAAAAATCAATTCGCGTCCGGTCAAGACGACCGGCAACGGGCCTTGCTGCGACTCGAGAACGTGTTCGATGCGGACGTCTTCGTTGATCGAAAACTCATGCGCGACAGCGTTCTTGCCGTCGGTCAAAATGTTCGCCGACAACGTGCGACCGCTGATATGAGGCCGTGGCTGGCTGGCGGCGGCGGGCTGACCAAAGCCTGCGCCCAAACCTCCCGTCGCGGCGACCGACGATTCGGGTTCCTTGGTCCACAGTTTCAGCGTCTCTCCCGAAGCGCGATTCAGCCGCAGTTGTTGCTCGGGCGGCGAATCGGCGGTGACTTGTTCGATGAACAGATCCAGCTGTTCGGTCTTGGCGTAGATCTCGCGCGTGTCGAACAGCACGTTCCCCTTGGCGACCAGACTCTCGGGACGGAATCGTCCCTTCAGCGGTGCGTCGTCATCACCTTGCTTGGACTCAGGCGTTTCGGGCAAAAGCGTGAAGCCTAAGCCGAGGCTGTCGGTGCGGATCCGGCCATCGTCGGGCAGGATCGCCGACGCTTGCAGCATCCACAACTGATACTTATTCGGTTCGGTCTGGGGCGTGATCCGCAGCTGATCCTGCCATCCGAAAGATCGAAAGGGCATCGTTGGGTCGTGAGCGATCAAGCGTCCCTCGCCCGCGGCTTTTAATTGGATCAAGTCGGTCGGAGCGCCGGGAGTGAAGCGGTATTCAAAATCGGTCAGCACCAACTGCATCGCGCGATGGGCGATATCGATCCCGCGCGAACTGGCGATTCGAATCACTCCGCTGCGGAAATCGGCGTCGATCAATTCGGCGGAGACGCGCGTCATCAACGTCGGCGCGTCGAAGGTGACTGGGCCACCAAAGGCGCGAACGCGACGGATCATCCGATCGGGAGACGGTTTGGCGACCGAGTTGCCAAACGGATCTTCCAGCTCGATCGCCAAATTGGGACACCGGATCACATCGACCGGCAGGCCGGGACCGCGATGTTCGATCGTGACTTGATTGCTTAGCGACAACGTGTAGGTGGCGAAATCGAACCTCATCGCGCCGCCGCAGCGAACGTCTAGACTGCCGCCAACGCCCGATGGCGGGATCGATCCCGGCGGACGCGCGGCCAAGACTTCGGGCAGCGCTGGCCAGAGGGTTCCCTGTTCCAACGGGACATGCAGTCGATCCAGATAGATCAACGTCAGTTCGTTCAGCACCGCCAGCGGTGAATCGGAACGCTGAGTCGGAATTTTGCCGCCGCCAGCTAATGCGATCGTCAAGTCGCGGCCTTCGGCGACGGCGTTGCCAACCTGCACGCGGACCGGTGCCGTCGTCCAGATCTTCTTGCCATTGATACGGACGTCGCTGGCATTGATCTGCAACCGATCGCTGCCGTCGCTTTTGGTGGCCGGACCGATGATCTGCACGTTGCCGATCAGATGGCCTCCCTGAACCGGCGGCGTGCTACCATCGATCACCGATAGTGATTCGGCGAATTCGATTTCCGCGCCACCGGGGGCTTCCAACAAGATCGGACGACGCATGTTGACTTCGCCGCTAGGCGTTTCCTCCCCCGAATCTTCGCTGCGCAGCAACAGCGTGACGGGAGACAGCTTCCAGCGATTATCGCTCAACCGTTGCCAGTCTTTGAATAACAGCACACCGATCTCGGTCTCGATCTGCTTGGGCGATTCTCGCTGCCACGATCCCGGTTTGAAATATTCAGCGATCTTCGAATCGCCGACGTCCGATGGCGCGCGGATCGGGATCTCGGCAAGCTGCTTTTGCCCCACCAACGCTGGCGCGATTGCATAATCGTAGCCCCAGGCTGCCAACAAGCAGACCACAAGCGCTTTGATAAAATCCAACGGTGAAGTGGGCATCCCGATCCTAACGCTGAACGACCAGCGAATCCCATTTTGATTTAGCGTGCAGCAAGCGTTCGATCATTTCGCGGACGGCTCCCGTTCCGCCGGGCAGCTTAGTGATCCAGGTCGCCGCCTTGCGTACATCGCTGGCCGCGTCGGAAACACAAACCGGTAAAGCGACACGTGTCATGACCGCCAGATCGGGCAGGTCGTCGCCAATGTAAGCCGTCTGCTCGGGGCCACATCCCGCCTCCTGCATCAGTTCGACGGCTGCGTCCCACTTCTGTTGGCAGCCTTGCCGCAGGCCGGTGATCCCCAGTTCCTCGGCGCGACGCGTAACGATCTCGCTGTTCCGTGCGGTGATGATCCCAAACGAGAACCCCGCTCGCTGCCACAGCTTGATCCCCAAGCCATCGCGGACATGGAAGGCTTTCGTTTCGAAGCCCGCCGCGTCGTAGATGATCTGCCCATTGGTCAACACGCCGTCGACATCCGACAGGATCAACTTAATGGGAGCTGCGATTTCGCTATCCGATTTCATACTCAATGTTGTTCAAACCTGGGGACGCATGGGCAGGATCTGAGGCGGATTCGGTTCGTCGTTAGGCAACAAACTGACGATGTCGGTGATGTCGATCAGACCAACGGGTCGTTGATTTGCATCGGTGACTGGCAGTTCGCTGATCCTTCGCTGGGCGAGGATTTGAATCGCGTCGGCGAGCAACGAACCGCTGCGGACGCGCGTCACCTGGCTCGACATCACTTCGACAATCGGCCCGTCCAACGCTCGCTCGCGACGGCGTTCCAACAGACGAGCCAAATCGCTGTCGGTAAAGATTCCCGACAGGCGTCCCTCTTGATCGGTCAGCATCACCGCGCCGGATCGTCTTCCCGATTTGCTGTTCATCACCAACACGTCGCGGACCGAAGTGCTGTCCGATGCGATCCGGCATTGCCCAACCGGTCGCATCACGTCGTCGACGGAAGAGAGTTTTTGTCCGAGGCTGCCGCCGGGATGGTAGCGAGCGAAATCGCTGGAGGTGAATCCGCGGAGTTCGCTGGTCAGCAGTGCCAATGCATCGCAGACCGCCAGCATCGCCGTGGTGCTTGTCGATGGTGCGAGTCCCAGTGTGCAGACCTCCTGCGTCGAACCGATCTCGATCACGAGGTCGACGCCTTGCCCGAGAGGACTGTTGGCCGAGGCGGTGATTGCGATCAACGACTGCGATTGAGCCGACAGGGCGGGCAGCAGGCGGACGACCTCTTCGGTCTTGCCGCTGTGCGAAAGCAGCACGACCACGTCGTCAGCTTGGACCTTGCCCAAGTCGCCGTGAACCGCTTCGGCTGAATGCAGGAAGTGTGACCGCGTGCCGGTGCTCGATAGCGTCGCCGACAGCTTCTGCCCGATGATTCCCGCTTTGCCGATTCCCGAGATGATCACCGAACCTTTGCAGGCGAGCAATTGATTTGCAGCGGCGACAATCCTTTGGTCGATCTCAGCCGCCAATCGGGTCAGGTGTTGTCCCTCGACACGGATCACATTGCGAGCGAATCGCAATTGTTCGATCGGCGTCGCGGCGGCTAGCGAATCGTTCGCGCAATCGCCCGCAGGCTTGGGGATTGGTTGGGCACTCATGGATCATCCTTGATCGGAGTCGAATGGTCTAACGTTTGTCTATCGACATACGAAGCGGAGTCTATTCATTTGATCCGTTCGCCACAACGCGAACCGGGCATAAATAATGCTTGCAAATCCAACGGCTTCCGGCGTCGCGGTCGAACGCTAGCGTTTCGGGCGAGTGGTGGAAGATTAGAACCAATTGCATGCATTGCAATCGCAGGCGGAGAACCAAATCACTTACAATCGATGCTCGCGGCAGCCGGTTTCCGTTTGTCGACAAATGAACTTCCGATTGCCGTGACGAGAAAACGATGACCGCAGACGAAACGCCCGCTGACGATTCACCTCAACCAACGCGCCTCAGCGACGATCGGGCGGAATCGGAGTCGGTCGATCGACAACGGAGCGCCGAACGATTTGTGTTGTTGCTAGCAACCGTTGGTCCGGCCAGCTTGGCCGCTCTCAGCTTTGGCAGCCAATTGGTCAACGAATACACGATCCAGAACGTGTGGATCGGCCTGCTGAGCTATTTTCTGAGCGGCATACAGTTCTTCTACTATCTGATCGTGCCGATTTGGATCGCGTGGCGGTATCCGGTGCTGGGGCGGCAAGGCTGGCCCGTGATCGGATATCTGTTGCTAGGCTTGATCGCCTGCGAGGTGCCGACGCTGCTTCAACTCTATAATGTCCGCGAATTTTTAGAGTTCCAATATTCGCAGATCGCGGTGCTGCAGGTGGGATGGGACCTGATGCGATTCATCCTGGCGATCGGCGGTTTTGTCCTGCTCCGGCGGATCACGGGATATTGTCTTGTCGACGCGGGACTCCCCCAACTGCCTGTAAAACAGCCGATCACGATCGCCGAACTGTTCGGATGGATCGGCTTGGTCGCCGTCGTGATGGCGATCGCTCGACCACTCAACCGGGTCTATCAATCGCTGCAACTGGGAACGAGCGCGGCGGTCGCCCCCACGCTACTGGTCGTCCTGGTCACGACCGTGCTTAGCGCGGCGGTGCTGTGGGGGACGATCCTGTTTTTGATTTGGATGCGGGAGCGTCGCGTTTGGATCCGATTGGTTCTGGGCGTTTGCGTCTATGCGGCGCTTATGGTCGTCAATCTAGCGATCTATCAAATGATCTCCAGCAATCCCTTCCCGGTCGCGGTGGGAGCTGAACTTGTGCCTCGACTCGTCTTGGCGGTGTCCCAAGTTGTCGGGTGTATGTTGAGCCTGTGGGTGCTACGGAGAATGGGACTGCAATTTGTGCGTTTGTCCCCTCGCGGGGATCGTAGCGACGAAGCGATCGCCGAGACAACTTGAGCGTTAGAGTGGACGGATCCCTACAAACGTTGACTGGGCGACTACAATAAGCAACTCACCCCTACGAGCGCGTGCGCACGGCACGCTCCTTTTTTATCAACTCTTAGAGAAACACGATTCGCATGCAAGCAACGACCAACATCGCAGCCCTGCTGCTCTCGGCCTTCCTGATCTCCGGCGCGGCGATCGGACAGGATGACGATCAATGGACCGACCTCTTTAACGGCGAAGACACCAGCGGCTGGAACAATCCGTATGAATGGGGCGAAGTCAACGTCGTCGACGGCGAGATCCATCTGACAGCGTCGAAGAAATTTTTCCTGGTCACCGACAAGAAATACGGCGATTTTGTTTTCGAAGGCGAGGTGATGATCCCCGAGGGGCAAGCGAATTCGGGCTTCATGTTCCGCTGTCACTCCGAAAAGAACAAGGTCTACGGTTACCAAGCCGAATGCGATGGATCGGATCGCCGCTGGTCGGGCGGTCTGTATGACGAGAGTCGCCGCGGATGGATCTGGCCGAGCATCAAGGGCCGCACCAAAGAAGCAAAGTTCTTGGAGCATGCCGAGGAATCGCAAGCCTACTTTAAAAAGCCCGAAGTCGCCGGCGCGTTGGACCGCAACGGCTGGAACAAGTACCGAATCACTTGCCAAGGCGACTCGCTGAAGATCGAGGTCAACGGCGTCGTCACGACCGAGATCGAAGACGACACCGATGCGAGTGGCTTCATCGCGATTCAACACCACGGCGAAAAAGGGCAGACCTACCGCTTCCGCAATCTGCGGATCAAGGAACTGAAGCCGCAGAGCTAGCCGACGGAGCGTCCCGGCTGAGGTCAGCTGGTTTTCATTTTCTGCTGTCGTTTGCTGCGACGTCGCCGGGCGATTCCGCCGGCGACCAAGGCAACCGACAGCATCGCCATGCTTCCCGGTTCGGGAACGGCTGCGGTGACGGCAAGATTGTCGATCGCCACGTAAGCGGGCGTGTTGAGTCCGTAACTGCCGACGTCGCTGCCGTCCAACGTGATCCCGATCGAACGCGCGTCGCCCAATCCCGTCAGATCGACGGTCTGCCAGTCCTCGACGATGTAGTCCAACGAGTCGTCGCTAAATCGGAAATCGCTCAAGTAGAACTCGACGCTTCCGGTACTCGCTCCGCCGACATCGGCTTGTTCAAAGCCGGTGAAGGTGACGCGGAAGTAATCGGGGTCGCTTCCGGTATCTCCGCCGTGCGGCTTGGCAAAACCATCGCCGTTGAGCATCGAAAGAGCGGCATAGGTTGAATTGGCGACGGCGATCGACTTCGCTTGCAGATTGGCCGACAGGTTGAAGTAGGCGCCGTTTGGGGAAAACGTCGTCCCGATCACGTAATTGCCCATGCCGCCAACACCAGTTCCTGGATACGCTGCGAACTGGTTGGTGTAGTCCGCCATGGTCGTGTTGTCAACGTTGGAGTAACTCCATCCCGGCCCCCATTGGTTTGTCCCGAAAGTCGCGCCACCGGAAGTCCAGCTGCCGGTAGCGGCTCCAAAACCGTAGCCGTTCAAATAGCTACCGTCGGCAGTGGAGTCGGTGTATCCGGACAGTTCATCGAAATCGATTACGATGTCGGCAAAAGAAGGTGCCGCCGAAGCGAGCGAGATCATCAAGGCAAGCAGTTGAATTTTCATTGTTGTGGTTTCGTCAGAGTTGTGGAATTCAGTGGTCGATGGAATCGCGAGCTGCGTCGCAAGTCGGCAGCCAAGCATTCCATCGAGGGTTAAAAATCAGTAGGCGCTGGAGTCGACCACTTCGCCCTTGCCGCGAGTGATCAGTTTTCCAAGCAGCTGTTTATCGATCGTTTCGGCCATCAAGATCGTTCGGCCATCGGCAAACAGCACGGTTGCCCCTCCGCTATGCAGACTGCGGATCTCGTTGTCGCCGATCCAGGCGTCGGGATCGTTGATTCCGTAGGCCTGCACAAAGACGTTGCGGCCATTGATCCATTCGCTGTCCGGGCCGCCGACGTCTTCGGCGACTGCGAGCGTTTGCGTGAGCCCATCGCGGATGTCGCGAAACCGCACCGACCGCTCGTACAAGAAGAGGCCATCTTCCGGATCGCGATCGACCATCCGCTCGCCGTAGATGCCGCCGTAATCGGACCTGCCCCGCGTCGCGGGACGCTCGATCGCCGTGGGGCATTCGTAGACGCTCAGCCGCGTCGACGCGGCGGGCAGATTTTCAGGAGCGTCGTACGGCAGCGACCAATCGATTTGGGCATGGACGTTTTGTTGTTCCAAGAAGGGCAACAGCATCGCCGACCAAGCGAATTGTCGCTGCGTTGGCGGTGCGCCCCACGACCGCCACTCGATACATCCGGTTGGCAGCGTTTGATGCACGTCGTGGTAGTTGTGCAACGCGATTCCCTGCTGACGCAAGTTGTTCTTGCAGCTCATCTTGCGAGCGGCTTCGCGAGCTGCTTGAACGGCCGGCAACAGCAGGGCGACCAAGATTCCGATGATCGCGATCACAACAAGCAATTCGATCAAGGTGAATCCGGCCGCTTGGAATTTGGGCTGACGCAATTTCGCGAGCCGAACGATTGTCAGTTGCTCCGCCGGCGAGGCGGCTGACCAACCGGTGATTTCATCTTTCGTGCGGCCGCATCCGCTGCAAATCGCTTGGCAATCCAACCGGCACCGATTGGTGCACGGCGATGCAATTGGTGGTTCCTTCACGCTGGGCATCTCTGTCCCGATCCCTTCGCTGCTGCGTCGAAACACGCTTCGCCACGAAACCTCGGCGCGCAGCTTCCCTGTCTACTGAGAACCGTATTCGATTTTCAGAAAGTGTGAGCGCGCAGCGGCTAAGGAGAGGCGGGAACGTATCGACAAACGATGAAACAAATCAATGTGTTATGACGACACCACGCGGCGCAAACGACGAAACGGCCGTGATTGCACGAGCAATTGGGGACAGAACACATTGCAACGACCGCCTCAATCCAAGAAGGCACTCAATCGTCTTGCGCGTGGTAGGTCTTCTGACTCACTGCCTTTCGAATACTCACAGCCTTCTCGCCTGGAATTCCAAGCAATGGCACTTCGGTAGAAGGAGCATCGAATCGAATGCGTTGGCACTCGAAGCAGTTCACAGCGGCTGGACCGTCCCGGTTTTTCACCGGAGTTCCCTGTTCGCTCGCAGTGCAGAAGCACCGCAAGTCACCACGAACGAGTCACATGATAGTACCGCGATTTCCAGCGTCAACCGCCTCTTTTGGCTGAAGCGACGGCCAAGCCTTCGGCGGGATTCCGCCGTTTGGGGATGTGTGGGATGCCAATATGCGTCGCTGCCGTTTGGCGGTTTCGTTTCAGATTTCGAAACCACACGCTTCGCCAAACCATGCAAATTTTGGTATGCCGTTGATAAACGGAAGGAGCAATTGGGGCGTGGTTCGATCGATTCTGGGGGCGTTCGTTGTGCTGGATCAATCGACGAGGAAGACGCCGTAGCGCCAGACGAAGTGCATGGTGGCGATCACGATTAGGTTCCAGGCGACGAAAAAGAGCTTGGTGAACAGGGGCGGGTATTGTTTGGGGCCGGCGAGTGCATCGAGACTGAAGAAGATCGCGCCGGCGAACATGAATCCCGCGACGATCGGCGATTGGAAGTAGGTCCACGAGATCGCGACCTCGACCAGCATGATCCCGACCAACAACCACTTCGACGGGACCGCGCCGAGCGTGATCGCGGTGTTATGACGCTCGGCGATGCGGTCCTCTTCGATATCCATCAACTGGCCAAACAGATGACTCTGCATCGCAAACAACGCGCTGAAGACCATCGTCGCCGCATTCAACTGAGGTACGCCACAGAGCCAACTGCCCAGGAGAAAGATCAATAGGTAGCCGATCTGATTCAGTAGATCCAAGACCGGCAGGCGCTTGAAGCCGAGCGTGTTGTAGGTCGCGTTGGTCAGTAGCACCGCGGCGAACCAGAGCAGCATCCACCAGCCGCCGATGATCACAAATGCGATCAGAAACGGGACCTGCACCGCGGCGATGATCCATGGCAACCGTTGCCGCATCGCTTCGTCGGGACGCCCGCCAAACAGCCAGCTGTCCTTTCGCGGATTGCAGCGATCGCTAACGTAGTCGCCCAGGTCGTTCCAACCATACAACAGCAAGCCAAGAGGAAAGCTGACGTAAAAGCAGCCGAGCCAAAACGGAGTCGATCCGAACATGTCACGCCCCGCAAACGGAAGCAGGTAGAACCAGACATGCGTTGGCCAGAATCCAGGCCGAGCGATTTTGATGGTTTCCAGCATGTCTTGGGTTCGCTTGCGGTAAGACGATGTCGACGACAATCTACCAACCGGCATCGCCACAGGAAAACAACGAAACTATGATTCAATGCGGCCGCGCCACGCAACTCGGCGACCGCGGCTGTGCCGCCACAACGCGATCCATTGCAGCCCGGCAAACAGCACCAACGCAAAGGGATGCAGCCAAGCCGACGATAGTGGCTGGCGAAACCGTCGGACCGAAGCGACTCGCGACAGCGTTGCGATACAAAAAGCAAACGCCGCGATCGCACTGGCAATCCATGCTCCCGCGATCGTAAACCCGATCATAGCGATCGCCGCGGCAAGCGGTGCCAAGCAGAAGAGCGTCACAGGGACGATCAACGCCGGGCGGGCGAGCGCTTCGTCGGCGTTTTTGATCACGCCATCAAACACCTCCGCCCCGCTGCGGTACATCCGAACGCTCGCCAGATCAGTCCCATCGATCACGTCGGTCATCAACTCCGCCTGCCGATACGCTCTCGGCAATTTGATCCCATCGTGCCGCGATCGAGCGATCGCGGCGTGACCGCCCGCCAATTCATACGCTTGGCGGTCGGTCATGAAGATCTGCCCGCAGCCCGCGGCGTAGGAGGGATCGGTGACGCGCTGCATTCGCCAGATCGGCAGGAATCCCAGCAGGACAAAATGCATCAGCGGCACGATCGCCGTTTCGATCCAGCCGACGGTTTCCTGATGCGGGAAGCCGCTTAAAAGGGCTAGCGGTTGCGCCTGGCCCGCGCGGCGGTCCATGCAGTGCGAGAGCCTAGCGATCGCGTCGGGTTCGACGTGGACATCGGCATCCAAAAACAACCAACGATCGTGGCGAGCCAGCTTCGATAGCTGCCAACAGGCAAACTGCTTGCCGTTCCATTCGCGTGGCAGCTTGCTGCCATGGGCGATCCGCAGTCGCGAGTCCTTATCGGCGATCTCCGCAACAATCGCTGCGGTCGCGTCTTGGGAATCGTCGTCCAGGACAACGACCTCCAACTCGACGCCCTCGCTGGCCAACAGATGTTCCAAGGTCGCCGCGATCCCCGCGGCTTCGTCTCGCGCCGGGATCAACACGCTGACCGGCGTTGGACGATCGTCGACCTGCGTCGGCAAGCGGCGGAAACAGCAAAGATTCCAAGCGATCATTGCGGCGGGAATACCGGTTAACAGCAAACAGAGGCTAGCCAAGACGATCGCGATCACTGTAGTTTTCCGCCATGAGATGCTTGGTACCGCGTGCCGCTGAACAGCGAACGGACTCGCCGCGCCATGTCGTAGCCCGCTCCGCTACCACGCCCGCCGCGAAGGACGATCTCCAGGGCTTTGGTATCGCGATCGATCGCCACGCGGGCGAGCTGATCTTGCGTCCCTCGAAGCCGCTGCGTCAACAGTCCTCTCCAGTCCGACTTGTTCATGTCGCGATGCGCGGCGACGTCGATCGGATCGCCGAGAGCCACAAGCATTTCGGGAAGTCGTTCCTCCCAAAACGGGTACTCGATCGCCAACGGGACGATCGCGCCTCGTTCGAATCGGCTGCACAAATGGGCCAGGCCGGGCATCAGTTCGGCGGAGCGATCGCGAGGGTCGCAGAAGCGGCCTTCGGGAGTCAACCAGAGCGAAGCGGCGGGACGATCCAAGATCGCACGACTGCAGCGAAGAAAGCTTGCAGCACCCGTGGCGGTTCCCATTTCCAGCGGGTAAAAGCCCAAGCGAGCGAGGATCCGGTAACGCTGCAGCGCCGCCGCATCGATCGGAGCGAAGAAGTCGCGATCGGGAAAACAGGTTTCGCAAACGAGGTGTGCGGCCAACGGATCCCACCATCCGGGATGGTTTCCGTAAACGATCAACGGTTGATTCGGCGCGATGCCACGGACAGCAGCAAGGCCTTCGCGCAGCATCGCCACCGCGTGGAACTGCTTACGAATCATCCGCCGACTGTAGCGACGAAAGCCGCGCAACAGGAAGCGGCTGATTTCGGGAACCGGCGGGTTTGTGGGCGTCTCGCTCATGCGGAGCCCAGGTTAGGTCGGCCGCCTGTAAAAAACAAGTCGAGCGTCGACGTCGGTTGAAACTCCATCGAGCGTTATCGTCCGCCCGCCGGAAGTTTGTCGTTCAAGTACCGCGTCATCAACGCTCGCAAATGCCGAGTCGTATTTTTCCCTTCGGAGATGCTGTGCGAGCGGTTCGGGTAGGCCCACATGTCGAACGGTTTGTTGTGCCGAATCAATTCGTTGATCAACATCTCGCTGGTCGCATAGTGGCAGTT